>JAZQTV010000123.1:0-17254 GCA_045630945.1 Clostridia bacterium
ACTTCATCCAAAATTGTTGCAATCGTTTCACCTGATTCTGCGCCTATCAGAAGAATGATTCAGGATAGTAAAGAACGTGTGATAGATGCTACCTGCGGAAGAAGGACACGTGCTGTAATTATTACTGATAACGCACAGATAGTTCTTTCGTCGGTTTTGCCTGAAACAATATTTGGTAGATTAAAAGAACAGGGGGATATTGATTTAGATGAGCAATAAAGGAAGTTTATTTGTTATAAGTGGTCCTTCGGGATGCGGCAAAGGAACTGTTTGCAAAATGCTTCTTGATAGAAATAAAAATATTAAGTTGTCTATTTCGGCAACAACGCGTGAGGTTCGTCCGGGAGAAAAAGATGGCGAAACGTATTTTTATATTTCTACGGAAGAATTTGAAAATAAGATAAAAGAAAACGCATTTCTTGAATATAATAAGGGTTATTCGGGGTGTTATTACGGTACACCCAAGGAATACGTTTTTAATCAGCTTGAAAAGGGAAACGACGTAATTCTTGAAATTGAGATGAACGGTGCTATGAACGTAAAGGCACAGTATCCCGAAAGTATACTTATTTTTCTTTCACCGCCCAGTATGGATGAATTGTTAAGTCGTTTAAGAGGCAGAGGAAGAGAGAGTGAAGAGCTTATCATGGAACGCTTCAATTTAGCAAAAGATGAAATGATGCGTGTTGATGAGTATAAGTATGCCGTTGTAAACGATGTGCTTGATTCTACTGTTGAACAGATTGAAGCTATAATGAGTGCTGAAAAATGCACGGTAAATAATAAAAGCGAATATATTAAAAGCTTAGTAAAGTAAAAGGAGATAAAATTATGTACAAGCCGGTAAGTAAAGAAGTTGAAGCAAAAGTTTCATGCAAATATGCACTTTCATCAATTGTTGCAAAGCGCGCAAGAGCTCTTGTTGATTTTAAAGAATGCAATGAAGATTTCAAGCCTGTACTTCAGGCTCTTGATGAGTTCGAAGAGGGAACAATCGTTCCCGGTAAAGAATGAAATATGCTTCTGTGATTGTTGACATTCACAATCAGGATGTTGACAGAATCTTTTCCTACGCCATACCTGAAGGAGTAGATGTAAAAAAAGGTGTACGTGTTCTTGTTCCGTTTGGCAGACAGGGAAATATTGAAGGTATTGTTATTGGGCTTAGTGATACGACTAACGTTCCTGAAAACAAAATTAAATATATTTTTTCTGTAATTGACAGTAATCCGTCAGTTAATGAGGAGCAGCTTTTCCTCGCTGAATGGATTAAGAAAAAGTATCACACGACGATGGCTGATGCTTTACGCCTTTTTATTCCTTCACTTGTTCGTGGCGGCAAGGTAAAAACAAAATACATAGATATGGTGAAACTGTCTGCTTCTTGTGAGGGGCAGACTGACGTGGTTTTGGAATCATTGCATCCGGGCACCAAAGCACACAGGATTATTTCGGTTCTTGATGAGTACGGTGCAATGGAAAAAGCACGTCTTAATCAGATTGTTGGTTCGTGTTATGATCCGCTTAAAAAGCTTATAAGCGAAGGCTACGTTACGGTTTTTAAAGAAGAAGCCGTTCGTTCGCCGTATCTTGATATATCACCTGAACGCGCGGGTTGGCTTGAATTAAATCGCAGACAGCGCGAGGTTTTAGACGAAATTCTTTCTAAAAAGGAAGAATATACGCCGTTTTTGTTGCACGGTGTTACAGGTAGCGGTAAAACGGAAGTTTATATGCAAGCCATAAATGCAGTTACTTCCGAGGGAAAAACAGCTATTGTACTTGTTCCAGAAATTTCGCTTACACCGCAGATGGTAATGAATTTCAGAAAAAAGCTTGGTAACGGTGTTGCAATTTTGCACAGCGCTTTGGGCGCAGGTGAACGCTTTGATGAGTGGAAGCGCATAATTAACGGTGAAGCAAGTATCGTTATCGGCGCAAGGTCAGCGATATTTGCACCATTAAAGAATATTGGGATAATCATTGTTGATGAAGAGCACGAAAGTTCATACATTTCTGAAACACATCCGCGTTACGATGCTATTGACGTTGCACTTCAGCGTGGTAGATACAATAACTGTCCTGTAATTTTAGGAAGCGCTACACCGTCGGTTAATAGATATTACCAAATGAAAATGGGGGCGTTTAAGCTTCTTGAGATGCCTAAGCGTGCAAACGGGAGAGAGATGCCGCCCGTTGAAATAGTAGATATGACCGACGAGTTTTCTAAAGGAAACAGAACTATATTTTCTGAAAAGCTTTTTGTATCAATGTGCGATACGCTTGTAAAAAAGCAACAGATTATGTTGTTTTTGAACAGGCGCGGTTATTCAAGCTTTGTTATGTGCCGTGCTTGCGGTGAAACTATTACCTGTGAGAATTGTGATGTTTCGCTAACGTATCATAGCAACGTTGATAAGCTTAGATGTCATTATTGCGGTTATGAGATTCCTATGCCCAAGGTTTGCCCGTATTGCGGAAGTAAATTTATTAAGCAATTCGGTGCAGGAACGCAAAAGGTTGAAGAGGAATTTAATAAGCTTTTTCCTGAATATAAAACTGTCAGGATGGATGTTGATACAACAAGAGGCAAGGATGCACATTATCATTTGCTGAAGCAGCTTTCTGACGGAACTGCTAATGCACTTATTGGAACGCAAATGATAGCAAAAGGACATGATTTTCCTAACGTTACTCTTGTAGGTGTTGTTGCGGCGGATGGAATGCTTCGTATGCCTGATTACAGAAGCCGTGAGCGTACGTTCTCACTTCTTACGCAGGTTTCGGGGCGTGCAGGTCGTGCCGGAACGCAAGGTAAGGTTGTTGTCCAAACGTATTCGCCACAGCACTTTGTAATTGAGTGCGCACAGCAGCACGATTACAAGGGCTTTTACGAAAAGGAAATCGAACAACGTAAAGCAATGTGGTATCCGCCGTTTGCACGCATAATTCGTATTTTATACGTTTCCGAAGATGCAGAAAAAGCTTATAACGGATCAATTGTTGCATATGACAGAATAATGCATTTAATAAAAGAATTGGGTGATAATGTGCTTTATTCTGAACGTTCACAGGCACCCATTGGCAGATTGCAGGAAATGTACCGACATCAGATTCTTATAAAATTAAAAGAATTTGACGGTATAGAAGTTACGGTTGATAAAATTTTTGAGTTAATTAACGGAATAGCACAAAAGGATTTGTATTGTGATATACAAATCAATCCCGTTAATCTTTTTTAAAGAGGTGTTTTTATGGCGATAAGAAATATTGTAAAGGATAATGATCCGCTTTTAAAGAAAAAATGCAGAGAAGTTGAGGTTATTGATGAAAAGATAATAACCTTGCTTGATGATATGCGTGATACTCTTGCGGTTGCTAACGGTGTAGGTCTTGCCGCACCGCAGGTTGGCATTCTTAGAAGAGTTATTCTTGTTGACACAGGTGATGAGATTCTTGAACTTATCAATCCTGTAATCGTTAAACAAAGCGGTCATCAAGATAGTCTTGAGGGGTGCCTTAGTGTACCCGGTGTTCGTGGACACGTTGACAGACCTAAAAAGGTTACTGTTCAAGGATATGATAGAGAAGGCAATCTGATGGAATATAAGGCACAGGATTTTGTTGCTACAATATTCTGCCACGAAACAGATCATTTGGATGGAATTTTATTTACAGATAAGGCAACAAGGTGCGGTAAGGATGATTGATATTGTTTTTTTAGGAACTCCGGATTTTGCGGTTCCTTCGCTTAAAGCACTTATCGATAACGGATATAATGTAAAAGCTGTTTTTACACAGCCTGACAGGCCGAAGGGACGGGGGAATAAGGTTGCGTTTTCGCCTGTAAAGGAGTATGCGCTTAGCCAAAATATTCCCGTTTTTCAGCCTGAAAAGATTCGTTTATCCGAGAATGCACAAATTTTAAAAGATCTTAAGCCGGATCTTATGATTACTGCGGCGTTTGGTCAGATTCTTTCAAAAGAAAATCTTGAGTCTGCGCCATTAGGATGTGTTAACGTTCACGGTTCTTTGTTACCTAAGTACAGGGGGTCTTCGCCAATACAGTGGGCGGTTTTAAACGGTGAGAAGGAAACGGGTATAACCACTATGTATACCGATATAGGCGTGGATTGCGGAGATATTATTCTTAAGAAAACCTTGGAGATAGGTGATGATGAAACTGCAGGTGAGCTTTTTGACAGACTTGCTGAATTAGGCGCACAAACACTTATTGAAACGGTTAAAATGATTGAAGAAGGGAATGCACCTCGCACACCGCAGGATAATTTACAGGCGACACATTATCCTATGCTTAATAAAGAGATGGCGAGAATTGATTTTAACAAAAATGCGAATGAAATTAAGAATTTTGTTCGTGGCTTAAATCCTTGGCCTGTTGCATGGTCGGTTTGTGGAGATGAGGTTATTAAGATTTATTCTGTTTCTGTTATAGATAAAAAAACAGATAAAAAGCCCGGAACGATTTTATGTGCCGATAGCAAAGACGGCTTGTTGGTCGCAACACGCGATGGTGTTATTTCTATTAATATTTTACAAGTGTCCGGTAAGAAGGCTATGGATCCTAAAGCATATTTTTTAGGCAATAAACTTAAGGCGGATTGTTTTTTAAATGAGTGAAGATAAAGCAAGACTTCAAGCATTTTATTTGCTCGATGATATTATACAAAATAAAAAATACTCCAATTTGGCATTAAAAAATGCATTAAACGGATTTGATGCACGTGATAAAGCGTTTATTACTGCGCTTGTGTACGGGACGCTTGATAAGCTTATTGCCATTGACTACGTTATTTCTGTTTTTTGCAAGGGAAAAATCAACGCTAAAATTAGAAATATCTTAAGAATGGGCATTTTTCAAATAATGTATATGGATAAGGTTCCAAATAATGCCGCAGTATCCACGAGTGTTGACATTGCCCAAAAGATTGGAAAAGGTATGCTTAAGGGGTACGTAAACGGTGTTCTTCGCAACATTTCAAGAAGCGTTAATGATATTGAATATCCTATAAATAAGGTTAAATATATCTCGGTTAAATACAGTTATCCCGAGTTCTTTGTTAAAGAACTTGCTGATTGCTTGGGAATTGAACAGTGCGAACGCTTTTGTGCGTATGAGGCAAAACACAGCACCTGTGTTCGTGTTGATGAAAATAAAGCAAGTGTTAGTGATATAAAAAATCAGTTAAATGGTGTAGATTCCGTTTATTTCGATAATTGTTTTTACATTAAAGGTGCGATAGATAAGATTGAAGACGGTGTTTGCTCCGTGCAGGGTGAGGCTTCGGTTGCGGTTGTTAAGGCGTTAGGCATAAATGACGGCGATACTATTCTTGACTGTTGTGCGGCGCCAGGCGGAAAAACCGTTTATGCGGCATCGATACTTAAAAACGGCAAAATAAATGCTTATGATAAATACGAGCATAGAGTTGAATTGATAAAGAACAATGCTAAACGCTGTGGATATGAGCAAATTATAGAAGCAAAACAGGATGATATGACAGTAAATGCAGAGCGCGGCTTATTTGATAAAGTTCTTGTTGATGCACCTTGCAGCGGATTGGGTGTGTTAGGACAAAAGCCGGAGATAAAAAATACAGTAACACCTGAAATGCTAAACGAAATAGAAAAAACACAGCGTATTATCCTTGAAAACGCTTCAAAATGCGTTAAAGACGGCGGTATACTTGTGTATAGCACATGTACTGTCAGGGATAAGGAAAATATAGAGGTTATTAAGGAATTTCTTAGTAAAAACAAAAAATTTGAGTTGTGCAGCATGCAAGGCCTGTTTGGTGAAAAATTTGAAGCAGATAAAGACGTATCAAATGGATATGTTCAATTGTATCCTCATAAAGATAAAACGGACGGCTTTTTTATTGCAAGGATGAAAAAAATTGAATCTTCTGAATTATAATTTTGATGAACTAAAAAAAATAATTACTGATTTAGGTCAGCCTGCGTTTCGTGCTGAGCAATTGTTTACGGGGCTTGTGCAAGGAAAAAGTATTGAGGAAATCAATATACCCAAAACGCTTAAGGATGAGCTTAGTGCAATGGGATATTCGGTTGGCGGTGCATACATACATCAAAAACTTGTATCTCAGCTTGATGGTACGGTAAAATACCTTTATAAGCTTGAAGACGGTAATATAATAGAGGGAGTGCTTATGCACTATTCCTACGGCTCAACCTTGTGCGTTTCCACACAGGTTGGTTGCAGAATGGGATGTGCATTTTGTGCATCTACCATCGGTGGGCTTGTAAGAAATCTTGAAGCAAGCGAAATAATCGGACAGGTTATTAGTGCAAACCGTGATGCAAAAGGCGATAATAAGCGCGGTGTTACCAATATTGTGCTTATGGGCAGCGGTGAGCCTCTTGATAATTATGAGAACGTTATTCGTTTTTTAAGAAACGTTACCAATGAGAAAGGGTTAAATATTTCTATGCGGAACATTTCTCTTTCTACGTGCGGTCTTGTGCGGGGGATAAACAGGCTTATGAACGAAAAATTCGGGTTGACGCTTTCGTTGTCTTTACATGCACCCGATGATGAATTGCGTAAGCAGATAATGCCGATATCTAAGGCTCATAAGCTTGAAGAAACAATAAATGCTATGCGTGAATACGTTAAAAAAACAGGTAGACGCGTTGTGTTTGAATATGCACTTATCGATAAGTTTAACGATACGTATGAGTGCGTACAAAAGTTGAAAAATTTAATAAAGGGAATGCAATGTCACGTTAACCTTATTCCGCTGAATTCCGTTCATGAAAGCGGTTTGGTGGGGTCTTCACCTGAGCGTGTTAAAGCGTTTAAAAAGATGCTTGAGGAATACGGTATTTCCGTTACGGTGCGTAGGGAAATGGGTGCGGATATTTCGGGTGCGTGCGGACAGTTAAGAAGGAGCTACTTAAAAAAGGAGGATTTTTAATGCAATACTTCGGTTTAAGTAACAAAGGAATGGTGCGTGGAAATAATGAAGATTTTTACCACGTGCCAAATAACGAACAAGATATAAAAATGTTTATTGTGGCAGATGGTATGGGCGGCGAAAATGCCGGCGAAATTGCAAGCTGTTTGGCTGTTTCGGGGGCCGCGGTACACATTAAAGAGCATTTTGAAGAGCTTAATGACGTTCCGTTACTTTTAAGACAAGCATTAAATAATGCGAACAAGGCGGTATATCAAACGTCAAAATCAGATAAAATGTACGAAAGTATGGGAACTACAATGGTTTGCGCTATCGTAAAGGATGATATCGTTTACGTTGCAAACGTAGGGGATAGCCGTTGTTATATTATTTCTGACGAAGGAATCGAGCAAATAAGTGTTGATCATTCTTTCGTGCAGGAAATGATAGATAAGGGACTTTTGGATGCTGATGAGGCTAAAAATCATCCCAACAAGAATTTGATTACAAGGGCAATTGGTGTTGAAAGATTTGTAAATATCGATGTTTTTTCGAAGAAATGGAAAAAAAATGATAAAATTCTTCTTGCAAGTGACGGTTTGACTGGAATGATTGAAGCATCGGAGATTTATAAAATTATCAGCAACAGTGTTTCTTGTGAAGATGCAGTAAAATCGCTTATTGATTCAGCAAATAATGCCGGCGGACGAGATAATATAACTGCTGTGCTTGTAAGTAATGACTAAGAGGTATTTGTATGGTCAACGAAATAATTGACGGAAAATATGAGATTCTTGAAAAAATCGGTAGTGGCGGAACCAGTATTGTTTATAAAGCAAGACGTCTTGCTGATGAAAGAATTGTTGCAATAAAAATTATAAGAGATGAACTTGAAAATATTAGGGAGCTTGAGCGCAGATTCCGTTTGGAAGCGGAAGCTCTTAATAAGATGTCACACAGAAATATTAGACGTATTCTTAGTGTTGGGCAATGGAATGATTCGTTATATATGGTTACCGAATTTATTGATGGCCGAACACTTAAGGATATAGTAAGCGAAGGACCCGTTAGCGTTAAGACTGCGGTTGATTATGCGCTTCAGATTGCCGCAGGTATTGAGCATGCGCATCGAAAAGACATAATTCACAGGGATATTAAGCCGCAAAATATTATTGTAGCCAATGACGGCACTGTAAAGCTTGTTGACTTTGGCATTGCGCGAATGACTTCGCAAACAACAAGAACTATGGCGGCAAAGGATGTTGTAGGCAGTGTGCATTATCTTTCACCTGAACAGGCGCGCGGCGGTGTTGAGCTTGATGGAAGATCTGATATTTATTCCTTTGGTATTTTGCTTTATGAAATGTTTACGGGAAAAGTGCCTTTTGAAGGCTCCGAACCCGTTGGCATTGCAATGCAGCATATAAATCAGATTCCCGAGCAACCGCAAAGAGTAAATCCCAATATACCCAAGGGAATAAATGATATTATCGTTAAATGTATTAAGAAGAATCCTGCACAAAGATATCAAAGTGCAACCGAATTAAGAGAGGATCTTCTTTTGTACGTTGCAAACCCTGAAGGCTTCTCGGTTGTTAATAACGATTTTGATGATGTGGATAATGATGAAAACGATGATTTTGAGCCTGTAAATCATAAGCGTATCCATAGTGGAACACCAAATAACGTTAAGATTAAGAAGAAAGTTTCGTATATCAGTGATGAAGATAAGCGCAATGCGCGTGCATCAAAAAGCAGGCGTAGTGTTGCAATTATTTTAGGTATAGTTGCTTCGGTTGCGATACTGGCAGTTGCAATTAGCATTATGGCGTCGGTTTTAATTAAAAAAGAGTATCCCGACGGTGAGGTTCCTTCAGTGAACGGAAAACGGTATGACACGGCGGTAGGTCTTCTTAATATGTCTGATTTTACGAAATACGTAAGAATATACGAGGAATCGTCAACCGTTCCTGAAAACTGTGTTATACGCACCGAACCTGAGCAGGGAAGCGTAGTTAAGGTTAATACGGAAATTAAGATATATGTCAGCAAGGGTGCCAAAAAGATAATGGCACAAAACACTATAGGTATGACCTTTGAGGATGCTGAAAGAGTACTTATAGAACAAGGTTTTGTGGTTACAAGAGTCGACCGTGAGGGTGATGATAAGGATAACGGTAAGGTAGTTGCACAAAGTGAATATTCAGAAGCACTTGAACAAGGTTCTACCATAACGCTTACTGTTGTAAATAATATTGAAACGATAAAGATTACTGTTCCCGATCTTAGTGGAATGATTGACGTTGAGGCAATAAAGAAAGCAATTACTGATTCGGGATGTACGGTTGGTATAATTAATGAAATGAACGTAACTGATCCTGATAAAATTGGCGTTATATGGCAGAGTGTTGTTGCGGGTGAAGAATATATTTATAAAAAAGGCGATGCACATGAGCCAATCGTTATTGACGTTGATATTAACGTTATAAAGGTTTCGTATGAGATTATATATGAATATGAAGCCATTGACGGAGTATACACTGACTTTGAACTTGTTGTATATGATATTAACGGCAATCAGATAGGCGACAGTCTTGTTTTTAATTCAGCTAACAGGGTTTATTATAGGTATCAGTGTCAGGGAGAAGAAACGGTAACGTTTGAATTATATAATAACCATAGATTGCTAGAAAAGAAAACTATGACTGCTGTACAGGAGACGGCTAATGAATAATGTCGGACTGATCGTTAAAGGTGTTGCAGGCGTATTTGACGTAAGAATAGGTGATACAGTTTACAGCGCATCGGCAAAGGGTAGCTTTAGAAATAAAAAGGTTACTCCGCTTGTAGGCGACAAGGTTAAAATTAAATTTGCTGAGCGTGCTGACGAATATAATTTGATTACTGAAATTCTTCCAAGAAAGAATTCTTTAATCAGACCGCCCGTTGCAAATATTGACACACTTATTATAACTATTGCGGTAAAAAGACCTAATCCTGACCTTAAATTAGTTGATTACCTTATTTGTTATGCACGTATGCTTAATATTACACCAATCGTATGTATCAATAAAATTGACTACGACACTGAAGAGGCGGAAAGAATTAAGCTTCAGTATGAACAAAGCTCAATAAAAACATTTTTAACAAGTGCGATTGATGCGGAATGTATCAATCGACTTAAAAACGCTATCGGAGAAGGAATAACCTGTTTTACGGGGCAATCGGCGGTTGGTAAATCAACGTTAACAAACGGGTTGTTGGGGCACGAGGCGTTTCGGACAGGTGGCTTAAGTAAAAAGACCGAACGTGGAAAGCACACCACAAGGCATACCGAGCTTGTTATGTTTGATACTGAAAAATTCTTAGTGGATACACCCGGATTTTCCTTGATAGAAGTGCCTTTACTTTCGCCCGAAGATTTCAAGGATTTATACTATGAATATAATGATTATATCGATGAATGCCGATTTAACGGATGTAATCATATAAATGAGCCTGTTTGCGGAGTTAAAAACGCAGTTGAGTGCGGTGAACTTTCAAAGGAAAGATACGAACGATACAGACAACTTTTTCAAGAAATAGAAGAAAATTGGAGGAAACGTTATGATTAAAATTGCACCAAGTATTTTAGCAGCTGATTTTGCCGAAATTGGAAAGGCTACTGAATTTATCGACAAATGCGGTGCCGATATGATACACTGTGATGTTATGGACGGTATATTTGTACCTAATATTTCATTCGGACCTGATATGATTAAAGCGATTAAAAGGCATACAAATAAGCCTTTGGACGTTCATTTGATGATAGATAAGCCCGAACGTTATATAGATAATTTTGTTGATGCAGGTGCTGATTACATTACTATTCACTACGAAGCATCGCCGCATCCCCACAGAACGCTTGGCTACATAAGGTCAAAGGGTGTTAAAGCGGGTATAGTATATAATCCCGGAACACCTATCGATTCTCTTGAATGCCTGCTTGATGAGGTTGATATGGTGCTGCTTATGTCGGTTAATCCCGGATTTGGCGGTCAGAAATTCATTAAAAGAGTGCTTGATAAGGTGCGTAGGGCAAAAGAGATAATCGGTGACAGAAATATTTTGCTTGAGATTGACGGCGGCGTAAATACAGATAATGCACCAAGCATTAAGGAAGCAGGCGCAAACGTTCTTGTTGCAGGAAGCAGCGTTTTTTCTGCTGAAGATCCTAAAAAAGTTATTGAAATGCTTAAAAGTGAAATGTAACATAAAAAACCTCCTTTGTATATGATATACAAGGAGGTTTTTTTATGAAAAGAATATTTTTTAGATTTAATTTGCTTGGCAGTGCTTGTATTGTTGCGGGGGGCGCATTAATTATTTTTAATATTCCTGCGTATATGTGGTTTGTTCTGCTTGGTATTGTGCTGATTGTGACAGGAATCTACATTTCTAGATAAAAGGAGGGGATATTAGTGAAAATAGTTTGTATAAAAGCGCCGAAAATGTTGAAAAATATTTTTATGTTCTTTTTAAATAAAGAAAATAAAAAAACTGTTGAAAAAAAGATTATCAAGTGATATAATACTGTAAACAAAGTACGGAGGTATTTATTATGTCTGAAAATAATATTGTTATTTCTAAGTCCGAAATAGGCGGTACTATATCTTATTCCGAGGATGTTATTGCTATTATATCAGGTCTTGCGGCATCTGAAATTCAAGGAGTTGCAGGTATGAGTGGCGGCATTAAAAGCGGCATTGCAGAGCTTCTTGGTCGTAAGGATCTTGCTAAGGGTATTAAAGCAACCATTCAGAATGAAGAAACTGTAATCGATGTTAATATTGTTGTAAAGTACGGTTCAATAATCAATGAAGTTGCTGCAGAAATTCAAAAGAGCGTAAAGCGTGCTGTTGAAGGTATGACAGGGCTTAAGGTTATGGGCGTTAACATAAACGTTCAGGGCGTTCAGGTAGCAACTGAAAATAAAAAATAAGGACGGTTTTTTGTATGAAAATAGGCGAGAGACTGTTACTTATTTTTATGACGCTTGTATTTGTTGCACTTGCTATAGGTCTTGGTGCTTGTATTTGGAGTGCCAGTGTTCTTTCGGTTGTTGTTCGGCTTGTTGAAACGTCGATTTACGTTAAAATTATTTCGACGGCAGTTTTAGCCATTATTTTAGTGTTATCGTTCAGATCAATGCTTGTTTCTACCGGTGAACCCAAGACAAACGCTGCGTTGGCGGCAACAACTGATGAGGGTGCTATCTACATAAATCTTGATACAATCAGCTCGTTAGCGGCAAAAGCAGTTAAATGCGTTGATGGCGTGCGCGAGCTTCGCGTAAAGACAGTTATGTGCGATGAAGGCGCAAATATATTGGTTAAAGTATCTCTGTTTCCTGAAATCGTTATTCCTGAAGCATCGCAGAGCATACAGCAGAGTGTAAAAAATGACGTTCAGCTTCTTTGCGGTATTGCAGTTAAGAAGGTTGTTGTTCAGGTAGATAACTCCTTGCAGGCACAAAAATAAATCGTTTATTTAGGGCGAGTATTCTCGCCTTTTTATCAGTTTAGATATACGGAGGATATAATGGCAAAGGTAAAAAATACAAGAAGTATTGCTCGTGAAATGGCTTTTAAGCTTTTGTTTGAGGATATGTTCGGAACTAACACAGCGTCAAGTATGCTGGGTTCTCTTTTTGACGAAGAGTTTAATTGGAACGACGTTTCTGAAGAAAATAAGGAGTACATAGAGTGGATAAGACAAAACACAAAACTTCATATTGAAGAGCTTGACGGGATAATTTCATCATATGCTAAAGGCTGGTCAATTGAAAGAATGAGCAGGGTTGACGTTGCAATTTTAAGACTTGCTATTTGTGAAATTATTTACCGTGAAGATATAACGAGTGGAATTTCCATAAACGAAGCAGTTGAGCTTGCCAAAAAGTATTCTTCGGATGATTCGCCTGCATTCATTAACGGAATCCTGGGGGCATACGTTAGAAGCTTATGATTTTTTTAGGTATTGATACGAGCTGTTATACAACATCTGTTGCCGCAGTTGATGAGAACGGAAATATCGTTTCAAGCAAACGCAGACTGTTGTCTGTTGCTGAGGGTGAACGCGGTTTAAGGCAGAGTGAAGCCTTTTTTAAGCATATAAATAATTTCCCGGATCTTTATAAGGAACTTCTTGAAAGCGTTGATCCTACGCAGATTAAAGCAGTGTGTGTGAGCACTCAGCCGCGTGGATTAGGGCATTCCTATATGCCTGTTTTCTTTGCGGGAAGAAGACTTGCCGAGTGTATTGCAATGAGTCTTAACGTACCGCTTTATGCTACTGATCATCAGCAGGGTCATATTCAGGCTGCAACGTTTGGAATTGATATTCCAAAGGATAATTTTTGTGCAGTACATCTTTCGGGTGGAACAACGGAAGTTCTTCTTGCTAAAGAAAATGAAACTGAATTCAAGGCAAAAATTATTGCCGAAACAAAGGATATAAACGCTGGTCAGCTTGTTGATAGGTTAGGCGTTAAAATGAATATGGGCTTTCCTGCAGGCAAGGAGGTTGATAAAAAAGCTTGTTTGTATGCGGGCGAAAGGCTGATTCTTCCTATAAGTGCATCGTATGATGCATGCAGCTTTTCGGGTACTGAAGCGGCGGCTATTCGCGAGCTTGAAAACGGCAGGGACGTTGATTGTCTTTGCGAAGCAATTATGTCTGCTATAACAAGAACATTGTCCAAAATGGTGGGCGGTGCGGCATATTATGCTGGCGTTAATAATGTTCTTATGGCGGGTGGTGTTTCTTCAAGCGAATATATAAGAAAATATCTTCCCATATACCTTGAAAAGAAAGGCATGCACGTTAATCTTAAGTTTTCACCTGTTGAATTAAGCTCGGATAACGCGGTTGGCGTTGCACTTCTTTGCAGAAAAAAATATATTAACAGAGGTACAAAATGATACTTGATGGTAAAGCATTAGCTAAAAATATTAAGGATGAATTAAAGGATAAAATTGATGCTTCGGGTAAGGAAGTTGCGCTGGCGGTTATTCTTGTTGGCGAAGATCCTGCAAGCTGCATTTACGTTAGAAATAAAACGAACGATTGCCACGAGGTTGGTATTAAATCGCTTGAATATAAGCTCCCTGCAGACACTAAGCAGGAAGAATTGATGGAGTTAATTGATAAGCTTAATAAGGATGATTCCGTTCATGGCATTCTTGTTCAGTTTCCTCTTCCTAAGGGACTTGATGAAGCGGCAGTTGTACGCGCAATTTCACCTGAGAAGGATGTTGACGGATTCTCAAAAATTAATATTGGCGGAGTGCTGATGAATGACAAGGATTGTTTTGTTTCATGTACTCCTGCAGGTGCGCTTGAGCTTATAAAATCAAGCGGCATTGAAATTACCGGTAAAAATGCTGTTGTTATAGGAAGAAGTAATAATGTTGGCAAGCCTATGGCTTTATTACTGTTAAATGAAGGCGCTACTGTAACGGTATGCCATTCAAAAACACAGGATCTTGCTTCGGTTACACGTCAGGCTGATATACTTGTTTGCGCTGTTGGAAAAGCACATATGATTACTGCTGATATGGTTAAAAAAGGTGCGATTGTTATTGATATTGGTATCAGCCGTATTGACGGTAAGCAGGTAGGCGACGTTGATTTTGAAAATGTAAAAGAGGCTGCGTATGCAATAACACCTAATCCCGGCGGAACAGGTCCTATGACGCGTGCAATGCTTATGTACAACACGGTAAAAGCGGCTGGCTTAGTATGAACTATACCGTTTCAGATTTAAACAATTACGTTAAAGAAATTCTTTCATATGATTATACACTGATAAATGCAACTGTAACAGGCGAGGTATCGGGCGTTAAAATGCATTCGTCAGGACATATATATTTTACACTTAAAGACGAGAGCGCATCGGTAAAATGCGCTTTTTTTAAACCGTATTCTTTAAAATGGCGCTTCAAATTAAAGGACGGAATGAAGGTATCTGTAAAAGGAAAAATCACGCTGTATGAGCGTGACGGTCAATTTCAGATAAACGTTACAGAGCTTGAGGAAGACGGTCTTGGTGCATTATATATAAAGCTTGAAGAACTGAAGAAAAAGCTGAGCAATGAAGGCTTGTTTGATGAAATATATAAAAAGAAAATACCACAATATGTTAAAAGGATTGGCGTTGTAACTTCGCCCACAGGAGCGGTATTTAGGGATATTGTTAACGTTGCTACAAGAAGATGTCCAGATATTCAAATTATGCTTGCACCTGTAAAAGTACAGGGCGAGGAAGCTCCGCGTTCCATATGTACAGGAATAAGGGCGCTTGATGCAATTAGTGATATTGACGTAATAATCGTCGGTCGTGGAGGTGGTTCTTTTGAAGAATTATATTGCTTTAACGATGAGGATGTTGCGCGAACTATCTTTAATTGTAAAAAGCCTGTAATTTCAGCCGTTGGTCACGAAACTGACTACACGATAGCTGATTTTGTTGCCGATTTACGTGCTCCGACGCCTTCTGCCGCAGCAGAACTTGCGGTATTTGATTATCACGATACGTTGCTTGATATTGATTATTTTGAAAAGAATTTAATTAAATTGATTGACGGCAGAATCAAACAGTATGATTTAACTGTAAAAGCATACCAAAATTCCTTTGAAGACCCGATGCGTATTGTAGATACGTACAAGCATATGTTAGATATGCTTGAGCAAAAAATGCTTAACATAGATATTCAGTCGGAAAAGGAAAATAAGCTTGCTCAACTTGCGGCGCGTCTTAATTCGTTAAGTCCGCTAAATGTACTAGCGCGCGGATATTCAGTTGCAAGCAAAAATGGAAGAATACTTAAACACATCAAAGATGTTGCGCAAGGCGATAATATCACAGTAAGATTATATGACGGTGAAATAGTTGCGGAGGTTAAAGGAAATGAAAAACATTGAAGAAATGTCGCTTGAAGAATCAATAAAAAGCCTTGAGGCTACGGTATCAAAGCTTGAAAATTCTGAATTATCATTAGAAAAAGCAATAGCATATTTTGAGCAGGGCGTAAAGCTTGCGGCACATTCAAGAAAAATACTTGATGATTATACTGCAAGGATTACTGTTTTAAAGAAAGAGAACGGACTTTTAAAGGAAGTGGATTTTAGCGATGAAGATTGATGTAAATTTACTTATGAACGAGTACAACGTATTGGTTGAAGGTAAATTGAATGAATACCTTAAAAGAGATACTATTCCGCTCGAGCTGTGTGAAGCTATGTCATATAGCGTTTTTGCGGGTGGAAAAAGATTGCGTCCGGCACTGTTGATTGCTTCGAATAAACTTTTTTCGGGCGAAGTTGAAAATGCACTTCCATATGCGTGTGCAATAGAAATGATACATACGTATTCGCTTATTCATGATGATCTTCCTGCAATGGACAATGATGATTATCGCAGAGGTAGGTTAACCTCACATAAGGTGTTTGGCGAAGATAAAGCTATTCTTGTAGGTGACGGCTTATTAAGCTATGCATTTGATATTATGATTGATGCGGTAAAAGATAAAGCTACGTTTGATGCTATGAAATATATCTCATATGCGGCAGGCGTAAACGGTATGGTTGCAGGTCAATGGGTTGACGTTTCTTCAAACGGTTTGGCTATTGATAAATCCACGATGGAATACATACACCTTAATAAAACTGCTGCAATGATAATAGGCGCAGTACTTGCGGGTGCATCATGCGGTGGCGCATCAGAGAACGAAATTTCGTTAATGGGCGAATATGCAAAGGAAATAGGATATACCTTTCAGATTGTTGATGATATTCTTGATGTTTGCGGAGATAGTGCTCAGCTTGGTAAGGCAACGGGAAGTGATGCTGCAAATAATAAAACAACGTACGTAACGCTTTATGGCATAGACGGTGCGAAAAAAGAAGCCGAGCATCACACAAAACGTGCAATCGAGATAATGCAACAATTCGGTGATGAAGGAATTTTCTTTATTGAGCTTGCCGAATATCTTTTAAACAGAGTAAAATAACCGCAATTACGCGGTTATTTTTTTGTTTTTGGTAAAAAATATATGGCAGGTGATAGCGTGAAAAATAATGTTTTGGCATTTTTATCGGGAATAATAAGTGGGTTGTTTGGTACGGGCGGTGGTGTAATTGCACTGCCTTTTCTTGAAAATATATTAAACGATAAAAGGAAGGCGCACCAAGCAATATCGTTTTTTATTCTTCCTCTTACTGTTTTTAGTTGTGTTATTAAGCCGGAAACGGTGGGTAAGTCGGAGGCCAAGCGG
>JAZQTV010000124.1:0-5179 GCA_045630945.1 Clostridia bacterium
CAGCAGCACGCTTAGGTGAGGTTGTAGCAACACACGTTATTCCTCGTCCTCATGGCGATGTTGAGAAGATTCTTCCCACACTTAAGTAATTAAACCTAAAAGGTTAAAATTTAAAATTAAAATTTATTAAGGAGGAAACACATATGGCACAGGAAGCATTAGGAATGGTAGAAACCAGAGGCCTTGTTGCAGCTATCGAAGCAGCAGATGCTATGGTAAAGGCTGCAAACGTAGTTCTTATCGGCACAGAGAAGATCGGTAGCGGACTTGTATCCGTTATGGTTCGCGGCGACGTTGGTGCAGTTAAGTCAGCAACAGAAGCAGGCGGCGCAGCAGCAGCACGCTTAGGTGAGGTTGTAGCAACACACGTTATTCCTCGTCCTCATGGCGATGTTGAAAAGATTCTTCCCTCAATTAAGTAATATATTTCTTATTTGCCTGCGGTGCCTATGATGGCACCGCAGGATAAAAAGAAATAACAGGAAGGAATTAAAATGATAGTAGGTAAAGTTGTAGGCAGTGTAGTTGCTACACGTAAAAATGAAAAGCTTTTAGGAAGCAAATTTATGATAGTTGAGCCTGTTTCCAATATGGAAAAGTCAGGCAGAGTTGTTGCAATTGATAACGTTGGCGCGGGTATTGGTGAAACCGTGCTTGTTGCAACAGGCAGTGCCGCACGTATCGGTTGTTCAATGGATGATGCACCGGTAGATGCAGCAATTGTAGGAATTGTAGATAATTCCATCGGATTATAATTTTAGGATATTTAAAGTATGAAATTAACAGAACTTTCAATCATTTTTAGGGAATGTGGCGTTGTCGGTGCCGGCGGCGCAGGATTTCCTTCTTATGCAAAACTTAATGAAAAGGCTGATACTATAATACTTAACTGCGCTGAATGTGAGCCGCTTTTAAAGCTTCACCGTCAGGTAATGGCTGAGTATGCATACGAAATCCTTTTTGCTATGCATGAGGTTGCCGTTGCAACAGGCGCAGATAATATGATAGTGGCTATAAAGCCTAACTATAAGCAGGCTATAAGCGCTATTGAAGAGGTTATAGGCGAGTTTAGTGATAAAAACGCAAAGATAGGTCTTCTTCCTCCCGTATATCCTTCGGGTGATGAGGTTGTTACCATTTATGAGGTAACAGGTAGGGTAGTGCCGGCAGGTAAACTTCCTATCGAGGTTGGCTGTATCGTTTATAACGTTGAAACTATGCTTAACGCATATTATGCAATTAAGGAAAATAAACCCGTTACCCACAAGTACTGTACCGTTACAGGTGCGGTAAAGAACCCCGTAACACTTAAATTACCTTTAGGTATGAAGGTTAAGGAAGTGCTTGAGCTTGCAGGTGGCGTAACTATTCCCGAATACGAAATCGTTTCGGGCGGACCTATGACGGGTAAGCTGTGTAGCGAGAATGACGTTGTTACAAAAACGTCGAACGCATACATAGTTCTTCCACCGTCACACTACGTAGTTCAGAAGAAAAAAGCAAACACGCAGGTATCTGTAAACAGGGCAATGTCTGCATGCTGTCATTGCGGTATGTGTACTGCACTTTGTTCAAGGCATATGCTCGGATACCCGATAGATCCCACTAAGTTTATGAATGCACTTTCAGCAGGTGCAACAGGCAACGTTGAACCGTATCTTAATACGTTCTTCTGTTCGGCTTGCGGCTTATGTGAAATGTATTCCTGCTTCCAGAATCTTAACGCACAGACGCTTATTAGCGTGTTCAAGGGCGGTATGCGCAAGGGCGGTGTACAGATGCCTCATGTCGAGATGGCACCTGTTGATCCCCTCCGCAGTCAGAAGCTTGTTTCGCACGCAAGGCTTACTGCAAGATTAGGTCTTACACAGTATAACAAGGATGCTCCTTTGATTGAGAATGACGTGCAGTTAAAGCAGGTAAAGATTATGCTTTCACAGCATATCGGTGCACCTGCCGAAGCAGTTGTTCAAAAGGGCGATACAGTTAAGGTAGGTCAGGTAATAGGCAAGGCGGCTGACGGAAAACTGGGTGTTAATATCCATTCCTCAGTCGAAGGTACTGTCAAGGAAGTAACTGATAAATACGTTAAAGTGACACTTTGAAAGGAAGTAGAATAAATGAGCAAAGCTATTGGTATGGCTGAGTTTTCAACGGTTTCGGCAGGTATAACAGGTGCTGACCGTATGATAAAGACTGCCGAGGTTGAGGTTATCGAAAGCGCAACCGTATGTCCCGGCAAATACATTGTTATAATTAGTGGTGAGTTAAGTGCAGTAAAAGCTTCGGTAGAGGCTGCAAAGACCGTTGCACCCGAAAGAGTTATTGATAGCTTCGTGCTTGGTAATCCCCACGATTCAATCTTTACCGCAATTTACGGTACTGCGCAGCCTGAAAACGTACAGGCACTTGGTATTCTTGAAAGCTTCAGTGCCGCAACTGCTATCGTTGCCGCTGATGCTGCTGCAAAAACTGCGTTGGTTGAGCTTATTGAGCTTCGCCTTGCACGCGGAATGTGCGGTAAATCATATATGCTTTTAACAGGCTCCGTTTCTGCAGTAAGTGCTGCAATTGAACGCGCAACAAACGAAGCAGGCGAAAGAGGTATGCTTCTTGACCATTCAGTAATTCCCAACCCCGATAAAAAGCTTTGGGACAGCATTCTGTAAAAAGATGGTGTAGATAAATGCTTGCTATTGAACGTAGAAATGAAATACTTACAAAGCTCTCTACCGACGGTAAAGTGCTTGTTGCCGATCTTGCAAAGGAATTTGACGTTACCGAGGAAACTATAAGGCGTGACCTTGAGAAGCTTGATAACGACGGATTGGCACGTAAAACCTACGGCGGCGCCGTTAAAAATGAAAATTTTAATATTGACCTGCCGTTTCACGTTCGCAAGCAGACAAACGTTGAAAGCAAAAAGCGTATCGCGGCACTTATAGGCGATATGATAAACGACGGCGATTATATTATGCTTGATTCAAGCACGACGGCGCTGTGTGTAATAAAAAGTATTTTACATAAGAAAAACATAACTCTTATAACCAACAGTATTGAAATTCTTATCGAGCTTTGCAATAAGCCTGAATGGAATATCCTTTCAACAGGCGGTATGCTTAAGGAGGGCGGTCTTTCGTTAGTTGGCTATCAGGCAGAAAAAATGATTTCGGGCTTTCACGTTGACCTTGCTATTTGCTCTTGTAAGGGCATAGATGAGTTCAACGGAATAACAGATTCAAATGAACGTGATGCAGAAATCAAGAAGTCATTCTTCAAATCCGCTAACCATAGATTGCTTGCGGTGGACAGTTCAAAATTCGACAGGGCATCATTTGTTAAGGTTTGTGGCATCAACGAGGTTGATACCATTGTAACCGAAGAAAAACCCAGCGAAATTTGGCTTGAACGCTTAAAGCAGAACAACGTAAAAGTAGTATTTGACCAGGAGTAAACTTTGGAGGAGATAATTATGGCAGAGATTAATCAGGCACAGATAGAAGCAATCGTACGTCAGGTAATTTCAAACGTTGCAGGCGGTGCAAAGGAAAGCACACCTCAGGCAAAGGTAGAGGGCGTAAGCTTCACTTCAACAGAATATAACGGCAGAAAGCTTATCGGTATTTATACTGATATGAACGAAGCTATCAAGGCGGCTCAGGAAGGCTATACCGCAGTAAGAAAAATGTCGGTAGAGCAGAGAGAGAAGATTATTACCGCTATTCGTCAACTTACCTATGCCGAAGCACCTATTATGGCTGAAATTGGTGTAAAGGAAACAGGTATGGGCAAGGTTGAGCATAAGCGCCTTAAGCATATCCTTGTTGCTGATAAAACACCCGGAACAGAGGATATCGTTGCTGAAGCAAAGACCGGTGATAACGGACTTACTTTGGTAGAAAACGCACCCTTTGGTGTTGTTGGTGCAATCACTCCCTCAACAAACCCCTCCGAAACGGTTATATGCAACAGTATCGGTATGATTGCCGCAGGTAACGGTGTTGTATTCAACCCCCATCCCGGTGCAATTTGTACTTCAAACTATGCAGTTGACCTTGTAAACCGCGCATGCTTCTCGGCAGGCGGCCCCAAGGTGCTTGTTACTTCAATGGATAAGCCCACACTTGAATCAGCACAGATAATGTATGCACATCCGGCAATCAGGCTTCTTGTTTGCACAGGCGGCCCCGGTGTTGTTAAGGCAGTTCTTTCATCAGGTAAAAAGGCTATCGGCGCAGGCGCAGGTAACCCCCCTGTAATTGTTGATGATACTGCAGACATCGTAAAAGCAGGTAAAGATATTATCGACGGTTGTACCTTTGATAACAACCTTCCCTGTATTGCAGAAAAGGAAGTATTCGCATTCAAGAGCATTAAAGATCAGCTTATTTCCGAAATGCTTAAGAACGGTGCATATCTTCTTAATAAGGAAGAAGCAGAAGCACTTTCAAAAATCGTTCTTGTTGACGTTACTGATAAAAAGACAGGCAAAACAAAGAAGCAGGTTAACCGTAAGTGCGTTGGTAGAGATGCTGACGTTATCTATGCAATGCTTAACAATGGCAAAACACTTCCTGCAGGCACACGTTGCCTTATTTGCGAAACCGAGTTTGAGCATCTCTTCGTACAGGAAGAGCTTATGATGCCCATTCTTCCCATTGTTACTGTTGATAACATTGATCAGGCAGTTGAACTTGCAGTTAAGGCTGAGCACGGAAACCGTCACACCGCTCATATGCATTCCAAGAATATTGACAACCTCTCGGCATTTGCCCGTGCAGTTGAAACAACAATTTTCGTTAAGAATGCCCCCTCTTATGCAGGTATCGGTTTCGGCGGTGAAGGTCACGCAACCTTCACAATTGCAGGTCCTACCGGTGAGGGTATTACTTCTGCCCGAAGCTTTACCCGTCAGCGTCGTTGTGTAATGGCTGACAGCTTCCGTATCATATAAGAGGTGTGTGAATTATGGCTTATGATGAAAAATTAGTTGCCGAGATAGTTAACCGCGTTATGGCTCAATGCTCAAACGGTTCAACTTCTGCTAACGATACAGTTCCGGTTGGCGTTTCTAACCGCCACATTCACTTAAGTAAAGCGGATTTGGAAACCCTTTTTGGTGCAGGCTACGAACTTACACCTATTAAGGATTTGTCTCAGCCCGGTCAGTTTGCCTGCA
>JAZQTV010000125.1:0-10648 GCA_045630945.1 Clostridia bacterium
CAACTCCTTGGCTCACAGAACGACATGGCTACGATCCGACTTCTTGTCAGGATACATTTCAACTCTTGCACCGTCAAGATAGTTCATAACGTTGCTATCTGAGTTAATGAAAATGGGGCTGTCATCGCCAAGTAATTCAGCATAAGTATCTGCCCACTCTTCTGCGGGTACGGAAAGACCGTTGGTTGCACGGAAAAGTACGCGAGCGGTTGTTGATTCTGCATCAGAACCTGCATCATAAACCACCTGTACCTTAAAGGTGATAAGAAGCTCAATTTCGTCAGCATCGCCTAAGGCATCCTTAATGGCATCATGCAAGGGGAGATAGGGTGATGACCAGTTATGTGATTCGTGAAGTGTTGCGGTACAAATACCGTCTTTAACTGAAACATCTGTTGCAGCACCTGTTTCCCAGGGGGTGTCTGTAACAAAGTTCTTGGGTTCAGCTGCGCTTACACTGAATGCTGCTACTGAAAGAACAAGAGCAATTGCAATGATTAAAACAATAAACTTTTTCATATTTTTTGTTTCCTTTCTTATTTATACAAGGTAATGCCTTAAATAACGGAATTATTGCTTTTTCTTTTTAAGCAATACAAGAACGATTGTTGCGGCAGATGCTACAACAACTGCACCGCTTAATGCAACAACGATTACAACTGCGGGATCGGAGAATACTGAACCGCCGTTTGAAGTGTTGGTTACTGTACCAGGTGTTGCTTCAGCAGTTGCACTTGCTTCGGGAGCCTTTGTCTGTGTAGGCTTCTGGGTTGCAGGCTTCTGGGTTGCAGGCTTTGCGGTTGCGGTGGGCTTTGCTTCAGCACCGCCATCTTCGGTACCTTCATCGGTAGTGCCTTCGTCTTCACCGCCTTCTTCAGCCTCAGGTGCATCGTCAAGCAGATAGATGCCAAGGTCCTTAATTTGAATTGATTCAAGCTCGTTAAGGGTATCGGTTTTATCGAAACAAAGGTTCCATTTGGTAACAGCCTCGCACTCGATCTGACCCTTAGTGTAAGCAAGCTCTATATAGACCTCGGTCCACTCTTCGTCATAAACTAACGAATTCTCAATGTAGTGAAGAATGTTGCCGTCTGAGTTTGTGAATACGGGTGCTTCACCGTCTAACATTTCCTCATAAACTGCAGCCCATTCGTCTTTAGTAACGTAAAGACCGTTAGTACCGCGGAAAAGAACTTTTGAGGACGTGCTGTCAATGTTTGTACCTGCCTTGTAGTTAGCTTTAATTTTGAATGTTAATACGAACTCAACCTCTTCTTTATCACCTAAAGCATCCTTAATAGCAGGAAGCAGGTTGATAGAGGGGGAAGACCATGCCTTTGATGCGTCAAGAACTGCGGTAAGAACACCGTCCTTAGTTTCAACTGAGGTAGCATAGAAACTATCCCACGTTGCGTCTGCGGCCACAAAGTTCTTGGGTTCAACAGCGCTTACGCTTAATGAAGCAACTGAAACTAAAAGAACTACTGTAATAATCAGCGTAAAAAGTTTTTTCATATTTTGATTCCTTTCTAAGCATATACATTTTTCACAACAACATTATACCCTATGAATTAACAATTTGTCAATAAATTATTTAAAGGTAAACAGATTTTTAACGGCGGAAATATCACATTTTATCATACCCTGAAGCATATTATCTCTGCCGCCGCAGGAGGCGTTAAACTGTGATTTTAACAACTCCTTTGTTTTATCCGTGTCGCTTGTAATTATCATAAAACGGAAGCCGTTTTCTTCATCGCCTGAAAACGCGCCTGCAAGAGTGGGGAATTTTTCGGCTAAAAGATTTACCGCATCCTTCAATAATTCGGGGGAGTCAACAAAAACGTAAGGAACTGTGCTTCCTTTGATTTCGTTTTTTAATACTTCTGCTTTCAAGCCGTTTAATTCGTATCTTAAGTCCTTCTCGGCTTTTATAAGCTTTTCGATGCCATCCGTTATATTTTCGGGCGGCAATGATAAAAGGCCCGAAGCTTTTTTAAGAACGTTATAAAAGGTGCATACCTCGTTATATGCAAGGCTTCCTGCCTTTAAAAACATCCTTACACCGCCCTTGTAGCGCATAAAGGAAACTATTTTTATAAGACCTGCCTCGCTTGTTGTTTTTAAGTGGGGCGCACAGCAAGCACAGGTGTCGATGCCGTCAATATTGACTATGCGCAGGTTTTCCTTTATATCAAGCTTGCTTCGGCAAGTGATATCCTGCGTGCTTGGGGGGTAATAGCAGGTAACGGTTCTGTTTTCCCATACCGCCTTATTTGCAAGAAACTCTATTTTATCAATGTCATCTTTGTCTAAAGGCCCGTTATAATCCATTGTGACGGTGTTTTCGCTTAAGTGAAAGCCTGTGTTTTCGTAACCGTACAGTGAATGCACGATACCCGAAATAATATGCTCGGCAGTATGATTCTGCATTTTAAAGAACCGTTCATCCCAATTGATAATACCCTTCACGGTAGAATCTTTTTCTATGGGGGTACTTGTGTAGTGATATATAATGCCGTCATTTTCCTGCGCGTCGAAAACAGAAATACCGTTTAATGTACCCGTATCGCTTTTTTGACCGCCGCCCTCGGGGAAGAATGCGGTTTTATCAAGAATGATGGCGTAACCGCTTTCGGTTTGTCGGCATTCAAGGCATATTGCATCAAATTCTTTTATATAGCTGTCTTTGTCAAATAATCGTTCAGTCATTTAAAAATTCCTTTCTGTATCCCGTGGGTGAAATACCGTGGTATTTTGAAAACATTCTTGAAAACTGCAAAACGTCGTTATAGCCTGAAGCCATAGCAACCTCGGTAATGCTGTATGGCTTTTTTAATAAAAATTCAGCGCGCTGCATTTTTAACTGCATAAGATATTGCTGGGGTGAAACGCCTGTTCTTTTGTAAAATATATTCCTTAAATACGCACGGGAAATATTAAGCTTGTGCGCAATTTCGTCAACCGTAATACCCTGTGAAATACCGTTGTTCATAAGGCGGATGGCTTCGGGGATATAGTCGGTCAGCTTATTTTCAAATGAAATATCCGCGAAAAGCTTAAAAAGAATACCTAAGCATCTTAATTCGTCGGTGGGCGAATTTTTGGCGGGGATATCCTTCAGAAGCGTAATATTACGGGCAATATCAAAGGAAAACACACCATCCTTGTGCGGTACCGATTTTAAAAGTGCTTCTGCACCGGGGCCTGTAACGTTTATCCACGAATACGTCCACGGCTCCTTTTTGTCGGGAAAATAATCGCACAAGGCATCCTTAAAGCATATAAAGCCCTGTCCTTTTTTTAATTTTATTCCATTGTAGGTGCCACATCCGTCCTCAATAAAATGTATCATATTGGCATTGGGTATTAAATGGGTGCGGAATTTATCGGGTGAGCATACGTCTCTACCAAAGCCCATCAACTCGATTTTATCTATCATAGCATACACCTCTTATGTACGATTTTACCATAAAAATATACGGTTTTGCAATATGTTTTTATATGATTTTGTGATATTATTAAAAAAAGGAGTGATTTTATGCGAATTTATAAAAATCAAATATTCCCTACCGATAGAGGTATGGCATTAAATGCGCCAAGGGAAATACAGGACCCCAACATACTTCATATGAACAGGCTTGAACCCCGTGCAACAAGTGTTCCCGCACAAAAACGCGGTGTGTACTATAAAAACAAGGAAGAGTCGGACAGGCTTCTTCTTTTGAACGGTGATTACAGGTTTGCTTTGTTCTCAGATGAAGCACCGTTGAATTTTGAAAATAACGATTTTGATACGTCGGATTGGGATGATATTGACGTACCTTCAATGTGGCAGTTCCGCGGCTACGGTCAGCCCACGTATCCTAACGTAGAATATGCGTTCCCCTTTAATCCACCTTATATATTAAAGCTTAATCCGGTAGGCTGTTATGCAAGGGATTTTGAGGTTGGAGAGCTTTCTGACCGTGCAATTCTTCATTTTGAAGGCGTTGATAATGCGTTTTACGTATACCTTAATGGTGAATTCGTGGGCTTTTCAAAGGGAAGCAGGCTTCCACACGAATTTGATGTGACAAACCTCCTTAAAAAGGGTAAGAACACACTTAAGGTAAAGGTTTATACCTGGTCGGATGCGGCGTATCTTGAAAATCAGGATATGCTTCTTGCCAACGGTATTTTCCGTGACGTATATATTCTGTTTTCCAATAAGACCGCACTTAAGGATTGGGAAATTATAACCGATGATAAAACGTTCTCGTTAAAGGCGTGGCTCTTCGAAAGCGCTGATGCGGTTGCCCGTGTTGAATTTATGGGTAATACGGTAGAAATACCCTTTAAGAACGGTAAAATCGAATATTCTTGCACACCTGAAAACGTTAAGACGTGGAATGCAGAACAACCCAACCTTTACGATTTGTTCCTTGAGATAGTTGAGGGCGGAAAGGTTATCGAAACGCATTCAAAGCGTGTAGGTTTTGTTACAAGCGTAATAAAGAAACAACAGTTCCTTGTAAACGGTAAGCCTGTGCTTTTTAAGGGTATCAACCGTCACGAAAACAATGCTGAAAACGGTAGATATATAACCGTTAAGCAGATAGAGGATGACCTTAAGCTTATTAAAAAACATAACATAAACGCTATACGTTGCGCACACTATCCCAACAATCCTGCTTTTTATGAAATAGCGTCAGAGCTTGGTATATACGTTATGGATGAGGGCGATCTTGAAAGCCACGGCTGCGGAATTACGGGCGATCAGGGCTTCTTGAACAAAACACCCTCGTGGCTTAACGCGTTTATGGACCGTACCGTGCGTATGGCAGAAAGAGATAAGAACGAAACCTGTGTTGTTATATGGTCGGTAGGTAACGAAATAGGCGTAGGTGAAAATAGTGAAGCTTGCGCAGAATATTTAAGAAATCGCGAGGATAAAAAGCCTGTAAGCTATTCTGCAGCCAATAAGGATTCGCAGGCATTCGTAGGAAACGGTTACTGCAACATCAATAAGCTTGAAACCATACTTAACAATGCAAACGATACCGAACAGCCCTTGTGCCTTATTGAATATGCACATGCAATGGGTAACAGCCCCGGAAATATGCAGCGCATCTGGGATTACGTAATGGAGCATCCTCGTTATGCAGGCGGCTTTGTGTGGGAATTCCGCAATCACGGTAAAAAGCGCGTTAATGACGATGGCACCGTTGATTACCTTTACGGCGGCGATTTTTATGATGATAACCATTGGTCAAACTTTACCCTTGACGGCTTCTGCGTTTCTGATGGCACGCCCAAGCCTACGTTCCTTGAATTAAAGTACATTTATGCACCTGTTCGCTTTAAGTATGAAAACGGCATGCTTAATATTCATAATACCCGTGATTTCATTTCAACAAAGACGCTTAAGTTTGAAGCAGAAATATCCTGCGACGGCAAGGTAATAAGCACTGAGGAGCTTTTGGTGCCCGAAATTATGCCGCGTCAGAAGGCGGATATCACCTATAAGCCTGAATACGCAGGCACGGATTGCTTCCTTACCTTAAGAGTATACGAGAATGACGATATCGTTGCGCTAAAACAGTTTGCGCTTGAAAAGACCGTAGAAAAGCCACAGCTCGTTCCTGAAAAATTTGAGGGCGAGTGCGTGCTTAAGGGCCACGATGCTACTGTTACGGGCAACGGCTTTAAGGTGGATTTTGCAAACGGTGTTCCCGTTTACTATAAGAAGGGCGAAAAGGAATATTTTAAGTCGCCTATGCGTATTATGACTTACCGTGCCGAAACGGATAACGACGGTATTGTAGGCCTGTACCCAAGGTGGATAGGCTCGTGGGAAAAAGCAAGACTTCAGAAAATGGAGCTTTTCACCGTTAAAACTCGAATGGAGCAAAGCGATGACTGCGTCAAGATTTATGCTACTGCAATTCTTACTGCTGATCATTGCTATATGGGCTTTAATATGGAAAACGTATACACCGTGTATAACGACGGTCTTTTGAATATTGAAATGACCGTTAAACCTTTCGGTGATATGCCCAAATATCCCGGATTTGGCTCGGCAGGCGAGTACGATACGCCTTTCACACCCCGACTTCCCCGCTTCGGTGCGTGCTTTGAACTTGAAACAGATTTTGATACTGTTAAGTGGTTTGGCAGGGGTGAAGACCATAACTATACCGATTCTATTTCTTCAGCACCTGTGGGCGTATATGAATTGCCCATTGAAAAGCTTAACTTCCAGTATGACGTGCCTCAGGAAACAGGTACAAGAATCGATAACCGTTATATTGCGGTTAAGAACGGAAAGGAAGCCTTTGCAGTTTACGGCAATGATTGCTTCAGCTTCTCGTATCATCCCTGGCACATTGATAACTTGCGTGCCGCAAGACATATAAGCGATCTTAAGAGGGCGGATAAAAACTTCCTTTACATCGATTACCGTATGCGTGCGTTGGGTAGTTATTCCTGCGGACCCAACCCTGAGGTTGAAGATGATTTTGAACCCCACGATTTCCGTTTCGTGTTCTCAATTAATGGCGAAAACGGCGACGGCGGCAAGTATAAGGATGTAAGCATAGGCAATAAGACCGAAAAGCTTTCCGACGTTTACGTTCGCGTTAAGATTGAAACTGAGCGCGAGGTTATTGAATGTCGTGCACAGGAAGAATAAAATACTTTTCAATGAAATGAAAGTATGATATAATTAAGGGCAATAAATAACTTATTGCTCTTTTTTATATTCAGGAGGGATATTATGACAAAAAGAATAGCACTTATAGCACACGATAATATGAAAGCAACAATGGTTGATTGGTGCAAGGAAAATAAAGAGATTTTATCGCATCACTTCCTTTGCGGAACAGGAACTACTGCAAAAAGAATAAATGAAGCCACAGGTCTTCCCGTAAAGGCATATCTTTCAGGTCCTCTCGGTGGTGACCAGCAGATTGGTGCACGCGTTGCGGTTGGCGAGATAGATATTATTATCTTCTTCTCCGATCCCCTTACTGCTATGCCCCACGACCCTGACGTTAAGGCACTTTTAAGAATTGCACAGGTTTATGACGTGCCTATGGCAAGTAATAAGGCAACTGCTGATTGCATTTTGAAAGCACTTTCGGAATAAGATTAAATAAAATACACTCCAAGATTCAGATGTCTTTGGGTGTATTTTTTTTACGGAAAAACAGAAAAAATGAGTTCGGCATTATACCGAACTCATTTGCAATTTATTTGGTTTAAAATTTATTGGTACTTTATAAGGCGTTGTGCATCCTGAGAGTTTTTGAATTTTCCTGCGGCAATTCCTGCGTAAAGTGCCGCGCCTACGGCGGCCTCTTCCATATGCACAGGCATCTTTATCTTTAAGCCAAACACATCCTCAAAGCCTTTTGTAAGATACGGGTTTTTACGTATTCCGTTGCCCGAAGCCACAATGCTTTCAGCACTTATGCACATCTGCTCATACATAAAATAAAGCTCGTTTACCATACCGCTGATAAAGCCTGAAGCAAGTGCTTCGGGGGTAAAGGCTGTGGAGGTAACGTTTGTAATGCTTCCTGTTAAGGCGGGGTCAAAACGTGTGCCTGCAAAGCGTGTATCCACCGTAAGCGGTGCGGAATTTTTTTCAAGCATTCTATTCATAATCGCATAGACGGTATCATCGTCAACGGGTGAGATGTATTCAAATGCCGCTTTGAAGAAATCCTTTAAAATTGAATAAGCTCTTCCACCGCAAAGTGCCGCACCCACAAGCAGATATTTGTTTTCAAAATATGGGCGGGTTTCTATACCTTGCGCAGTTAACGGCTTATTGCTTATTGCAGAAACCTGACTGCCTGTGCCAACGTTAATTAAAATTCCCTTTTCGTCTGTAAGTGTTGAAAACACGCTTGCCTGATTATCGCCGATAGCAACGGAAACGGGAATACCCTTGTACGTGCCCTTTACGGTATAACCGTTTGTAACCTCAACGTCGATATCGTAAGAAAAGTTGTTGGCTTCAATGTTAAAATTACCAAAGCTTGCCGCATCACTTGCGTGAAGCGTGGGGGATGCAGCACCGGTAAGCGTCATAACAAAGTAACTGTGAATGGTTGAATAGCAAACTGCATCCTTACTGCGAATATTATTTTCTCTGTTAAAAAAATCCGTTACGTTGCCGTAGCCTGAAAACCCGTTAAGATATTTTGCATAAGTAGTATCCTTGTAGGGCAGATTGCCTCTTTCATCCTGCCACGTGTATAAGGGACTTATACATTTTCCGTTTTTGTCAAGATACACTATACCGTGCATCTGACCTGTAACACCTATTGCAACGGTACTTGGGTCGATCAATGAATCAAGAATTTCAGTTGAAATGGAAATGATTTTTTTAGGCGACTGAATTTTTTCGTATTCAAGGTCAGTCTTTACAAAAGCGTTACTGTTTACCGTTTTTGAAGCTAACACGGTACCGCTTTTAACGTCAAGCTTTATACCGCAGATGCCTGTGGTACCAAGATCTATTCCTATAACGTTCATTTTAATAACACTCAATTATTTCTCCGTTACCGCTAAAGGAAAATTTGTTGTAAATTGCTTGCGGCATAAAGAAGTAATCGCCTTTTTTAAGATTTTTGTTGTAATTTTCGCCTGTAAGGGTAATTTTGCCGTCGGTAACTATGTACACCTTATAGCTTTCCTTATCAGAAACGTAGCTTCCGCCTGAAAGCGTAATGCGGTTAATTATAAAACAATCGGTGTTTTTCTTCGAAACTACTGCCTCAATCTTAACACCCTTTTCGTCGCAAACTGTTTCGGGCGTAAGTTTGGCATCGGGCGCTTTTACAAAATCGAAGCATTTTACCGCATCTTCACGGGAAAGACCTAAATACATTTCCTTATAGTTAAGTTTGTAGTCACCGCAAAAATGTTCAGGCTGAATTGTAAAGTCGGTGGGCTCCTGTACCTCAAGAATAAGGCAGCCCTTGCCGATTGCGTGCACGGTTTTTGCAGGTACAAAATACACCTCGTTCTTTTTAGGTGTGATATACTGCATCAGATTCTCCATTGCATCCTTGTTGAATTCGCTTTCGTTAATGGCTTTTTCAAAATCTTCCTTTGTAACACCGTCCTTAAAGCCAAAGAATATTTTTGCATCGGGGCGTGTATCAAGTATTATCCAGCATTCCGTTTTGCCAAATTCCGAATTAAAGAATTTCTTTGAAAATTCCTTGTCGGGATGTGCCTGTGCAGGCAGGCGGATAGCGCTGTCAAGAACCTTTACAAGAATGCGAAGCTTGTCTTTGCCAAGTAATTCAGCGGCATTTTCCTTTAAAAGCTCGTCAAAATAAATATCCGAGTCTTTAATGCGTGAAACGCCTTCCTTAAAAATATCCGAATCCTTGTTGATAGCCATTACACTCGAAGCTATCCATTCTTCAGGCAAAAAGCCGTCTATAGCCTCGTCGCCAAAGAAGCCGTTAAAAAGCTTGCCGCCCGTATATACTCTGCCAACTCTGTTACGTTCAAAAAATATAGGTTCGTTTATCATAAAAAGCTCCTAACATCCTATTGAGGTGGATTTAAGGTCAAGTCTTGTAATAATATCCTGTTGTATTTCGGGTGAAAGATCAAGGAAGTTTACAAACGTGCCGTGAATACGCATAATGTAAACACCGCTGGGCGCATATTTTTTAGGGTTGCTAAGCACCTTGCGAAGTGTTTCGGGGGTGGTAACGTTTACGTACAAATAGAAAGGCGAAACACCTTTGTTTAATTCGTTAAAGAACAGGGGGCGGATAACGTTGTTAAAGAACTGTACGCCCTTTTCTTCGCTTTCACCGTTAAAGAACTTGGGGTCAATGCCAAGGTGTGAAGCGTAACCACCGTTAAACTGATTAAAGGGAAGCTTCATATTTGAAAGCATTCTGAATCCAAGACCGTTTGAAGCCTCACCGTAAAGCGGGTCAACACCGTAGCCAAGCATATCACGGCTCTTTCTTCCGTCGGGGGTAGCACCTACCCAATAACCGTAGGTAAGATGTGTTGATGGGGTGGAAAAATCGGGGCGGAAGGAATTGCCCAGATAGTTCTTTTTACTGCGTATCATATCTGAAACGCGGTTTGCAATTACAGTTGCTTCGTCATCAACACGGGCAATATTGTTGCCAAACTTATCCTGCTTAAGAAGGAACTCGCGTATTTCCTCATAGCCTTCAAAGTTGTTCTTTAACGCTTTCTTTAATAATTCTGCGTCACCGTATTTTTTGTTAAATTCATCGATCGCAATAAACGAATCGGCAAGCACGGTAAGTCCGTGAACAAGGCATCCGCTTCCGTTATATTTTGTACCCTGATTTTTTGTATCACGCATATCGTAGCCGTATTCAAGACCGCCCATAAACGCGCTTAAGAAGGGGACGCGCAGGTTTGAAAGTGCTATTGATGCCTGATTTGCCGAATCGGTCATAACGTCAAGCACCTTATCAAGTTTTTCGTAGAAGGCTTCACGGATGTTATCAAGGGTGAACTCCGTTTTTTCGGTAAGCTTATCACCTGTGATTAAAGAATGCCCGTCAAAAAGCACGGCTTCAAGCACCTTGGGTAAGCTGAGCCAGCTATTAGTGGTGTTTCCGTTATCCTTGCCCATAATAAGCGGCTC
>JAZQTV010000126.1:0-23342 GCA_045630945.1 Clostridia bacterium
ATAAAAAATTCCCCCTCTGTAGATATTCTACAACAGGGGGATTTTTATTTCAATGTCTGTTTTTCTGGATACGGTCCATAAGTCAGCAGGCTCTTTATTTTTTATCTTTGAACCGTATTACTTCGTTTTCCACTGATCTACCCCGCCCTTAGCAAAGCGTGCGCGGTAGGCGGCAATGGATGCATTTATTATTTTTACGGCTTCCTTGCGGTCGCATATCTGTTCAACGTGAGTCACCTTGTTTTCAAGGAATTTATATACTTCGAAGAAGTGCTTTATTTCCTGAAACTGATGCTGAGGAAGCTCGTTTATGTCATTATACATATTAAGCGTGGGATCGCCCTTGGGGATAGCGATTATTTTTTCATCCTTCTCATCACCGTCAATCATTTTAAGCACGCCGATAGGATAGCAATCAACCTCAACAAGCGGGTCAAGACCTTCCTGACAAAGAACCAACACGTCAAGGGGGTCATTATCCTCGGAAAGAGTGCCCGGAATAAAGCCGTAGTTTGCAGGGTATACGGTAGACGTGAATAGCATTCTGTCAAGGCGCAAAAGACCTGTCGCTTTATCAAGCTCATACTTCTTTCTTCCGCCCTTGGGGATTTCAACTATTGCAACAAAATCTTCGGGAGTAATACGTTCTTCTTCAAAGCAATGCCACGGATTCATTTTAATATTCCTTTCTTTTTTAAATCATCTTCTATAAAATTCGCCATAACGCGATAGCCTATTTCGGTAAAATGCAAGCCGTCGTTGGCTTGATAGAGATATTCGTTTTCGGCACAGAATTCATCATATCCGTTTAAATCGATAAGTTTAAGGGAAAATTCTTCTTTAAGGCGCTTTATAACGGGAATTGCATTATCAATATTAGGTTGATATCCGCAATTTGACATATGCGGATCACTTGAAACGTGGGGCGGTGTAATAAGTAAAATTTCAGCCTTGGGCGCATCGCTTATGCAGTTTTTTATAAGCTCGGCATAATCTCTGTTGCCCTGCACGTCATTTTCAGGATTAAGGCCGCCGTTGCTGCCAAGCATAATAAGAATGATATCCGCATCCTTAACGTCTACTGCACCTGAATTATAATACTTTAAAAATGAAGTTGCAGTAAAGCCGCACTTGCCGTAATTTTTTACGGTCGCGCCCGTGCTTTTACTTAAAAAGTAGGGATATCCCTTTTCCTTAACGTTACCAATACCGCGCTTGGAATATATGCCGTAATCACCCTCGGTAAGACTGTCACCAAGACATGCTATAATCATAATTATCTCCTTATTTTAAAAGCTTTTTGAACATATCGTCCATTAAAGCATCACGGTTAATATAGAAGACGTAGTTCATTTTATGTCTGCTTTCATCATAAGAATATGTTTCATCATATTCGGGAAGGGGCGCAGGAATAATTCTGCCCCACATAAAGCGGTTTTTGTCGTTCAAAAGCCACGCTACCGCAGTAACGTCCCAGATAATTCTTGACCACGGTCTGCCCGAAGCGTATCTTTCAGCCGCTTTGATAGTATTTTTTGCAAGATAGTCACTTATCTCATTTTTGCCTACAAGCCAATATTCAAGTTCAGGCTTGGTTACGTAAAACTGGCTTACTACCCCAGAGCAAGGAAGCTGTACAAACGGTATGCCCGAACCGAAAATAATTCGTGCCGCGGCAATATCCTGCCGCATATTAAATTCTGCAGTATTCGGCATATGGGTCGCCTGACCGCCGAGCCATACGATAACCGTATTTTCCTTCATTTTGGGGTTAATAAGAATTGCCGATGCAACGTTGGTTATTGCACCTATCGCAACGATATATAATGGATTTTCAGGTGAATATTCGTTTGCAAGCTCCGCCATATATTCAGCCGCTTCAGAAATCACAGGTACGGTTTCACTCTCCAAATAATTTTTCGAGCCTTCAAGCACCTTCACCTCTTCCCTATGCATGATATTAAGTATTCTCTTAATTTCCACATAGCTTTTTTCCATACCGTCGCACGCACTTGAGGAATTTGCATTAAAAAACGGCGCGGCACAAATAGCTTTTACATTAAGCTTTTCTCCGCTGTTAAGCATATATACAATCGCAAACTGATCGTCAATTTCATTATACGCATCCGTGTCAAGAACAACGTCTATTTTGCCTTCGGGCACGGAAAGATTTTTTAGATATTGTTTCTCATCCATACAATTCACCTCTAAATTTATTATATCATTTCATTTTATTTTGCGCAATAAAAAAAGCACTATTTGTAGTGCTTTATGAGATCGTTAGTCAAGCCCAAAATATAATCCGTGGAAGTATTATAGAATTTTGCAAGCGTAATAAGAACGTCAGTAGGAATATCCCTTATCCCCCGTTCATATCTGCTATATTGTGATTGCTTCATATTAAGCATTTGCGCAATCTGTTCTTGCGTCATATCTCTATCCTCACGAAGATCGCGCAATCGTGGATAATACACCGTCATTCTTTTACCACCTTATTATAACCGTTTGGTATTGACAATATATCATAATTATGCTACACTATAAGCGTTTTATAACCGTTTGGTTATATAGAAGGAGGATAAATAATGAAAAAGCTAAAGATTATAGGAATCGTTTTAGCAATCTTGCTTGTAATAGGCGGCATTGCATCCTGTGGCAACGAGCCTGAAGAGGTAGCTACGTTAGACGCAACCCCTGCACCTACCATACAATCAACTGCTACGCCAACCATTGCACCAACCGAGGCACCGACGGAAGCGCCAACCGCAAGGTCTACCGAGAAGCCTACTGCAAAGCCTACTGCAAAACCTACTGCGACGCCTACACCCGTTACTGAAACGGTATGGGTTACGGAAAGCGGAAAGAAATATCACAAATCACCATCATGCAGTAATATGAAAAACCCCAAGGAAATTTCAAAAACGCAGGCAGAAAAAAATAATTATACGCCTTGTTCAAAATGCTACTAAAAAAACAGACGGGAAACCGTCTGTTTTTATTTACATTTGTAATGAAATTTTATATAATACATTCAGATAAAGATAGGGAGAAAGAGCAATGAACGTTACCTTAAGCGTTACAAATCAAATAAATTCCGACGTTGTTGTTATTGGCGGCGGAACTGCAGGCGTATTTGCCGCAATAAGTGCCGCGCGTTCAGGTGCAAGCACGGTGCTTGTAGAAAAGAATTCAATATTAGGCGGCACTATAACCGCCTGTAACGTAAATTTTCCCGGCTTATTTTTTGCATGGGGAAAACAAATAATTGCAGGTCCCTGCTGGGAGGCAATAAAGCGGTGTGAGGCACTTGGCGGTGCAGTAATTCCTGAAATTTCGTTTAAGCCTGAAAATCATTGGGATGAGCAAATACTGTTAAACCGTTTCATTTTTACCGCAGTACTGTTTGAAATGTGTAACGAAGCAGGGGTAAAAACCATATGCAATGCTCTTGTAACCGACGTTATGGAACACGAAAACGGTATTGATGCACTTATAACCGAAAAAAATCAGCTTACCTTGATACGTGCAAAAGCGTTAATTGATGCCACGGGTGATTTAAACGCGTGCGAAATTCTTGGACTTGAAACGGTAAAAAGCGAATCCTGTCAGCCTGCTACGCTTCAGAATAAAATTTCGGGGTACGATACAGACCAAATCGATTTTATTCAGCTTGAAGGCGAATTAAATAATTTACCCTTTAAAAATATAAGCTTTAACGAAATTAAAGGATATCTTCTTCAGCACCGGCTTAATATGCATATTCCCTGCAAGGCGGCTGAAAGCTCAATGGGCAAAACTGAGGTTGATTGCCTTGCTTACACAAAAACCCTTGAATTAATTGCTTTTTTACGAAAAATACGCGGTCTTGAAGCACTTACGGTAGATTTTGCGGCAGAGGAAACGGGAATACGTGAAACAAAGCGCATTAAGGGCGAAACCGAAATAACCGCAAGCGACTATATAAGCGGTAAAACCTATGATGATTCAATATGCTATGCATTCTACCCCATTGACCTACACGTGATGGACGGTATAAAGCAGCAGTTTTTTGAAGAAAACGTTGTGGGCAAGATTCCTTTTTCAGCTCTTGTACCGAAAAATTCAAAACGTGTGCTTTGCGCAGGAAGATGCATTTCATCAGATACCCTTGCAAACAGTGCGGTTCGTGTTGAAGCGGTTGCAATGGCAACGGGGCAAGCGGCAGGCTGCGGTGCATATTTAATTGCAAAGCATAAAAAAATCGAGTTTGATGCACTTAAGGATAAATTAAAAGCCTTAGGCGCTATCGTGCCGTAATTAAATAAAAACGGGGATGGTAAAAGCCATCCCCTTTTTTATATCTCTAACATTTTTTAACCTTTTCTGTCATTTAGGGCAATCATCACGCAAGAAGCAAGCACAAGAATTACACCGACAACAGAAAACGCTGTAAGCTTTTCGTCAAACGCAAGCACGCCAACAAACACGCCCGTAATGGGTTCGACGGTGCTTAATACCGAAGCACGCTCACCACCGATATAGTGTGTTCCCTTTTGGAACATTACCACCGCACCTACGTTAATTAAAAGTGCAAGCAATACGCCTAATATCCATCCGCGTGCAGTAGTTGGCACGATAAGCTTGTTGCCTATAACGCACACAAGCATCATAGCAACCGAGCACACAAGCGCAACGTAAAAGCTTAACTTAAAGCCTGTAATTTCCCTGTATTTAGAGGATGACAAAAGTACGATATAAATTGCAAAGGTAACACCCGAAATCAGCGCTAGTCCGCTTCCCTTTAAATTAAGCGCGCCGTTAGGATCGTAAAACATACAAATACCTGCAACGCACAAAGCAACCGCAAAAAGAATTACGGGATTTATCTTTTTTCTTAAGAATATAAGACCAATCAACACTACTGCGGCAGGGTACACAAAGTGAAACACCGTTGCCGTGCCTGTTGAAATGTACTGATATGAACCATACAAAAGAAGGGGTGTTATACAACAACCCATAAGCGCAAGTATGCTTATATAAGGAACCGACCTTACGGGTATTTTTAACGATTTTGCCGTGCAAAGTGCAAGCACGAAATGTGCAGGAAGTGAAAACAGATTGCGCATTAAAACCACACTTTCTCTGTTTATACCCTCCGCATACAGATACTTTGTAATTAAAGGCATACATCCAAACAGTAACGCACTTAAAATCACCATTATATATCCCTTTAATAAAGCTTTTCTATCCATTTTTAGTCCTCTAATATCGAACTTTCCTTAAAAAGTGCCTCTGATAACTTCATTCTGTTAAGCGCCTTTTCCGCATCCGCCATTGCAACTGCATTACAGAGATAATCTGCAAGACACACAGGTGCAAGTGCCGTGTTTTTTATGCCGTTTGCATCCACCCTGCAGGAAATTATCACCGAGGCATATCTTGCAACAGCTTCAACGGGCGGTGATGTAATAAGCACTACCTGCACCCTTTGCTTTTTAAGTATTTCAAGAAGCCTTAACGTTTCCTTTGTATAGCGATGAAACAGATACACGATAAAAACGTCGTTTTCATTAAGACTCAATACTGCTTCAACGTTACCTAAATACCCATCCTGAAACATAAACACGTCTTCCCTTACCGTGAGAAGACGGCTGTATGCATACATTGCAAGCGCCTGCGATTCACGCATACCGAAGTTGTATACCCTACGCGCTTTTGAAATTATTTCTACCGCATAGGATATATCTTCAAAATCCACTTCACTAAACGTCTGCTGAATGCACATTATCCCCTGCTGAACAGTTTGCGCAAGCAGGGTGTTTTCAAGCTGATTATCCGCCGTACGCTGAAATTTATCAAGAAGGTCAGGCTTATATTTAAGATCCGCCCTTAAATCGTGCTGAAACTGCTTGAAGCCTTCAAAGCCAAGTCGGTAACAAAAGCGCAAAACAGAGGTAGTGCTTACCTCTGACCGACGTGCAACCTCATCAAGTGTAAAGAACGCAATATCGTTCATATGCCCCATAATAAACGTGGCAACGCTTCTTTCCGAGCGCGTCATATTTTCAAGCTCGCTTCTTATCCGTTCACTAACCGTCATCCCTGCCCCCTCCTGTAAAACAAGTATATTACAGCGCACTTTTAATGTCAATGTATTTTTTACTACATTTTACTTTATTTTTTCATATTTAACAAATTAAATTGACACAAATATCCCGTTATACCTATAATATAAAAAAATTAAAAACTACATTTTTTAATAAGGAAGTGTATTATTATGGGTAAAGGCACAAACTTTTTGTATCTTAACGAGGAAGATATGATAAAGGCGGGCGTACTTGATATAGCACGCTGTATTGACGTTGAAGAGGAGCTTTTTGATATCTTAAGCAAGGGCGATTACGTAATGGGCGGTGACAAGCATAACGCCCACGGAATTGCACTTAAATTTCCTAAAGAAAGTCCGTTCCCCAATATGCCTATCGATGCACCTGACCGTAGGTTTATGGCAATGCCCGCTTACGTAGGCGGCAGATTTAACGTGGCAGGTCAAAAGTGGTACGGCTCCAACATTATTAACCCATCGCGCGGTCTTCCCCGTTCAATTTTAATGGTAATGTTAAACGATGCGGATACCTGCGAGCCGCTTGCGCTTATGTCGGGTAACCTTGTAAGCTCGGTACGCACAGGATGTGTACCCGGTGTTGCAACACGTTATCTTGCAAGAAAAGGCGCCAAGGTTTGCGCCTGCATCGGTGCAGGTCCTGTGAGCAAGGCTTGCTTTGATGCTATCGCTTTAGAAGCAAAGGAGCTTGACGAGATAATAGTCTGCGACCTTTTCCAAGAAAAAGCAGATGCCTTCGCCCGTGAAGTAGAAAAAAAGTTTTCACTTAAGGCTTACGGCACCACCGATCTTGAAGCGGCAGTTAGGACGGCAGATATTATAAGTGTTACCGCATCATCACTTAAGCCCATAAACATTGATAATTCATGGCTTAAAAAAGGTAGCCTTATTATGTTTACGGGACGTTGTAATATCGACGAGGCTTATTATCTTTCTTCAAAAGTAATATGGGATCACGCACCTATGCACGAGGTTTATTATGACGAGCATCTTCTGCTTCCTGAAAACGAGCGTTTTATAAACGGAATAGGCGTACAAATATATAGAATGATGTTTGAGAAAAAGCTCCCGCCCATAACGAAAGCAACAAGTCTTGGTGATGTAATAAACGGCTCACGTTCAGGGCGTGAGGATGATGAACAGCGTATTTGCTTCGTAACGGGCGGTCTTCCCGTTTGGGACGTTGGCTGGTCGTACGAAGTATATCAGAACGCCGTTAAAATGGGGCTTGGTCAAACACTTAAGCTTTGGGACGAACCGTATCTTAACTAAAAAAACGAACTGCATTCTTGCAAAAACGTGCGAGAATGCAGTTCTTTTTTATTAAATTCTTTAAAAATTGCATAAAATGCTACATAACACTGTTTTTTATGCTATCTACAAAGCAAATACATATTGGTATAATTATAATGTAAAGTTATTTAACGTATTTAAGCAGGTCGCTTTGCAAAAGCATTTCCCGTACGCTTTTGGGGGTTTCATTATAGAATTGCTTGTACGCCCTTGAAAAAGTATGGCTTGAGGAATAACCCATTATTTCAGCTACCTCGGTAACCTTTTTTCTTCTTAAAAGCTCGGTTGCCGTATCCATTCTTAACGAGGTAAAAAAGTCGTGAAGGCTTTGCCCCATTTTTTGAGTGAAAAGGTGTGAAAGATGCGAATAGCTATAACCCGTATCATTACCTATGTTGTGAAGCGCATCAATTTTGTATACGTTTTTCTTTAAATAGCTTATAAGGTGAAACAAAAGTGCATCCTGCTCTGAAATATCTGCCGTGCTTTCGTGCTTTAGCAGAAACCTGTTACACACCGACGCAATAATATAATTGAGGGAATTAAGAAGCACCGCATCGCTTACCTCATCACGTTCCTTAACGTACAAAGCGTTAAGTGCGGTTTCAAATGCAACCATTAAATCGGTACAGTCGCTTAATATAGGATTGTTGGTACGCTTAATTTCATCACACGCCTTTTTCAAAAGCGTGCTTAACGGATTATCATCATCCAAGGTAAAACCTATACAAAAAAAGTGCATAAGCGAATTTTTTTCAGGTCGAACTTTATGTATCATTCCCTTTGAGCAAAGATGAATCTGTCCGCTTTTTACGGGAACAGTAAGTCCGTTATGAATACATTCACCTACACCTTTATAAACAAAGGTAATCTCATCGCACCATTGCTCGTGAAGTGCGCCTCCGCGGCCTTCGGGCTTGCAGTGAACATCAGCAATCTGAAACAGGTGCATACCGTTACCGCATTTTAAAAGCTCCGTTTTATTGGAGGAAAATGCCGCAAGATAGTATTTTTGTTCCATTGTTGATAAAGTGTTTTCCAAACTTGTCACCCCTTTCGTTCATTTTATCAAACTTGGAATTAAAAAGCAATAATTTTTCGGGAGGAATAAATTATGAAAAAGAGAATTGGAATTATAGGTTTTGGATGGATAGCATGTGACGTGCATTACCCCAATTACCTTACCATTCAGGACGAGTGCGAAATTACCGCAGTTTGCGATATTGCACCGCAGGCAATTCAGAACGCAAAGGATAAAACAGGTCTTGACGACAGCAGGATCTTTACTGATTACAAGGAGCTTATCGACAGCGGACTTTGCGATGCAGTTGATATCTGCACCCCCAACTACCTTCATTGCCAGATTGCAAAGTATGCACTTAACGCAGGACTTGGCGTAAGTATTGAAAAGCCCGTTGGTATGAACGCGCAGGAGGTTAAAGAGGTTCAGGATCTTGCAAATGAAAAGAATTTACCCGTTTTCATTTGCTTCACGTGGCGTCATAAAGCAACGCTCCGATTCCTTAAGGACCTTGTTGACGCGGGCACGGTAGGCGAAATTCACCACGTATTCATCCGTTGTATCAAGGATTCAGCTTTATGGAAGGGCAGAAAGCTTGAGTGGCGTTTCCAGAAGGAAATGGCGGGCACAGGCGTGCTTTGCGACCTTGGTTCACATATGCTTGACCTTCTTAACTGGATGGGTACCGACGTGCAGGGACTTTCAGCCAACTACGGTGCGTTTGTTAAGCAAAGACAGAAGATTGATTCTGAAGAGTGGGGCGAGGTTACTACTGACGACTGGACAAATATGATAATCGACCTTAAGAACGGTTCAAGCGCCAACGTAATTCTTTCACGCGGATGCGCTACCTGTTCAGATCTTACCGAGGTTGAAATTTACGGCAAGGACGGATATCTTAAATATTCAGGCTCCGCATCGGACCGTATTACAGTTCGCACAACAAGCGGTATTAACGAAGAGCGTATGCTTCCCGAAAGCTACGGAGACCACCGCGCACTTCATCAGTGCAAATCGTTTATCGACCTTCTTAACGGAAAGACGGACAAGTACACAACAACGCTTCAGGACGGACTTAACGCACAGTACATTATTGATGCCGCTGAAATTTCAGGCAGAGAGCATCGCTACGTACAGATTGAGGAGATAAAATAAATGACACATTCAATTGGTATAATCGGATACGGTAATATGGGCTCGTGGCATGCCGAAAACATAACCAAGCGTATTGATGGGCTTGACGTTTTAGGCGTATACGACATTGAACCCGAAAGACAAAAGCTTGCACAGGAAAACGGATTTAAAGTCTTTGAAAGCGCTGAAGCTCTGCTTGAAAGCGAAATTGATCTTGTGCTTATTGCAACACCCAATAACTTTCATAAATACTATTCTATTCTTGCCCTTGAAGCAGGCAAGAACGTAGTTTGCGAAAAACCTGCCTGCCTTGACGTTGAGGAGCTTGACGAGGTTATCGCAACTGCAAACCGTGTAAACAAGCTTTACACCATTCATCAGAACAGACGCTTTGACAGCGACTTTGCACGTATGAAGGAAATAATCGATACCGATCTTTTAGGTAAGCTTTACTTCCTTGATTCACGCCTTTATTCCAACCGCGGAAGCTCAGGCAGATGGCGCAGTACGTATGCCGCAGGTGGCGGAACGCTTTACGATTGGGGTATTCATATGATCGATCAGGTGTTGTGCCTTATAAACAGTGAGCCTAAGTACGTTTATGCGCAGCTTCAGAGCGTACGCTTCCCCGAGGTTGACGACGTGTGCCGTGTAAACATCACCTTTGAAAACGGTGTGCGTGCACAGATAATTGCTGACCTTTGGTGCTATATTAACGAGCCACGCTGGCACTTATCCGGTGACGACGGTACCGCAACCATATATAAATGGTTCGGCAATGAAGGTCAGGTAATTAAAGCAAACATTAAAGAGGTTGACTGGGAACAGGGTTGTGTTTACACCCCCAACGGTCTTTCAAAAACCATGTGGCCCCGTCCCAAGCAGGAAATTACCGAGTTACCCCTTCCCGAGCCTAAAAAAATGCCCAGATGGGAAGATTTCTACGAAAACGTGCTTGCAGTTATCGAAGGCAAGGCAACACCTATCGTTACACACGAGCAGATACGCCGCGCTATGAAAGTTCTTATGGCGGCATTTGAATCTGCAAGAAATAACTCGGTTGCAGAAATTAAATAAACAGAGGTATTGTAATGAAAAAAGTCGGCATTATAGATTGTTATATAAGCAACTGGCACGCTAACACATATCACAAGCTTTTTCACGAGCTTGCAGTTGAGGAAAACCGTGAGGAATACGTTATCACACATATTTACGCATCCGTTGAAGTCAGCCCTTCCAACAACGAAACCACGGAGGAATGGTGCGCACGTACAGGTGCAAAAAACTGCAGTACAATAAAAGAAGTCTGCGACAGCGTTGACGTTATTATGGTGCTTGCTCCCAATAACCCCGAGCTTCACGAGGAGCTTTGTAAGCTTCCGTTTGAAAGTAAAAAGCCCGTTTACGTAGACAAGACCTTTGCGCCCGATACCGAAACTGCAAAGCGCATTATAAGCATGGGTAAGGAAAACGGTGTAAGCTTTTGGTCAAGCTCTGCTACACGCTTTGAGGGTATGATAAAGGAATTTCTTGAAAGTGAGGATAACGGCATTAACAAGCTCACCATTTTAAGCGGTAATATGTTTGAAATTTATTCAATTCACCTTATCGAGCTTGCCAATACCTTTATGAAAAATGGTGCGCTTTCGGTAATTTGCCATTCAGGCTCGCCATCACTTTCGTTTAAGCTTAAGTACACAAACGGAAGAACCGTTATACTTAATCAGTTTGAAGGTACAGGCTTTAAGTTTACCTGCTTCCCCGAAATTAACGGAAAGTGCAAGCAATTCCAATTTGTTGATGATTTCTGGAAGAACTTTGCCCGTGGACTTCTTGATTTCTTTGATTCAAAAAATCCGCCTATTCCCATTGAAAATACCCTTGAGTGTATTGCTATCCGCACCGCAATGGTAAAGGCAAGAGAATGCATCGGCACAGAAATTAAGGTGGAATTATGAGATACGGTACACTTTTAAGAATTACCGATATTGCTGCCGCAAAAGACGAATTTTTAAAATTAAAGGCACGCGGCTTTGATTGTTGTCATCTTGTGTACAAGCCCGAAAAGTACACAAAAGAGGCGGCTGAAATAATAATTGCCGCATCAAAAGAAAGCGGCATTGAGGTTGAAGCAATATTCGCAGGATTCAGGGATAACTACACAAAGTGGAACATTTCCACCGACTACCTTGATGCAGGTATAAACAGTAAAAAGTACGGCAGTGACCGTATAGAATACCTTAAGCAAGCGGCGCAGTTCGCAAAATGGATAGGCACCGAAAATATGCTTATTCACGGTGGTTTTGTTGCCAACAATCCTTATTCTGACGAATACCTTTACACGCTTGGGCTTTACAGAGAGCTTGCCCTGTTTTTAAAGGAGCTTGGTTTAAACCTGTTACTTGAAACGGGCGGCGAAAGTCCCGTAACGCTTTTAAGGCTTATCACCGAGGCGGGATGCGATAATATTTATGTAAACCTTGATACCGCAAACGTAATTATGTACGGCTACGGCAACCCCATTGATGCAACACATACCCTTTCTACCCTTATAAAAAGCGTTCACGTAAAGGACGGTGTACCGCCAACCTCGCCCTATGAGCTTGGCAGTGAGGTAGATTTCGGCACAGGCTTTGCCAATTTTGACCGCGTTTTTGAAATGCTGAAGGCTATCAGTTTTTCAGGCCCTTTAATCATCGAACGTGAAATACCCGACGGCAAGCAAGAAGAAAAAATAAACCAAACCTTAAACACCTTAAAGGAAATCTGGAAATAAAAATAAGTCCTGCAAATTACTTTGCAGGACTTTATTTTTTTATTTATACCGTCAGCACTACCTTGCCGATATTTTGCCCCTTGTATAAAATATCGTGGGCGGCTTCGGCTTCGGTTATAGGCAATACCTTGTATATGGTAGGCTTAACCTCACCCGTTTCAACCTTGGGCCACACGTTTTTAACAAGGCTTGCAAGTATCTGTGCCTTTACCTCGGGCGTGCGTGAACGAAGTGTTGAGCCTATAATTCTTACGTTTCTTACGTAAATGTTTTTAAGGTCTATTTCCGTCTTCTGCCCTGCAAGTGCCGCAATCATTATCCATCTTGCGCCATGCTTAAGATAATGAATACACTTGCCCATTATTTCACCGCCAAGGCAATCGATTGCAACGTCCACAGGGTGTCCGTTTTCAAGCTCTTCCTTTAAAACATCTGCAATGTTTTCTTCGGTTGTAACAACAACTCTGTCAGCTTTAAGATGCTTGATGTTATCAGCAATCTCACGGGTCAAAACGGTAGTAATAACCCTTATGCCAAACGCCTTTGCCATAGGAATTATAACACTCGCAAGTCCCGATGCGCCTGCGTTCATTAAAAGCGTATCGCCTTCCTTAATATTGCCCTCAATAAAAAGATTAAGGTATGCAGTTGCAAAAGCTTCGGGAATTGCCGCCGCCTCAATCATACTGCAATTTTTTGGAACGGGCATAAGCATATCGTATTTTACGTTAGCATACTGCGCATATCCGCCTCCGCCAAGGAGAGCGCACACCTTGTCGCCAATCTTCCAATGGGATTTTTCCTTTGCACCGTCCGCAATTTCAATTATTGTTCCTGCAATTTCAAGACCCATCCATTCGGGGCAGCCTGCCGGTGGCGGATAATCGCCCTCTCTTTGCATAAGGTCGGCACGGTTAAGTGCAACCGCTTCAATTTTAATAAGGCAATCGTCGTTGCCAAGCACGGGATCAGGTACGTTATCCCATCTTAATGATCTGTCATCGTTTACTAATACTGCTTTCATTATTTAGCACACACTTTCGTTATAATTTTTATATTCCTCGGCGACAACCGTCTATCTGAATGTTCTGTGCCGAAATATAGCCCGCCTTATCACTTGCAAGGAAGCATATTAAATCAGCATTTTCCCTGTCGGTGCCTGTTCTGCCCATATAAGCAAGCTCATTAGGCTCAAAATGATCGATATCTCTGTTTTCCGAATTACTTACCGTGCCCGGTGAAACTGCATTAACGGTAATTCCCTTATCCGCAACTTCTTTTGCAAGCGCCTTGGTAAAGGAAATTATTGCGCCCTTTGTTGCATAATAATGCACCATATTTGCATTACCGTACACGCCTGCAACGGAAGCAACGTTTATAATGCGACCGTAGCCCTTATCAATCATCCCCTGAATAACGGCCTTTGTAAAGTATACCGTACCCATTACGTTAACGTCAAAGAACTTTTTCCAATCCTCAAGTGAGGTTTCCGCAAAGCTTGCCCAGCAACGCCAAAGTGCTGCATTATTTATTAAAATATCTATTGCGCCAAACCTTTCTTCAGCCGCTTTAACCGTTTCAAACACCCTTTGGTTATCAGAAACGTCAAGCACAAAGGAGAGCACGTTATCGGTAAATTCCCTTATCTCCTGTTCCGTTTCCTTAAGGGTATCGGGATTTATATCAACTATAATTACGTTTGCGCCTTCCTTGGCAAGCTGAAGTGCGCACGCCCTGCCAATACCTACCGCCGCACCTGTTACCAATGCGGTTTTATTCTTAAACATCATAGTTCCCCCTTAAAAATCAAGATTATCGCGTATGATCTTCATATTGCTTAAAAGCGGTTGCGTAGGTGTAGAATACGCATCATGTTCATAAACACAAAGGCACATACAACATCCAAGCTTAATACCAAGTCTTCGTAAAATTGAACATTCGCCACCTGCAAGGAACAAAAACGGTGCACCAAGTTCACGCTTTAACATATCACAAATGCGAAGATTTTCTATCTGCTGTTCCATAGTATCCGCACCTGTTACTATCTTGATTATATCCGCACCCCTGCGCTTTTGCTCAAACGCCACCTCTAAAACACGTTCAGCAGGCGTATACTTAAGTATGTGTGAGGACATAATTACCTCGCCGCCTATACTGTGAATATCATCTATAAGTCCCATCTGCTTCTTTATGGCTTCCTTGTTATCCGTAAGCTCATCAGGATGCTTTGAAAACATATCGCCCATAACATCAATAAGCGTTGCACCGCTTTTTGCAACCTCCAGCATATCTTCGGCAAGTTGCTCGTCAGTCTTTCCCGCGTTATAAGCCGATCTGTAATTGGTTACGTAGCTTGGTCTGCCGCGCATTTCATCAAAAATACGCTTGTAATTTTCTTGATTACGATACTCGGGAAGAAGTGATTCAACCTGCAAGCCGTACGCTTCACCGCCAAGCTGATTTGCATTTCGTATTCTGCCTATTGCTATCTCGGGTGTTTTGCATTGAAGCATAACCGTAAGCACAGGCGTTTCATTTTTTAAGAATTTTCCCATTGATTTTTCCTCTGCATAGCATTTCTGCCACCATCAATCATAATATTTTCGCCATTGATAAATTTACCCTTATCTGACGCGATAAACAGACAAAGGTCTATAATTTCCTGCGGTTCAGCGGCTCTGCCTAAAAGAGTTTTCATATTTGCCATAGCTGCTCTTGTTAAAACAGGTCCGGGTGAAACGCAAACGCATCTGATGCCGTGTGCCGAACCAAACTGTGCTATTGATTTAGTAAGTCCGTACATAAGTGCCGCCTTTGCGGTAGGATATTCAACACCGTAGCCGTCACCTTCTGCGCCTGAAATTGAACCGATATTTATAATAAGTCCATTCTTTTGCTCACGCATCTGCTTTGTTACTGCATGCGCAAAATAGAACGGCCCCTTAAGGTTTACGTCAAGTCCCCAATCATATACGTCGATCGGCACGTCAGGGAACTCGGGATGCGCCTTCATATCCACCTTACACATACGTGTTGCAGTGCCGCCTGCAAAGTTTGCCATAACGTCTATTCTTGAAAACACCTCAACCGCCTTATCTCTTGCGGCGCATACTGCGTTATAATCGCGTACGTCGCATATAATGCCGATTGCTTTGCCTTTATTTAAACTATTGATATAATCAACCTTTTCCTTTAATGCTTCTTCATTTACGTCACATAAAACTGCGTTTCCGTTAAGCTTTACCCAGTTTTCAGCAAACAGATATCCCATACCCGATGCCGCACCTGTTGAAATAGCTACCTTGCCTGTAAAATCCATAAAAAACACCTCTCTTTTTTACTGATTATAAGTTTATTTATGCACAAGTGCAATAGTAAAAACGATAGCACTTTAACATTTTTGATACTATTTTACTATTTTTTATTGATTTTTTTGATAATTTTGATATAATACCCTTGGTGATAGAAATGTTTGACTTTAAAGATATTATTATTACGAATATTGATGCGCCGTTTGTTGTGCATTCAAAGAAGGGGCAAAGCACCGTTATGACGCAAAGGCGCTGTTTTGGTCTTTCACTATGTAAAAGCGGACAGATAACCTATCATATGAACGGCAAGCGTTTTGTTTCAAACAAAAGCAACGCAACAATTCTTCCCCAAGGCGCAACGTATTCGCTTAATTGGGAGGATGACGGATATTTTCCCGTTATAAATTTTTACTGTGAAAATTTTATTTGTAACGAAATTACCGTTTTACCTCTAAAAAACCCCACCGCTTGCCTTAACACCTTTGAAATGCTGAACAAACTTTACAATAACGGCACGCGCTTTGACATATTCAGTTGCTTTTATAAACTGCTTGGTGAGGTTTCATCCGTTTCCGAAAACAATACCGGCGTGCTTACCCCTGCCATACGGCATATAGAAAGTAATTTATCTGATACCGCACTTTCGAACCAGCAGCTTGCGCACGTTCTTGGCATAAGCGAGGTGTACTTAAGAAAGTTATTCTTAAAGGAATTAAACGTTACGCCCAAGCAATACGTTCTTAAAATGCGTATGCAAAAGGCGAAGCAATTACTTATTGATACCCCCTATTCAGTTACTGCCATTGCAGAGGAATGCGGTTTTTCAAGTCTGTATCACTTCTGCCGTGCATTTAAACAACATACGGGGCTTTCGCCTACCGAATACACATTAAACAACCGTGCACTTGAAATTTAACATTCCATTGGTTTGACTTTTACACGAATTGGTATTATAATCTGTATTTGTTAAAAAGGAGGCGCAAACTCGCAAAAATGGAACGCATAACCGAAAAAAGCCTGATATTTTCAAGGCTGATGTACATTATTGAGGCTTGCCTTGAATATTTGATATCCATACTTGTTGCAGGCTCGTTTCTTGCAACGCTTACCAAGGAATTAGGCTTTTCAGATAGCCTTACCGCCATTTTATCATCAATAATTTCCTTGGGATGTATGTTTCAACTTATATCGCTTTCTATACGAAAAACCCGTGTAAAGCGTTTTGTAATCGTATTAAGCATTTTAAATCAGCTTTTATTTATGCTTTTGTATGTTACTCCGTTGTTTTCCTTTGATAAAAAGTTTAAAATCGGCATTTTTATCGTACTGATAGTGGTTGCTTATCTCTTATACAATATAGCCCACCCCAAGAAGATAAATTGGCTGATGTCACTTGTCGAAGACCGCCAACGCGGTCGTTTTACCGCAAATAAAGAAATAGTTTCACTGATAGTCGGAATTGTTTTTTCATTTTTAATGGGCGGAATAATCGATCACTTTACCCAAAGCAACCGAACGCGGACGGCTTTCATTATTTCTGCCGCAGTAATATTCATACTCATGCTTCTTCATTCCATTACGATGATACTGACCGTGGAAAAGGAAGCACCGCTTGCAGAAAAAAAGAACGTATTTTCTTCACTTAAGGACATTGTAAAGAACAAAAATATTCTTCACGTTGCAGTACTTTTTGTTTTATATTATATTTCAGCATACTCTTCAACTCCCTTTTACGGCACCTATCAGATAAACGAGCTGGGCTTTAGCCTGAAGCTTGTTTCAGCTATTGCAATGATAGGAAGCGTATCGCGCATACTTGTATCGCGTTTTTGGGGCGTGTATGCAGATAAGACCTCGTTTGCCAAGATGATGGAAAAATGCCTTATATTCCTTGCGTCATCACAGGTAGCAATCATTTTCGCAACACCTAAAACGGGCGTGGTAATGCTTATACTGTATCACCTTTTGCATGGCATTGCTTTAGGCGGAATCAATAGTGCACTCATCAATATGGTGTTTGATTACGCACCCGCAGAAAAGCGTTCGGATTCTTTAGCGCTTACACAAACGCTTGCAGGTATTACAGGCTTTGTAACAACCCTTGCGGTAAGCCCCCTCGTTTCGTTTATTCAAAAAAACAACAATATGGTCTTTGGCTTAAACGTATATGCACAGCAGCTTATTACCGCAATTGCATTACTGTTTACTCTTACAATGATAATCTATACACGAAAAATGCTCAAGAAGTAGAAAATGACGGAATAAGTTCCGTCATTTTTTATATTCTATTTAATTTCCTGTATTCTGAAGGCGTTATACCGTGAATTCTTTTAAACGCCTGTGCAAAGCACAGGGGATCTTCAAAGCCGCATTTTTGCGCAATATCCTTTATTTTTAAATCGGTGGCTTCAAGCAGGGTGGAAGCGTTGTCAATACGCAAGCCAATAAAAAAATTATAGGGTGACTGTCCCGTTTCCTCTTTAAACAGATGGTTGAATCGGCTTTGACTTAAATTTAACATTTCAGCATAGTGTGAAGCATCGTATTTCTCGGTAAACGAATGTTCCATTTCATCCATTGCCCTTTTAATGATGCCAGATTTTGAAGCCTGCTTTTCGCCCGTTGCTATCTGCGATATAAGGTGCAACGTGTGATATTCAGCCTTTAATTTCGAAAGAACGCTATCGGCCTCCATTGCCGTCTGAATGCTTGATAAGGTTTTTAATACAAGGCTATCTCTTGCCCGTATCGGCTTTTGAAAGGATATGCCAAGCATTGAAAGCATTTCTTCAACGTCGCTTCCCATAAAATGAAGATAGTGGTACACCGTATTATTCTTTGCAAACAACACGTACCTTTGGGGTGTGTTAGGCGGATATATCCATATTTCGCCCTTGTTAAGAATCTGCCCGTCAAAGTCCATACATCCTTGCTCACAGTAAAAAAGCGACCAATCTGCCCTGCCATGCTTGCGTATGGTCATACAATCGTTGCTTCCGCTTTTAATACGGTTCTTTGAAACCACCATAACGGTGTGCTTTGTAGGCAGCGCCTTTATGTCACCCGAGCCATCGTACACGTTCATTTACGTCACCTCAACAGAATTATAACCTCTTTAAGTGCTAAAGTCAAACATTAATAGCAATATTTCTATGTTATTTACTGTTTTTAGCAAGTTTTTCAATTTACTTTTGCAAGATATTCATTATATAATTATTCAAGAAACAAAAAAGGACGGTGCTTTTATGAAAAAAATAAGCTTTATCGGCGCAGGAAGCGTACAGTTTACAACCGCAGTTGTAAAGGATATTACCACTTACCCCACTTTAAACGATGCCGAAATCTGTCTTATGGATTTAAACGAATACAGGCTTGAAAAAATCGTGCAATGTGTTGAGCGTATAAAAAGCGAGATGGAATCAGAAATAACAATCACGGCTACCACTTCACGCGAAGAAGCATTAACAAATGCCGATGCGGTTGTCGTAACCGTATTTAACGGTGATATTGATATATGGCGCCACGAAATAGAAATACCGATGAAATACGGTGTGGATATTAACGTAGGCGATACGAGAAGCGTTTCGGGTATATTCCGTACCTTAAGGAACATTCCGCTTATGCTTGATATCTGTAAGGATATGGAGCGTATTTGTCCCAACGCATTTATGCTTAACTACACCAACCCCATGGCAATGCTTTGTAAGGCGATGCAAACCTACACAAATGTTGACGTAACGGGACTTTGCCACAGCGTTCAGGGCACTTCAAAAATGCTCGCCAATTGGGCCGGTGCAGATTATTCAAACGTTAAGTACACCTGTGTGGGCATAAACCATTTGGCATTCTTTACCGAGCTTAAGGAAGGCGAAAAAGACCTTTACCCCATCTTAAAGGAAAAGATGAATGACGAAGAGTTTTACAATAAGGAAAAGGTAAGAAACGAAATTTTCAAAACCTTCGGTTTTTACGTTACGGAATCAAGCGGTCACAATTCCGAATATACCCCATGGTTCCGTAAGCGTCACGACCTGATACGCAAATACTGTTCGCCTAACGGTGCAAACTGGAACCCCGGTGAGCACGCATATTCACTTAAATTACGTTCAAATCCCAACCGTTTTGATGAACTTGTGACCGCATTTATGAATAAAACGCTTGATAAAAACCGCGGAACTGAATATGCCGCAAACATTATCAATGCCCGTATCGGTGACGGCACTCCCTTTGATTTTAACGCCAACATCTTAAATAACGGAAGCGTTGAAAATCTCCCCTATGATGCCTGTGTTGAAATTCCCGTAACAGCCACTAAGGATGGATACGTACGCCGCTTTAAAGGCAAGCTTCCTTCAAGTGTTGCGCCTCTCGTTGCCCTTACCGCAGGTATAGAAAACATTACGGTAGAAGCGTGGGAAAAGAAATCAAAGGCGCTTGTATATCAGGCAGTTTCTTTGGATCCCCTTTGCTCCGCCGTATTAAGCCTTCAAGAAATACGTGATATGTGTGACGAAATATTTGAACTTAATAAGGATTATTTAGGTGATTTTACCTGAAATGCACAAATGCTCAACGATGCAGTTGAGCATTTTTTTCTTGACATTTCCATATGTCGATGTTAAAATTATTTAAAATCTCCTTGAAAGGAATTCCTTAGTAATGCAAAAGTATTTATTTAACGACCACCACTTTAAAAACGGTTTCAGGGTTGTAGAAATGGAGCGCCCCAACGGGCAGGAAATAACTGCAGGCGTGTGGAATTTTCCGACCTCAACAGGTACACCGCAGTGGCAAATTGATCAATGGTATTCAAAATACTGCCTTTGGCACGACCGCGCTGAAAGTGACGCGCTTACCCTTACCGACGGAAAAACGAAATGGCTTAAATATGATGTAAATGAAAATTCACTTACTATGCGCCTTAACGCTAAAAACGTGTACGAGGGCAGAGCCGCAGGAAATGAGCTTTGGCCCCACCTGCTTATTGAGCAAGAACTTAAAAGCCTTGATAATATTCCTGAAAAGGACAGAGCATTTTATGCCGACTTCAAAAAGCTTGAGCTTTCCCTTGATATTCGTATGCCCGATTTTAAGGATACCACAAATCCTGATGGCATAAATGCCTGCCAATTTTTTGCATACTTCTATCTTACGTTAAAGGATCGCAAAAACTTTGTTTGGTTTGGCGTAAACCTTTTTGACAGCCGAGGTCTGATGGATACGTATTGGCACATCGACACTGTCGGCACCGAAATGATATACATTCTTTCAACTGCCGATACTTATGGGGGTGCCGGAAATTCTTTTTACGTAGACGGCGTAAAGCCAACTAACGAATGGAAACGTCTTCGTCTTGACCTTACCCCGTACGTTGACAAGGTAGTTGCCCTCGCTAACCGCGATAACACCTTTGGCAGACAGGTTTCGCGCAATGATTTTTACATTCGCGGCAACAACCTTGGTTTTGAAATTCACGGCAACTTTGACTGCACCTTCGAAATTAAAAATTACACACTTATTTCTACGATTTAATTATCACTTACGTAAAACTGCATTGATGCTTGACCCAATCGGTCAAGCATTTTATTTTACAGTAACGTTGTTATCCAATAAATAATACCGTACACCACGCTTGTGACGGTTCCGTAGACGATAACGGGGCCTGCAATTTTGAACATATTGGCGCCAAGGCCCAGCACCCAGCCCTCTGTTTTAAATTCCATAGCAGGCGAGGTTATTCCGTTTGCGAAGCCTGTTATTGGCACAAGGCTTCCCGCACCTGCGTACTTACCTATTTTATCATAAATGCCGATGCCTGTTAAAAACGCACCAAGAAACACAAGGATGATACACGTCCACGAGGATACTGCCGTTTTTTCCAGTCCAAACCCGTTTTTTAACGTGAAGCTTATTATTTCACCGATAAGGCAAATCGTTCCGCCAACCCAGAACGCCTTAAAGCAATCGTACAGTATTTTGCTTTTGGGTGCACGCTCCTTAACAAGTTTCTGATACATTTTTTTATCCGCTTCCGTCAACGTATTATCTCTCCTTTCGTTTTATAGAATATTTCCGTTTCGTTAGGATTGTTTTTTAACGTATCGTTTAATTTTGTAATGGTTTTTTCCATAAAAGCAACTCCTTTTTTATCAGTTTTTCCTGAATGCTTTTATTTATTCAGAAACCGATAAAAAAGGCTGACAATTTGTTACGTTGTCAGCACACAAGAAAGGAATAAAATTCCGCTTTTTATATTTGTTTTTTATATTCGCTTGCCGTTTGACCCATTACCTTTTTAAAGTTCTTACTAAATCGTCAAAGCCGCACAGAGCTGAAATACTGCTTATTGAAGGTTCCCTGAAGGAACAGAATAAGCCATTTACAACATATTAAAAAAATAACCGAGGCGCTTAACTGCAAACCTCGGTTTTTTAGCTCAACTAATTATTTTATAACCTCAAGGGTCTTATAATTGATACACAATGTATCACGCTTACGCAAGAATCTGTCCACATCGGCACCGATTCTTACTATTTTTAAAAGATGGCAGAACGTATCAACGGTTACCATATTATATAAATCCTGCGAGGGCATACCGTCAATACGTGCAAAATCGTTATAAGCATCACTCTGATGGCGGCACGCAGAATCAATGGCAATGCACAACTGGTTGGGATACTTTTGACCGCATCCTACGTAATCGATGTGACCGTGACCTGTAAGCCATACAATAAAGTCACCGCCGTTATCCATAAATGCCTGCACCTTTTCCATATAAACGTCCATCGTTTCCACACCAAAAAGGTCGCCCTTATCAAGTGTTGAAAAATTACAGTTGATTTTTTCCATGCGCACAGGATAGTGCATACCAATCATAACGTGCAGATTATTTTCGATTGCATCGTTTAAAACGTTTTCAAGCCACTGAAGCTGTTCTGCCTCATCTTCATCGGTAAGAATACTGTCAAGCACGATAAGGCGCACGGCATTTTCGGGATAATCCTTGTAATAGTACGTTTTATTTTCCCTGTATACGCATCCCCAATTTTCAATATAGGGTGCATAGAATCTTTCATAGCATTCCTTTTGTGATATACGCTTTGTCCAGTCCCAGCCCGTATCACCAAGCACGTCGTGGTTTCCTATGCAAGAAAGCACGTCCTTCGACCTGCCGTTCTGATGCCAGAAATCAAAATCAGAAAAGAAATTTGCGGCGGCTATATCGCCTGTGCAAAGGCAATCATCAATATATTCAGCATACTCCTCTTTAAAATCGCACAGTCTTTCCATTGCGGCACCGTCACCGTGAATATCACTAAAATGCAACAGCGTTAAAAGTGGAAGCTGACTTTTATATCCCCACATTTTTTCCTTATTTGTAGGTCTTCTTGATTGAAGAAGTAAATTTTTAATATTTAAATCCATTATATTTCACCTCGAGACTTATTATAGCACACTTTAAAAACAAGCGCAAGATTTGATTGTTTTACGCAGCCTTATATTTTCGCAACTAAAGCACACGCATACCATATAGTGCAAGCTTAATAAAAAAAAGACAAGTCAAAAGACTTGCCTTTTCTTTGGTGCCGAAGACCGGGGTCGAACCGGTACGGGTATTACTACCCACGGGATTTTAAGTCCCGGGCGTCTGCCTATTCCGCCACTCCGGCGCGTTAATTTAATTAACGAACATATTATACTGTA
>JAZQTV010000127.1:0-4010 GCA_045630945.1 Clostridia bacterium
ACACCTGTCCCGTTTTTATATTAAAATATCTTTCGTCAAGATTGTTCCTTGCAAAGTTGTTCCACCTTAAAAGTTCTTTCCTGTCGGCATCGCTTTTAATGCCTACCCAATCATCCTTAACCTGCGAAGCACCAATCTTACCGTAGGTTATGTTATCAAGGTCATTTAATACCTCAATCACCGCATCGTGATGATCGCTATGGGGATGGGTTATAAGCCACAGATTGACGTGACCGCCAAGACTTTTTATAACACGCTTGACCTCTTCCTTATCGCCAACGTTTCCGCCGTCAATAAAAAGAACCTCTCCCGTTTTTGCCACAATAGCATATCCCATCATTTGTGTGCCTGTCTTAGTTGCCAGCTGAATGATTTTCATTTCTGTCGTCACCTCAAAATTTGTTGAATACATTATATACTTTTTATATGCTTTTTGCAACATTAATATTGACTGTTCAGTTTTTTTAATATAGTATATTGACAGGTGATTTTATTGAAGTATTTTTTTAAGGAATTTTCTGATACATCCTTAGGTGCGCGCGAGCTTATACGTAACGCAGTAGGTGCCGATGCGCGCATATCGAAAAAAGAAAACGGTATGCCTTATTTAGAAAACTATCCGTTTTTTATAAGCATCAGCCATTCAAAAAATATGGCGCTTGCAGGTATAAGTGAAAAGCCTATCGGTGTTGATATTGAGGTTATCCGTGATTTTGATAAAAGACTTATCCCCCGTTTTTTTACAGAAAGTGAACAGGATTTTATAAGGTGTGATGAAGACTTTTTCAAGGTGTGGACAGTGAAGGAAGCCTATCTTAAGCTTACGGGCGAAGGCTTAAAGAATATAAAATTCAACTGTGTCACGAACGGCAAGCTTTACATTGAAGGCTATAACGTTTTAAGCTTTACGCAAGACGGATGCGCAATTGCAATAGTATACAAATAAAACAAACCCTGCAAAAATTGCGAGGGGTATTATATTATTTACGCCAGTATTCCTTTGTGGGCAACCAACAGGCATATCTTGAATCGTCACGCCAGGTCTTTCCTGCTGAAGAATAATCGATAGCCGTAAAGGTTTTGCCGTTTATAAGGGGCACCTGATATTCAACTAAGGTATCAAAGCCTGCCTTGTTTGATTCGGTTACGTTAACGTAGCCTTCCTCATCGTAAAGAATATCAACTGCCTCGTCAACCGTTCCGTCAAGGCGCGCATCACGTGCAAGCACGATAGGTCCTCTGCGCATTGCGATATGGTACATTGATTCCTCGGACTGATGCACAACCACGGGCTTGTAATACTGCAAGCACCAGTTTACGTCAACCATTACCACATCTTTATCATATCTTACGGGGAGCATTACCTTTGTACGCATATCAAGCACAAGCGTTATCCTGTCACCGTTTTTCCAAATGCGTTTTACTGAAGTATATCCATCTGTTACCGCTACGCTCTGACCGTTTACCGAAAGCCTTGTCGCCTTACTCCATGCAGGAATACGGATATCAACCGCAAATTCCTCTTCCTTTTCTACGCCAACCGTAATATTAACCATGCCGTCCTTGGGATATTCGGTATCAAAGGTAAGCGTAAGTGGGTTATTTTCGGGAGTAACTGTTTCAGTTACACCGTTAATGAACAGGTTTACCGAAACACCTTCATCCTTAACAAGCGTTGATATCTTGTGCATAATTCCGATACCTGCCGAACCGATACAAGCACAGCAGCCGTAATAATGGTTATCGGGCATTACCTTAAGACCGCCTATTCCCCTGCCGCGCGTGTTGGGAATAAGTGAAGAATAACTATCAAAGGGAAGTGGTACAAGCACCGCGTTGGGATACTGTTTAAGAACGTGCTCATCCACTACCTTTTCGGTATTTATCGCACCTAAATATACATTATAAAGCGACTGCTCGTAATAATCGGCAAATTCGCTTTCACCGGTTATAAGAAGAAGCTGCATTACAAACTTCATCCAGGTAACAGTTACGCAGGTCTCCTGCATAATTTCCTGAAGTGCAGGCTCAGTCTGGCGTACTGCGGAATGATCCAAAAGCTCATGCACCGTGCCTGCAGTACCTATGATAGTAATATCGGTCTTTGCAAGACGGCGCGCAAAGTTTATAACTGCGGTCTTCCATTTTTCAATGCCCGTAACGCGATAGTATTCCAAAAGTCCTTCAAAGCACGAAATGGTTTCATACGCCTTAACAACGGGGTACTGATAAGGGTCTGTAGTATCCTCATATGCAAGCTCGAATAAATTAAACAGCTCGCAACCGCCCGTTGTAACAATGTATTCGGCAAAATCAAGGAATCTCTTTTCGCCCGTTAATGAATAAAGCCTTGCAACAGGTTCAAGTATGGATGAGGAGTTGATACCGCGCCAACAATTTGTGGTTTGCGTAATATTTCTCTTGCCTTCCTCATCACCTATGTGCGCAATGATATAGTCGGTCTGTTTTACCATAAAATCAACGATGCGCGCATTCAACTGCACATCTGTACATATCTCCATAAAATACTGCATACCGAGAAGAACGTACTTTCTTGACCACATATCCCAGCCTGTAAATTCTTCATCTCTTGTATACGTACTTACCCTGCCATCCTCTTCGATAACAGATATCATATCGTTTACGGTATCGCAAAGAGCCTTATAAAGCGCAGGATTTTTTGTATAAGAATATGTAAAAGCGGCACCGCGCATCATCTTGCCCCAATATTCACCGCGCCAACCGCTGTCGGTATCGGTGTGAGCACGGAACTGTTCAACGAACCTTGCCCAATCTTCAGCGTTCAATAACTGAAATTCTTCAATATATCTGATTGCTTTATCAAGATGCCCTGTGAACTCATTTTTAGAATTTTCATTTATAAAAAGCTTGTCGGTATTAACTCTTTTAACGTTTACCGTACCTTTTTTATATAAATTCTCAATAGCTTTACTCATAAAAAATTTCCTTTCTTTTTAATTGCTTTATTATATCATTATTTAACATATAAAGTCAATACTAATACTTGCTTTGTTGACATTTTCTTTTTGCCGTGATAAAATCACAGTGCATTAATTTTTAAGGAATTTTATATGGATAACGTATTTTTAAGCAGACTAAAGGACTTAAATAAAAAGGCGGAATCAAGCTGCCGTTATACGTTCACGCATTTTATGGGAATGGATGAATTAAGCACCTTTAAATCCGTTGAGCGTGAGCTTGGCTGTTTCACCCTATTTGGCGGTGTTGACGGTGCAGAGCGCGTAGTTGCGCGGTTCGGTAATCCCGACGAGCTTGGTTATGAAGAGGATTTTCCTATTATTTGTATTAAGGTTGAACCTGTATTAAAAAAGTTTGCCGACGTACTTTCACACCGTGACTTTTTAGGCGCAATTATGAACCTTGGCATTGAGCGTGACAACATCGGTGATATCATCGTAAACGATAGCGCCGCCTACATCTTCGTGCTTAATAAAATGGCTGAATACGTGTGCGAAAATCTTGATAAGGTAAAGCACACAGTAGTAAAATGCACTGTTGTCAACAACATTCCCGAAAGCGAGTTTTATAAAACTGAGCGCGTTTCCTTTCCCGTTGCTTCACTTCGGCTTGACTGTATCATTGCGGCGGTTTATAAGCTTTCACGCAATCAGGCAAATGAGCTTTTTGTCGCAAAAAAGATATTTGTTAACGGCAAGCTTACCGAAAACATCAGCCACGTTTTAAAGGAGGGTGACACGGTTTCAGCCCGCGGACTTGGCAGATTTGTTTTTTCCGCTGTGGGCGGAAGCTCAAAAAAAGGCAAAACATACGTTTATATCGATTTATACGTGTAAGACGTTACGTACAAAAAAAATAAACATCCACGTGCACGTGGTTTTAATTTTTCGGGCATAGCCCTTATTCACTGGCTTAGCACAAATGTGCTCTTTTGTTGACCTGCCAGTCGTGCATTGGTTACTTGCTACCCGTCAACGGGTCACGTGGGTCAAATAAACTCAACTGGTCTG
>JAZQTV010000128.1:0-21112 GCA_045630945.1 Clostridia bacterium
TGCTTTATGCATACTTTTTTGTTTTTATTCACTTGCCTTTTTGCTGTCAAGATATTCCTGCCAGATAGCCATTTCGGTAAGCTTTTGCGTATGAAGCACACCGCTTGCATCGATATCTATGCGCTCAACCATTTCCATAGCCTCGTCAATAAGTGCTTCCTCGTCAAGAAGCTGCTCAGCCTTTATAACCTCGTTAAGCTTGGGCTTGGTTGCGGGGTGACGGGGGGTGAATACGGTGCAACAGTCTTCGTAGGGAAGAATTGAAGTTTCAAACGTGCCTATTTTTTCGGCAATAGCCATAATTTCAAGCTTATCCATTCCGATAACGGGGCGGAACACGGGAAGTGATACTGCACTGTCTGTTGCGTTAAGGCTTTCCATTGTCTGACTTGCTACCTGACCGATGCTTTCGCCTGTAACAAGCGCACCGCATCCGCGAAGCCTTGCAATACGCTCGGATATCTTCATCATAAAACGTCTTGTAAGAATGGTCATAAACTGATCCGGACATTTATCGTAAATCATTTCCTGAATATGCGTGAACGGTACCACGAATACTGAAATACGGGTAATGTAGGCGCTTAATTCCTGTGCAAGCTCATAAACCTTTTCCTTTGCACGCTCGCTTGTGTGGGGGAAACTGTAAAAATGAATACCGTCAAGCTGAACACCGCGCTTTGCAATCATATATCCTGCAACGGGTGAATCAATACCGCCCGAAAGCAGAAGTGCCGCACGGCCGTTTGTGCCGATGGGAAGACCGCCAACCGCAGGAACGTCTTCAAAGTAAACGTATGCGCCGCGGTCACGTATTTCAACCTCAATTATCATATCGGGGTTGTGAAGGTCAACCTTCATATTGGGCATATTTTCTAAAATACCGCCGCCTACCGTTGCCGCAATTTCAGGCGATTCCATAGGAAAACGTTTGTCTGCGCGCCTTGCTTTTACCTTAAAGGTAGCGTTATCAATGTTCTTATCCTTAAGCATTTCAACTGCGTTTTTGATGCACTCGTCAATGTTCTTTTCAAATTCTCTTGCAGGTGAAAGTGCGTGGATACCGAAGATTTTTGAAAGTATTGAAAGTGCTTCGTCAAGAACTGACGGGTCAATGTTGTACACGAAAATACGTGACTGGCTTATTGAAACTGAAACGTCGCTGAACTTTTTTAAAGCGGCTTTCATATTGTTGATAAGCGTTTTTTCAAAAAACGGGCGGTTAAGACCCTTTAAATGAATTTCGCCTACCTTGACTATTATCATATTACGGTAACTCATAGTAAATCCTACTTCCTTTTGTATTTGCGTAAATATTCAACTGCGGTTTTTATTTTATCTGCCGCTACGTCAGCTTCCTCAACGGTGTTGAATGCACCAAAGCTTATTCTTACCGTGGCTTCAGCTACGTTAAGGGGAAGACCTATCGCTTCAAGCACGTGGCTTACCTTACTTGAGCGGCTTGTGCATGCCGAGCCTTTTCCTATAATTACGTCGTTTTCCAACGCGTTTTGAAGTGATGACGCTTTAATACCTAAAAACGCAATGCTTAAAATGTTGGGCGCAGAGGTTTCTAAGGTAATGCGCGTATCGGGTATTTGGGTTAAAAGCTCAACGTAACGGTTTTTGATAGCCTTTACGGTATCAAAAAATTTTTTGCCTTCGTTTACCGCTTGGGCAAAGGCAATAATATTAGGCACGTTTACCGTACCTGAACGCAGGTTATCCTGCTGACCGCCACCGTATATGAACGGTGTGAACGGCACACCCTTTCTTATATACAAAAGACCGATGCCCTTGGGCCCGTGTACCTTGTGCGCACTCACTGAATATAAGTCAACGCCCAAGTTCTTCATATCTGTGCATATGTGCATATAAGCCTGGACACCGTCGGAATGGAACAAAACGGAGGGATTTTTTTCCTTTACAGCTTTAACGAGGGCTTGAATATCGTTTACAGCGCCTATCTCGTTATTTACGTGCATAATGCTTACAAGCGAAGTGTTTTCGTTTACAAGCGAACGCAGTGTATCGGTATCAACCGTACCGTTTTTGTTTACGGGGCATAAAATAAGCTTGCAGTTTTTCTTTTTAAGAAAAGCTTCACAGTTTAAAATGGCGTGATGCTCATAGCAGGAAACGATAACCTCGCTATTGTCCTTTGCAAGCATTAAAGCGGTGTTGTCGCTTTCCGTACCGCCCGATGTAAAAATTATTTCCTTTTCCGAAGCATTTAAGGATGCGGCAATAATACGTTTTGCCTCAAGCATCTTTTTTTCGGTCTTAAGCGCAGGGGAATAGGGTGAGGAAATATTATAAAAATCCTCAGTCATAGCGGCTTTTAACGTTTCGGCAACTGAATCAAATGGCTTGGTAGTTGCAGAGTTATCAAGATATATCATTAGTTAAGTTCCTTTTCAAGCATCTTTAAAAGCGATTCATTAGGCTCAAAAAGCAGAATACCCTTTTCACCATGTTCGTAAAAAAGCATATATTTCTTATCTTCACCGTTAAGCGAACAATCAAGCTTTTTGCCGTCAAATTCGCTGTATTTTGTGGGGTGATACTTTTCGATGCGCTTAAGTGCGGTTATGGGAAGCACAAGAAGCTCTTTACGTGAAGAAAGATTCTTTATCTTTGCAACGGTAACGGTATCGTCCTCAACGATATAGTCGTATTCGATAAGCATATTATCCTTATAATAAAAGGCGCCGATTGCGCATGCCGCTGTAATAAGCAGGGGAAGCACGTTCATAAACTGAATCTTCATGCCGTTAGCAAGCATCTGGAACGTGGTTGAAAGAAAAAATATGAAACCAAGAGCAAATACTATGGCAATAATGAAGCAAACACGGTATTTAGCCCTGTCCTTTTCAAAACTTTCAGTATCGTTTCGTCTTATTGTTTGTTCAAATCTGTCCATAAAAAAACACCTCGACAAAGATTTTATCATAAAAATAAACTTTTATCAAGGTGTTTATAACTTATTTTCTTTTAATGTCAAGCCTTAACATACCTATAACGATGGAGGAGGCGGCAACTATTTCGGCAACCACACCGCCTACCGAACCGCATATAACGTTGTAGATAAGCCATAACGGTGATGAGAAAAGCACGTATCTGCGTACAAGCTTTGCTTCCTTCATTCTTGTTGCAAATGTGGTAATAACGTTTCCGATAACGGGAACAAGCTCAATTACAAGATAATCACGGCTTGAAGAAGGTATAATGTCAATAAGGTATTGGGGTGGCGACATGGGTATAAGCACGAACGAAGCCACAAAGTACGTTGCAATGGAAAGGAATATGAATACCCAAAGCCATATCTGATGCGCCGCCCACTTCTTGTGGCGCTGTGAGAATATGGCGGCACGCACCATACATACGCCGTTAAGAATAGCACCGCTGTATGCGTGAAGCAGACCAAAATGAATCATAAAAAGAAACGTTGAAAAAAACTGCAACGTAACTATGGTTTTTTGTGTTTTGAATTGGTAAGAAGCAATGGTAATTACCATTGCAACGTATCCTATAATTTGTATGTAATCCATGTATAAAACCCCGTAAAATAAATAAACAAGCACATTTTATATGGTTTTTATGGTTGTGTCAACGGGAATTTAATAATATAAGGTAAAATACTTGATAAATTTATAAAAAAATTAAGTTTTTCGTTTGACATCTTTACACAACTGTGATAATATAACAGAGCCGCACATGGTCGAGTTTGTAAAATTCCTATAAAAAGGATACCGGCGTTGGCGAGATTTGTAGAGGAGGTGCTACATGATGTTTGCAGTAATCAAAACAGGCGGTAAGCAGTATCGCGTGCAGGAAGGCGACGTTATCTACGTTGAGAAGATGAATGCAGAAGTTGACGCAGTTGTTAACTTTGATGTTCTTCTTTGCGGTGAGGGTGACGACGTAACTGTTGGTACTCCCGTTGTAGAGGGTGCAAAGGTAGAAGGTAAGGTTCTTAAGCAGGGCAAGGGTGACAAAGTTGTTATCTTTAAGTTCAAAGCTAAGAAGGGTTACAGAAAGACCACCGGTCACCGTCAGCCTTTCACAAAGGTAGAGATTTTAAAGATCTCGAAGTAAGATGACAAGAATAACGGTTTACAAAACCACCAACGGCGATATTTTCGGCTTTTGTGCTGAAGGGCATGCAAGTGATCTCGGTGAAGGTGCCGATATCTACTGTGCCGCAGTTTCAGCCATAACGCAGACCGCATGCATAGGTCTTGAAGAGGTTGCAAGGGTAAAATTGCAGCTTAAAATGCGTGACGGATTCCTTAAAGCAGTCATCAAAAAGGATGATGCGAAAAGGGAGGATTGCCGTGTGATATTCAAGACACTCACTTTGGGATTAAAATCTTTTGATGAAGCTAATCCCGGTTATATTCAAATAAATGAGGAGGTGCAGTAATAATGCTCCGCATGAACATACAGTTATTTGCTCATAAAAAGGGTGTAGGCTCAACCAAGAACGGCCGTGACAGTGAATCCAAGCGCCTTGGCGTTAAGCGCGCAGACGGTCAGATGGTAGTTGCCGGTAACATTCTTGTTCGTCAGAGAGGTACCAAGATCCATCCCGGTCTTAACGTAGGTATCGGTAGTGACGATACTCTTTATGCAATGGCAGACGGCATCGTTCGCTTTGAACATAAGGGTAAGGATAAGAAGCAGGTTAGCATCTATCCCGTAGCATAAATAATAATTTGTATTGGCAACGTTCTTTAACGTTGCCTTTTTTTTATTTATAATGTATAATAGATATATGTTTACACGTATTATAGAAGATTTTGATTTAAAAAACACCTTTTTAAACGGTCAGTGCTTCAGATTTGATCCGTATAAGGATGGGTATCTTGGCATAGCACTCGATAAGGTCATATTTTTAAAAAAGGAAGGCGATATGTTTTATATCGACGGGGTCACCGAACATGAATTTGACAGTCTGTTCGTTGATTATTTTGATCTTTCTCGCGATTATAAGGCTATTGCAAGCTCCTTTTTAACGGAAGAAAACCTTGAAAAAGCCATTGATTACGGCAGTGGAATGCGTATTTTGCGTCAGGACCCGTGGGAAACCCTTATATCCTTTATTATTTCGCAAAATAATAATATAGCAAGGATAAAGGGCATAATTTCAAGGCTTTCGGCAAAGTACGGTACGTCAAAGGAATACGACGGTGCAGTGTTTTATCTGTTCCCTACGGCACAACAGCTTAAAAACGTGACTGAGGCTGATTATAAAAGCCTTGGATTAGGTTATAGGGCGGGTTATCTTGAAAAAACCGTAAAGGATATGCTTGAAAATAAAATAGACCTTAATGCATTAAAGAACGTTGATTACTTTACCGCTAAAGAAATGCTTTTGAAATTGCACGGTGTAGGGCCTAAGGTTGCCGATTGCATTTTGCTTTTTGGGTTAAATCATCTTGAAGCGTTTCCGGTAGATACGTGGATTAAAAAGGTTATGGAAGCACTTTACTTAAAACGAAGTGCAACTAATAAGGAAATATGGTGCTTTGCACAGAAAGCGTTTGGCGAATATGCAGGCATAGCACAGCAGTATTTGTTTTACTACGCGCGGGAGCATAAAATAAAAGGAGTAGATTAAAATGAAAATATGTAAAAACTGTCAGAAAACCTACGCTGACGATCAGAACTTTTGCTACTTCTGCGGTGCCCCGACCGAGTTCGTTGATGGCGACGTAAAGGTGTGCGAGTGCGGACATTGCAATTCAAGTGATGCAAAATTTTGTACCGCTTGCGGTGAAAGCTTTATTAAAGAAAAGCTTCCGCCTGTTGAAACTGCTTCAACCGTAAAAATATTGATTGCGTTTGTTGCGGTATTTCTTATGCTTGCAAGCATATGTACCATAATATAATAAGAAAAGCCTGCGTTTTGCAGGCTTAATTTTTTATTTCTTTTCTATTGTATCAAGGTGTACGTCAAGTTGATTGAAGGGAATTTCAATTCCTGCGGTATCAAAAGCTTTTTTAACGTTTTCGAGCATATAAAAATATGCGGTCCAATAATTTTTTGATTCAACCCAGAAACGCGAGTAAAGCTCAATGGCGCTATCACCAAGCTTGCCCAATTTAAACGTTGTTTCGCCCTCTATCATAAAGCCTGAATTTTCTGCTTCTGTTTTTATAATAGACAAGGCTTTATCGACGTCAGCATTATATGCAATGGGAAAAACAAGATCGAGTCTTCTTGTTTTTTCGGTGGAATAGTTTGTTATCTTGGCGGTGCATATTTCACCGTTGGGCACAAAAACCGTCTTATTATCGGGGGTTTTAAGGGTAGTATAGAATAATGAAATATTATCTACCGTGCCTGAAACACCGTTCGTTTCAATAAAATCGCCCTTTTCAAACGGGTCGGAGAATAACACTAAAAGTCCGCCTGCAACGTTGCTTAAGCTATCCTTAAGCGCAAGGCTTATTGCAATACCTATTGCACCGAATACGGTTATAAGCGAAGTGGTTTTAATGCCAAGGGTTTCTGCGATTATAAGAATAAGAATAAACTTAAGTATGATATCAAGTATCTGTAAAATTATTTTATGTGCGCTTATTATAAGCGTGCTTCTTTTTAATGCACGATCGGTAATCTTTTTTATAAGCTTTATTGCGATGGCACCTACTATTGCAACGATAACGGAAAGCAGTACTTTAGGTGCATTGTTGTGAATAAAAGTCCATAATTGTTCCATATTTTAATCCGTCCTTTTCTTTGTTTTGATAATAATAATCTGAAGAATGCTGGCGGCAATGGGGAATATCATTCCTGCAAGCATACCTAATTTCATACCTAATTGCTCGGGGGAAAGGGCGCTTGAAGCGGTGGGTAGATACGCCATTACGCTGTCCGTAACAACGCCTACTATTTCAACACCCACCGAAGCGCCAAGGTCACCGCCTGCCGCCATAAGCGCGTAGATAAACACACCGTAGGGGAAGCGTTCGGATGCAACCGAAAGGTTACCCGGCCATAGCATTGAGGTGGTAAAGCCTGTGAAAGCGCAGGCTAAAAGACCTAAAAGCGCAATGTTCGTAACGGCAGTTATAAAGTAGCATATTACCGAAGCAACGGCACCGAAAAGCAGTACCTTTTCAATATTTCTGCCGAACCTTGCGTAAAGGCTTCTGCCAAGTCCTAAAAAAACCGAAAACATTGCAACGCCGATGATATCGCCCCATACCTTAGGTATCTGAAGTGCTTTTTCAAGATAGCCTGAAGACCATTGTGCCATAATGCATTCAGAAGCACCGCCAAAGAAGATTGCAAATACCGAAAGCCAAATGAGCTTATTCTTTAAAAGCTTTATTACACCCGATGTTTTTTTAGGTGTTTCCATTGGCGGAATTTCTGATTTTAAGAACAGAAATACGGATATAAACGGCAAAAGGGTGAATAATAATGATAATAAGTACCAGCTTTCGCCGCCGAATAAATATAAGAACAACGTGCTTATTATTGCAACGCCAACCACACCCCACGCATAGAAGGAGTGAAGCTTGCTAATTTCGCGGTCAGGGTCGTCAACAGGGATGGCGGCAACAAGGGGACTTGTAAGTACCTCGCCAAAGCCTGCGGAAAGCGAAAATATCATTGTGGATATTAAAAGCCCTAAATATTCGTTACCTTTAAATATAAAGGGGGTAAGCGAAAAAAGAAGCATACCCAACGTGGATATCATCGGTACTATCTTTACCGTCTTTTCAATGTCGAACTTATGGCCGAAGAATGAGAAAGCAAGGTCGATAATAAGCTGCGTAATAAAGTTTACAAAAACAAGAAATCCCAAAAGGGAATACGAGATGTCATAAAGCGAACGGAACGTGATAAAAAGTATGGGCGAAAGATTTGCCGTAACCGACATGGTAAGCCCTGAAAAATAGCACGCTGTTTTAAGTCGTTTGTATTGCATAGTGTCTTCCTTTAGTTAAATCAATGAATGGGGTAATTATACCACATATTATATAAAATGGCAACAGCACGCAACCCTTTTGCGTGCTTTTTTTATCGGATTTTAGGATTTTTGACCACTTTTTTAACCACTTCCGCCCACTTGTGCAGTATGCGTCTGCACTCCGGTTTTTCTTTCGAAATTCTATATTTAGTAGGTGTTTTTTGTTAAAGACACAAGGTAATTTTTACAGAAATATTACAAGTTGAAAAAATGAATAAAAAAATGTTCAAAAGTGGTTATTTTATTAAAAAAATATGCGATTTTTTTATAAAAAGTGTTGCAAAGTGGTCAGAAAAGTGGTATTATATAAGCGTGATTTATAGTCAACAAAAATATTAAAAAAAGGGAGGTGTAGATATGGCGATTAAAGGCTTCTTAGGTCAGTACGATATTAATATCGATGATAAAGGCCGTGTAAGAATACCTGCAAAATTCAAAGCACAGCTTGGTGAAGAATTTATTATTTCCTGCGGCGGCAGAGAATGCCTTCAGGTTTATCCTGAGGAACAGTGGTTAAAGATGACCCAGCAGCTTGATTCATACGAAGGCTTTGATGAAGAAGTGGAAGATTTTAAGCGCACTATCTACGCCAATGCAACTGATGCTGAATTCGATTCAGTAGGCAGAGTGCTTGTTCCCGTTAAATACAGAGAATATGCAGACCTTAAAAAAGAGCTTATCGTTGCCGGTGTAGGCGATCACTTTGAAATATGGGATGCTGAAAACTGGAATAATAATCGTTATTCATCAGTTGAAAAGCGTCGTGAGCTTCAGAAGGAAGTTTCCCAAAAGCGTTCGGAGGGTAAATAATGGAATTTAAGCATACATCAGTATTGCTTAACGAAAGTATAGAATTACTTAACGTACGTGACGGCGGTGTGTACGTTGATGGCACTTTGGGCGGCGGCGGACACAGTGAGGCTATTTTGAAAAAAGCCAATTGTACACTTATTGGTATTGACCGTGACAGTGATGCATTAAAGGCGGCAGGCGAAAGGTTAAAGCCTTTTGGTGACAGGGTAAAGCTTGTTAAAAGCAACTTTTCAGAAATAGCAAGCGTGCTTGATGAGTTAGGCATTGAAAAAATAGACGGTTGCATTCTTGATCTTGGCGTAAGTTCATATCAGCTTGATACAGTTGAAAGAGGCTTCTCGTATCAGCATAGCGCACCCCTTGATATGCGAATGGATCAGAATCAGTACATAAGCGCATTTAACGTAGTCAATGAGTATTCGGTTAAGGAACTTACAAGAATTATCCGTGACTACGGTGAAGAGAAGTGGGCATCACGAATTGCCCAGTACATAGTAGGCGAAAGGGCAAAAGGCTCGATAGTAACAACGGGTGAGCTTGTTGAGATTATCAAAAAAGCCATTCCTATAAGCGCGCGCAGGACAGGCTCACATCCTGCAAAAAGAACCTTTCAGGCAATAAGAATCGAAGTAAATAACGAGCTTGGCATTCTTGAAGGCACTGTAAAGGCGGTAAGTGAGCGACTTAACGTAGGCGGAAGAATGTGTGTAATAACCTTCCACAGCCTTGAAGACAGAATAATAAAGCATACGATGCAGAATCTTCAGAATCCTTGCACCTGCCCACCACGCATACCGGTATGCATATGCGGTAAGGTGCCTACCGTAAAGGTAATAACCAAAGCGGTGCTTCCTTCTGAAGAAGAATTAAACGATAACTCCCGCAGTAAAAGCGCAAAGCTTAGGGCTATGGAGCGCATATAACATAATTAAATGGTAGGGTGAATATAATGGGAAGAGAGAGAGCAGTTAAAACTAAATATAACGTTTACTATGGTACGGACCGTAATGCTGCGCTTAAACCCCAGTATGTTCCGCAGCCTGAGGAAAGACAAAGAAAGCGTACCGTAAGCAAGGTTAAGGAAGCAAAGGCAGAAAGAAATGCCGCAGTTGCAAAATGCACGGCACTTGTAATGCTTGTTCTTTGCGTTGCCGCTATGGGCTTTTTAGTGGTAACTCGTAATGCAGCAATATACAGCAATAACAGAACTATCCGCACCCTTGCAAACGAAAAGGCAGATCTTGAAATAATGATAAACACTGCTGAAAAGGACGGTTCGTGGGGCGGTGAGCTTAATTCATACTTCGATATGGCTGAAAATCAACTTGAATTAAGCTATCCTGAAAATGATAAGATCGTTACCGTAGTGCTTCCTGCAACGGTTGAGCCTGAGGTTCAGACACAGGAAGCAGAGAACGTTAATATGTACGATGCAGTACTTGACTGGTTCAGCTCTCTTCAGAGGAGGATCGAAAGTTGGGTGTAAAGGCTAACAGATACAAGAATAGATTACTAATGGTGTGCCTGGCTATGATATTATGTTTTTCTATCATAGTGGGCGCATTGTTTTACTGGCAGATAATTGCATCGGAAAGGCTTCAGCGTAAGGCGCTTGGACAATGGTCATCCATATCTACCGTAAGCGCATCAAGGGGAAAGATATACGATGCTACGGGCGAAGTGCTTGCCATAAGTGCCGCATCAAAATCGCTTAACGTAAAGCCGCAGACCCTTGCAAACACGGGTTATTCTGCCGAAAGCATTGCAACTATGCTTTCACAGCTTTTGGGTGAGGAATATTCCTACGAAACTATATTTAAAAAGGTAAACTACGTAAAGGGCAAAACCTTAAGTGAATACGTTATTGCCCGTCATCTTACTGATGCGCAGATTGAATATATTGAAATGCTTAATATAAAAGGTCTGTATCTTGTTGATGACGTAAAAAGATACTATCCCAAGGGTACATCACTTGTGCAGGTGCTCGGAAGCGTTAACGTTGACGGCGTAGGTAGTGACGGCCTTGAATTAAAATACGATAAGCAGCTTCGCGGTCTTACGGGTAAGCTTGTATCCTCTACCAACGTTTCAGGTGGTCAGATACCGGGAAGCGACCAAAGATACATTGATGCTACCAACGGTGTAAACCTTAATCTTACGGTTGATTATGCAATACAGGCATTTGCAGAAAACGTAATGCGCAAGTGCCTTGAGGAAACGCAGGCAAAGAGTGTTCGTTGTATAGTGATGGATCCCAAAACAGGTGCGATAAAGGCAATGGTAAATCTTCCTGATTACGATCCCAATACTGCAACAAGCGATATTAAGAAGGCGTATTCAAGAAATAGTTGTGTTCTTGATACCTATGAGCCCGGCTCCACCTTTAAGATATTTACTGCCGCCGCGGCAATAGATTCGGGCAAGGCGAATATGTCAAGCAGCTACTACTGCTCGGGGTATCACGTGGTTGACGGTGAAAAAATAAAATGCTGGCGTACCGTGCCCCACGGCAGTCAGAATTTAAGCGAGGCGCTTCAAAATTCCTGTAACCCCGCGCTTATGCAGATGGGACTTTCGGTAGGACAGAAGACCTTGTACGAATATCTTTATAATTTTGGCTTTAATTCAATAACGGGCGTGGATTTTTCTTCCGATCAGTCGGGAATAATCCTTGCACCTAAATATGTAAAAAATACTGACCTTGCACGTATTTCGTTTGGTCAGTCGATAGCTATAACACCGCTTCAGCTTATAACTGCGGCTTGTGCGGTGGTAAACGGCGGAACTCTTTATCAGCCTTACTTTGTACAGTCAATGACTGATGACCACGGCAATGTACTTGTTGAAAACAAGCCTGTGGCGGTGCGTCAGGTAATAAAAAGTGAAACAAGCGCACTTATGCGCCAGATTCTTGAAAGCGTAGTTGAAGAGGGCGGCGGAAAGAACGCACAGGTTGAAGGCTACAAGGTTGGTGGAAAAACGGGTACGGCACAGAAATACCGCGACGGTGTTATTCTTCAGGGCGTACACATTGGCTCGTTTATCGGATTTGCGCCTATGGACGATCCGCAGATAGCGGTACTTGTTACGGTTGACGAGGCACAGGTTTATAACGATTACGGTTCGGTAACTGCGGCACCCTATGCAGGTGAATTGATGGGCAAAATACTTCAGTATATGCAGGTAAAGCCTACCGAAACGGCTGAAAAGGAATACGTTAACGTACCCAAGGTAACGGGACTTCCCGTTGATATGGCTACGGAATATCTTGAAAACGCAGGTCTTCTTGTTGAAATAGATGGCGAAGGCACGGTTACAAGCCAGACACCTGCGGCACATACCACGGTTGAAAAGCACAGTATTGTAAAAATTAAGGGTGCAGGCTCCGTTGATACCACGGTGTACTACGGCATTGATTGATAGAAGGTGTAAAAATGCTTATTAAGGAATTTTTAAACGCTGACGTTAAGCTTATAAACGGAAATGATGATATTTCCGTTACTTCGCTTACCATAGATTCAAGAAAATGCACCGAGGGCTCGATGTACTTTGCAATAAGCGGTACGCAGGTTGACGGACATAGGTTTGTTGATTCGGCATATAAAAACGGTGCGGTATGCGCGGTTGTTGAACGGGAAGTGGATTGTCCCATTCCGCAGATAATCGTTAAAAATACACGAAGCGCAATGTCGTATATGGCAAGCAGGTTTTACGGTGATCCTGCAAAAAAAGTAAAAATGCTTGGTGTTACGGGTACTAACGGAAAAACAAGCATATCTTATATGGTAAAGGCAATCGCCAAAGCAAATGGTATTTCTGTTGGCGTTATCGGTACGGGCGGTATATGGCTTGATGATGAAAAGCTTGATATTAAAATTCTTACCGCTACCACGCCTGATCCCATTGAATTACAGTATGCCTTGAGCGTAATGGTACAAAATGGTGCCAAGTGGGTGGTAATGGAGGTTACTGCACACGCCCTTGATTTACATAAGGTAGATGGTATGCTTTTTGCTTCTGCAGGATTTACAAATCTTACGCAGGATCATCTTGAATACTTCATTACCATGGAAAACTATTCAAATGCGAAGGCACGCTTTTTTGAAAAAGAACTTTCTGAAAATGCAATATATAATATTGATGACGGATTCGGAAGGGAACTTACAAAGAAGGAAGTTCCTTATATAACCTATTCGGTAAAGGAAAAGGCTGACCTTTTTGCAAAAAATATTGATATCGGTGCAATATCCTCAAGCTTTACTCTCTGCTATGAAGAAAAGGAATACACCGTTAAAACAAACACCACAGGCTTATTTAATATAAGTAACGTGCTTTGCGCTATCGGATGTGCGCTTAAGGCGGGACTTAATATTGAACAATGCATAAAGGGTATTGAAACGTTTTCTTCGGTACCGGGCAGGTTTGAAGCAGTTAATACGGGTAACACGGGTATAAGTGTTATAGTTGACTATGCTCACACACCTGACGGACTTGAAAATATTCTTTCATCCATCAATTCGTTTAAAAAGGGTAAGCTTATCTGCGTGTTCGGCTGCGGTGGCAACCGTGATGCGGTAAAAAGACCTATAATGGGTGAGATAGCAGGCAGATTAAGTGATTATTGCGTTATTACAAGCGATAATCCCCGTTTTGAAGAGCCTGAAAAAATAATAGACAGTATTGAAGAGGGTATGAAAAAGACCTCCTGCAGTTATATAAGGAACGCTGATAGATTTTCTGCCATAAAGCACGCTATGGAATATGCAAAAAAAGGCGATATTATTGCCATTTGCGGTAAGGGTGATGAGGATTATCAGGAGATTGAAGGCGTAAAACACCACTTCTCTGATAGAGAAGCCGTAGAAGAGATCGTTTTTTCCTAAAAGGAGTGAAGCTGAATGTTCGGTAAAGAATTGTGCGTAATATATGCGTTTTTACTTGCTTTTGCAGTATGCCTTGTAATAGGCCCCATTACCATTAAGCTTATGCAAAAGCTTAAGTTTGGTCAGCAGGTACGCGATGACGGACCCGCATCCCACTTGAAAAAACAGAACGTACCCACAATGGGCGGTATAATGATGGTTATTGCCATCGGTGTATGTGCGCTTGTGTTTAAGTTTAAGGGGGCGGCACTTGTTGCAACACTTGCTACCATTGGATACGGTATTATCGGCTTTTTGGATGACTTTATCAAAATATACAAAAAGCGCTCGTTAGGGTTAAGGGCATACCAAAAAATAATCGGTCAGTTCGGTATTGCGCTTATCGTTGCGTGGTACGGATATAAAAATTTAGGTGCTGACGTGTACGTGCCTTTCTTAGGTGAGGTAAACTTTGGCATATGGTATATTCCGTTTGCAATGTTCGTTATTCTTGCAATAGTGAACGGTGAAAACCTTGCCGACGGTCTTGACGGTCTTGCTTCAAGAATGACGCTTGTTCAAGGCATTACCCTTGCGGCAATGATAATTATTTTAATGAACACAAAGCTTATGGATAAGGAAGCGGCGAAGGAAGAACAGCTTCAGCTTGCGTTGCTTTCTGCTTCTATGGCTGGCTCGTGCCTTGGATTTTTAAGGTTCAATACTTATCCTGCAAGAATATTTATGGGTGACACAGGTGCACTTGCGCTTGGTGGATGTATGGCGGTGTGCGCGTTATATTCAAAAACGGCACTTTTACTTCCCGTAATGTGCATTATGCTTGTGTTGACCTGTGTTTCGGTTATCTTACAGGTTGGCTCATATAAGCTTCGTCACGGAAAGCGTATCTTCAAGATGGCGCCTCTTCACCATCACTATGAGCTTTTAGGCTATCACGAAACCACCGTAACGTCGATGTACACGCTTATAACCATTATTGCATGTGCATTAACACTTATATTGACTTATCAGATTTAAGGAGCAATTATGGAAAATAAAACGGTTCTTATAATTGGAATGGCACGAAGCGGTATTGCCGCTGCACCTGTATTAAAAAGTCTTGGTGCAAAGGTAATACTTAATGATTCAAAGCCTATCGAACAGCTTGAAGGTCTTGAAATTTTAAATAAAAACGATTACACGTTCAGACTTGGCGAAAAGCCCGATGCGCTTGTTGATGAGGCAGACTTAATCGTTGTTTCGCCAAGCGTTCCCCTTAACCTGCCCTATGCCGAAAAAGCAAAAGCGCAGGGCAAAGAGGTAATTGCGGAGATAGAGCTTGCTTACAGGCTTTGTAAGGGCACCACGGTAGCCATAACAGGTACTAACGGAAAGACCACAACCACCACCCTTACGGGAGAAATATTCAAGGCGGCAAAAAAAGGCTGCTTCGTTGTGGGAAACATAGGCGAGCCTTACATTGCCCATTCCCTTGAAGCAACCGAAAATGATTTTATGGCTTGTGAAATAAGCAGCTATCAGCTTGAAGGCATTAAGGAATATAAGCCCAAAACTGCGGCACTTCTTAATATAACCGAGGATCATATGATCCGTCACAAAACAATGGAAAACTACATTGCGGCAAAGGCACGCGTATTTGAAAATCAGACCAAGGATGATTTTTCTATTCTTAATTATGATGATCCTGCTGTGCGTGCACTTGCTTCAAGTGTACCCGGAACCCCGGTGTTTTTTTCAAGAAAGGAAATATTAAGCGAGGGCGCGTTTGTTGAAAACGGTAACGTAGTTTTTGCATTTGGTGGCAAAAAGGAAATTATCGTGCCCTGTGACGAAATTCTTATAAAGGGTCCTCATAACCTTGAAAATGCACTTGCGGCAGTACTTCTTACAATGCTTTGCGGAGTTGAAAAGGAAAGCGTAAGGGAAGCACTTACTACGTTTACGGGGGTTGAGCACCGTATTGAAACCGTTACGAAAAAGGACGGTATTACGTATATAAACGATTCAAAGGGAACAAATCCCGATTCTACCATAAAGGCGATTCAAACAATGACGAAGCCTACGGTTTTAATTCTTGGCGGCTATGATAAGGGCGGAAGCTTTGATCCGCTTTTTGAGGAATTTACCGATAACATCAAGCATACAGTATTTATCGGTGTTACAAAAGAAAGACTTGAGGAAAGCGCAAAAAAATTCGGCTGGAAAAATTACACCGTTGTTGACGGTGGTTTTGAAGACGGCGTGATTGCGGCAAAGAATGCGGCAGGGGAAGGCTATAACGTGCTTCTTTCGCCTGCTTGCGCAAGCTTTGATATGTTTAAGGATTTTGAAGAACGCGGAAGAGTATTTAAGGAGATAGTAAATAAATTTTAAGGGGTGCCGGCGTGAGAGAAGGGGCAAAAAGAAGAAAAAAAGTTGAATACGTGCACAAGGGAATAAGCTTGCCCATTGTGTTTATTGCCATTACCCTTACGTGTATCGGTCTTGTAATGGTGTTAAGTGCATCCTATAACGATGCGCTTATACATAACGGCAACACTTCGTTTTTTGACGGTATGGGCTTGCAGGCAGTTGTTGCGGCGGTAGGTATACTTTTTATGTTTATTATTTCAAGGCTTGACTATCATATTCTTCAAAACCCAAGGGTAATTTGGTCGGGATTGATAATAAGCTTTGCTCTTTTATTGGCGGTATTTACGCCCCTTGGAATGAGCGTTTACGATTCAAGACGGTGGATTGATCTGGGATTCTTCACGTTTCAACCGTCTGAAGTTGCAAAATTTATGGTAATTCTTTATACCGCGTACTATACTTCACAAAATAAGTGGTGGTATCGCACGTTCAGGGAATGGATGTGGCTCATCGTGCCTGTGGGCATTATGTGTCTTGGTATTATTGTCGAGCCCGACCTTTCTACAACGCTTACGCTTCTTATGGCGGTAGTTATCGTAATGTTTGTTTCGGGTATGCAATGGAAGTGGCTTGTGGGTGCAGGTATAGGTATAGCAAGCCTTATACCAATTATGATATCTATAACAGGCTATCAGGGAAGACGCTTTCAGGCGTGGCTTCACGCATGGGAATATCCCCAAACCACAGGCTATCAGGTAGTTCAGTCACTTTATGCAATAGGCGACGGCGGTCTGTTTGGTGTGGGACTTGGTAACAGTAAGCAGAAAATTACACACCTGCCTATGAGTGATACCGACTACATATTTTCGATAATTTGCGAAGAATTCGGCTTCATAGGTGCATTTTTGGTTGTTGCACTTTTTGTGGCGCTTGCATTTTTCGGTGTTAAAACCGCAATGGAAGCACCCGATACCTTCGGTGCATATCTTGCAGTAGGCGTTACTGCGCTGATTGTACTGCAGGCGTTTATAAATATGGGCGTTGCAACCAACGTATTACCTTCAACGGGTGTTACCCTTCCTTTTATTTCGAAGGGTGCAACGTCCTTGGGCATAGTCTTATGTGAAACGGGTGTTCTGTTAAGTGTTTCGTCGCGAAAGGCGCGAAGCGGTAAAGAAAGTAACGATTAAGCAAAATTCCGCATATATTAAATTGACAGAAATTTGATATATGGGGTGCATATAAATGAAAAAAATAGTTATTTGCGGCGGGAAACGGCTTCAAGGAAGTGTAAGTGTTCACGGCGCAAAAAACTCATTATTACCAATATTAGCGGCGGTGATACTTTCAAAGGGTCAATGCCGCATTAACAATTGTCCGCCCCTTAGTGACGTTAAAACTATGCTCGAATTGCTTGGATGTATAGGCTGCAGGGTGGATTATGATAACAGTAGGGCAATCATTGATACTACGGGTATTTGCAATTCAAGAATCAGTGATTCGCTTATGAATAAGCTAAGGTCTTCTATATTTATTTTAGGTCCACTGGTTGCACGGTTAAAGCAAGCGGAGCTTGGCTACCCCGGTGGCTGTGATATAGGTATCAGACCTATCGATTTGCACCTTAAGGGACTAAGGGATCTTGGTGTAAAAGTAGTAGAAAAGGACGGAAGTATCATATGCGCATGTAAGCAGTTGATAGGTAATGAGGTGTATCTTGACTATCCAAGCGTAGGCGCAACAGAAAACGTTATGATGGCTTCCTCACTTGCCGAAGGTGCTACGGTAATTGTGAATGCGGCTAAGGAACCTGAGATAATTGACCTGCAAAACTTCATAAATAAGATGGGCGGCAGGATAACGGGTGCAGGCACAAGCAAAATTGTGGTGCACGGTGTAAAGGAACTTTGCGGTACGGAATTTACGCCTATGGCGGACAGAATTGTAACAGGTACATACATGATTGCGGCGGCGGCAACGCAGGGTGATATATTCATTGAGAACGGATGCGCTGAGCACGTGACCTGTCTGATAGGAAAGCTTCGCGAGGGCGGATGCAGTGTAAACGAAGCGGACGGGGGAATACAGGTAAGCGCAAATGGCAGGCTTTCTGCTTGCCACGTGATAGAAACTATGCCTTATCCGGGATTTCCCACAGACCTGCAATCACCGATAATGACTCTTGAAGCAGTTTCAAGGGGAACGTGCGTGCTTATAGAAAACGTATTTGAAAACCGATTCCGTCTTGCAGGTGAATTGAAAAAAATGGGTGCAGATATTACCATAAAGGACCGTATGGCGATAATACGCGGAAAAGAAAAACTTTACGGTGCAAGTGTAAGCACCCACGATTTGCGTGGCGGTGCGGCACTAATCGTTGCGGGGCTTGCGGCAGAAGGAATAACTGTTATAAGTGACCGCGGACTTATTGACCGCGGATATTGCGGCTTTACTTCACAAATTAAGGAATTAGGCGGCGACATTGCCGTTTTGGAGGATTAGTATGGCAAAAAAAAGGAAGGATGAAAATTTAGGACCAAGTCCGGTGCTGATGTGGATATTCGTTATCATCCTTATCGGTGTGCTTATTTTTCTTGTAAACAGCACGTTGTTTAACGTAACGGAAATAACTGTAACGGGCAACAAAACTATTTCAAGTGATGAAATAATAATTGCAAGCGGAATAAATTACGGTACTAACATTCTTCACGTTGACGAATATGCGGCAAAGGAAGCGATTGAAAAAAATGCGTTTCTTGTGGTTGAGGATATCAGCCGCACGTTTCCTACGGGTGTTGTGATAAAGGTGCGCGAAAGAGTTCCCGTTGCGCAGATTGGCACGGTAAACGGCTACTACGTGATAGATAAGGAAGGAGTGGCATTAACCCTTCTTCCCGTTAAAAACGAGGTACTTACCATAGTGACCAATATGGGAATTGCACAGCCTGAGTACGCAAAGAAAATAGTGGGCGAAAGTGATGAAAAGCTTAACGCTATGTTCAGGGTGCTTGAGGCGATTGAGGAGTATGGACTTACAGGCGTAATAACGGGGATCGATTTGAAAGATCCCCAAAAGATTTTGCTGACCTACGAGGGAAATATCAAGGTTATGATAGCCGGCGGCACCAGCGCGAAGGACAGGCTTAAGAATATTAAAGCAACTGTTGAAAGCGTAAAAGGTGTTCTTAAGGAGGACTCAATAATTCATCTTGAAAGCGAAGGTGGCTTTTATATAAGCTAATTTTGCATAAAAAAAGCGAAAAAATGCAGTAAAATGCAAAAAAATTACGAAAATATTAAAAAAACACTTTAACTTTTTTGAATTATCTGTTATTATATATAAGAGATATTATAATTATATATATCTGATTTTTGGAGGATTAACCTGATGCGGCAGATTTCAACTGTAATTGAAATAGGCACAAGCAAGGTTGTTTCTGTAATATGTGAAGCAGGCAAATATGACGAAGCTCATATTTTAGGCAGTGCGTCCGTAAACTACGCAGGCTATAAAAACCGTAAGTGGACGGACAAGCATTCACTTGCCCCCGCAATAAACGAAGCATTGCGTGAGGCGGAGAGGGTTGCAGGCAGAAAAGTAAAACAGGTGCACGTAGGTGTTCCTGCAGATTTTCTGAAGGTGGTATGCAATAAGGCTGAGGTAGAATTTGATTCTGCCCGTACCTTGACTGAGGAAGATATTAAGCTGCTGTACAAAAAAAGCAGAAGCAAGCTTCAGATACCCAAGGAATATACCGTTATTCACAGAAGTCCCGTGCTTTTTATGCTTGACGATGCGCGAAAGACGATGGAGCCTGTTTCAAGGCGCGCAAGAAAAATAAGCGTTATCACGTCGTACGTGCTTGCTGAACGTTGGTTTATAAACGGCGTAAGCAAGATGCTTGTAAAATACGGTTATATACCAAGCACGTTTATCGGTGCAAGCTATGCCGAAGCACTTCGTTTTATTCCACAGGAAAAACGTGATAACGGTGCGGTTATGATAGATATCGGGCACACGTCAACAACCGTTATGGTTGCACGCGGTGACGGGCTTATGTTCCACAAGGTATTACCCTTTGGCGGAATAAATATAACTGACGATATTATTCGTGTGATGAATACTAAGCCTAACGTGGCGGAGGAACTTAAAAAGCGTTCCATTTACGGTCTTTCGTTGGGCGAGGATGATTATTATGAGGTCTGCGACCGTTCAAGCTATAAGTTTGAAAGGTTTTCTGCAATCAAGGTGCAGGGCATTATTGAAGCACGGCTTAAGGAAATGCTTGATATTGTGATTGATTCACTTGATAAAAGCGGATGCAGGCTGTATAGCTACGTTCCCGTTTTTGTTACGGGCGGTACCGCTTCAATGCGTGGGTTAAGGGAGTTTGTTCAAAAAGAAACAAACCATAATACGACCATTGTGGTACCACAGTCAACTTGCTTCAATCAACCAAGCTATTCATCGGCGCTTGCAGTGGCAGATCTTGCCCTTGATGCTGAAACTGATGATGAGCCGGGGTTTTTTGAAAATATAAAAAAATTATTTGTAAGGTAATTCCTGAAAGGAGAATTTTATTATGGAAATAGATCTTGAAATGGGTTTTGCCCAGCTTAAAGTTGTGGGCGTAGGCGGTGCAGGTGACAACGCTGTTGACAGAATGATATCAGCAGGTCTTACAGGCGTTGAATATATTGCTATAAATACTGACCGTCAGGCACTTCAGCGTTCAAAGGCAAACAAGAAATTACAGATAGGCGATAAGATAACAAAGGGTCTTGGTGCAGGTGCAAATCCCGAGATCGGTAAAAAAGCGGCAGAGGAAAGCCGTGACGACATTATGGATCAGCTTCGCGGTGCAGATATGGTATTCGTAACTGCAGGTATGGGCGGCGGAACAGGTACAGGTGCTGCTCCCGTTGTTGCTGAGGTTGCAAAGGATATGGGTATTCTTACCGTTGGCGTTGTTACCTATCCCTTCCTTTTTGAAGGCAGAGCACGTGCAAACAATGCTGACCGCGGTATTAGTGAGCTTAAGGAAGAGGTTGACAGCCTTATCGTTATCCCCAACGAAA
>JAZQTV010000129.1:0-10872 GCA_045630945.1 Clostridia bacterium
TTCGCTTATACGAATACCCGTTCCTAAAAACAATGTAATTAGTGCCAAATCACGTAATTTTGTTATATTATGAAAATGCTTTTGCTTTTCACTTAATCCGTCACCGGATTCAATTTCATCAAGAAGCTTTGCAACCTCATCAACGTCAAGACGGATAATGGCTTTTTCATGAATCTTGGGCGTATCAACTAGGGAAGCGACGTTTGATTCAAGATCACCACTTTTATAAAAGTATTTAAACATCATTCTTATTGAAGCAATTTTCCGCGCACGACCTGTTTCACGATTTTCTACAAGCTTTTTATCTTCATTTTCATATAAAGAAATATAATTGATAAAATTTTCTATATCGTGTATGTTTAGCTTTTTTAAATCGTCTAACGTAATGCTCTTAATTTCCTTATCTAATTCCTGCGATAAAAACTGAAAAAACAATCTTAAATCATATGCATAATTAAGTCGGGTAAGCGGACCTGTATTATTTTGAATGCCTATAAATAATATTTTGCATAGATCCGGAAGCTCGTTTAATGTTTTTTTCAGTTTTTCATTTGTAGTTTGTGTTCTTGTTAAGTAATAAGAATCTGACATTTAGCGCACATCCTTTAAATAATTATTGAGGTATAGGAAAGTGTTCGTATTTGCGCATCTATTCGCAAAACACAAGTTTTGCGAAGTGTTAAGAGTATTTTAAACCCAAAATAACCATTTGTCAATACATTTTAGCAAATTTTAGCAATAATACTTGCTAATAGCTCGGCACTATTTATAACCTGTGCAATATCGTTTTTTTCATTTCCGATCTCAACTAATAAGCATTTATCTGATAGATGTTGATTTAAACGTGCATCCTTTAAATAAATTTCTTTTGCAATTCCATTTATAGAAAAATTTAATTCTTCGGAAATTTTTTCTGCAAACTCATAATTATTTTTATAATTTGGTTTTTCCTTATACTTTGTTCCGTTTGCAACAACAAACCGTATGTATGCATATTCTTTATTATTATGCTTTATATAATTATTTTCCGTCGGATAATACGCATCTCTATGAACGTCTATATAAATATCAAATTCACCGTAATCTTTAATATTTTTTAAGCTTGTATCATATGCCACGTTAAATCCATCGGAAACATTATCGCTTTTATCGTGAACAACATCAAAACCGTACTCAATTAGTTTATTTTTCAACGAATTTCCGACCGAAATTACATTGAAATTTTCATCTAAGGTTCTTCCTGTGTCGGTTTCTTCGTATTTTTTATTACCTTTATAATACGCTTCATCATTATGTGTTTGATAAATAAGTATTTTTAAAGCCTTTTTCGTTGGCTCAGGTGTCGTTATGGCTAAAAACGGCGTATAAGTATCAATTTTAGGCGTGATATCAACTTCTGCCGCAATATTTATACTGTTTTTATCGCTAAAAATTATAAATAATAAGGAAATTACGCATATAAAAACAATCACCACAAAAACAACTCTGCGCAAAATATATATTTTTCTCTTGTCTTTAGCATCTTTACGTATCTTAATTACATTCACTTTTTACCTCGTTTTGTAATATTTTTGTAACAATATCATATATGTTATAATTAAAATTGTCAACCAATAAAACTCATATGTTACGGTTTTTTTACAAAAAAACAACAGTATAAAACTACTGTTGTTTTTTGAAATCTTTAATTGCATCTGTTGCAAGCTTATCACAACGGTTATTAAACTCGTTGTCTGAATGTCCTTTTACCTTAATAAAATTAATGTTATGCGTCTTATGTAAGCTATATAATATTTGCCAAAGGTCTGAGTTTGGTATATCTGACGTGCCTTTTTTCCAATCTTTTTTCTTCCAGCCGTAAATCCACTTTTCATTAAACGCATTAACCAGATACGCGCTATCAGAATACAACTCAACCTCGCAGCTTTCAATCAAAAGATTTAATGCATTTATTGCGGCAGATAATTCCATACGGTTATTGGTTGTTAATTCTTCCGAGCCACTTATTTCTTTTTTGTGCTCATTATAAAACAGAATTGCACCCCAACCGCCAATTCCCGGATTACCTGAACATGCACCGTCTGTATAAATAGTTACTTTTTTCATTTATCTACCTTGTTCCTTATCATATGCATCCCATACAGGCTGATACTGATTCTTAATTTTAACGTGTTCTTCATAGGTTTTTGAATATTTAACTTCACCTGTGTAAGGATCAGTTAACGTAAAATACAGATAGTTGCCGTCTAATATTTCCTGATTAGGATACAACACCGCCTTAATTGCATCTATTCCGGGATTACAAATCGGACCTGCAGGAATACCTGATACAACATACGTGTTATAGGGTGAATCAGTTCTTAACTGATCTGCCGTTAAAACTAATTTCTTAATACCAAGCGCGTATTGAACAGTTACGTCAGATTCAAGCTTCATACCTTTTTTTAATCTGTTATGAAATACTGCAGAAATCTTTGAAAAGTCCTCTCCCCTTCCCTCTTTTTCAATGATTGAAGCAAGGGTAATTACCTGATGCATCGTCAAACCCATAGATTCAGCTTTTTCAGTAAGCTGAACGGTATAAAGACTGTTAAGACGCGACAAAAGCTTTTTAATTACAACGTCATTTGAAGAATCTGCGTAAAACTCATATGTATCAGGAAAAAGATATCCTTCAAAGCTATATTTCAAATTGCCGTTATCAATAAGTGCAGGAACAAAATAATAATCGGAATAATTTTTTGCGTTCTTACACTCTGCAAGGAAGCTATCAACAGAAGAAATTACGCCACCCGCTTTTAAGGTTTCTGCAAAATCGGCAACTGTCATACCTTCAACAAGTGTAACACTAACAACTCTTGCTGAAGTAGTCGATCTTGTAATAATATCAAGTATATCCTGCACCGACATTGTTCTGTCAAGAACGTATTCACCATTCTGAATCTTTGATGATACACTTGTAAAGTCAGCAAGAAGCTTAATACCCATAGAAGACTTTATTAAGCCCGCATCCTCAAGTTTTGATGCTACCGATGACATCGATGCACCTTCGCTTATCGTAAACAGAATGGGCGTTTTATCTCTTTTATCATACGCACCAAAGAAGTGATTTAACGTAACGGATATTGCGGTTGCAAATACGGTAATAATAAGAATTGCGCTTATGATATAAATAGTCCACGGTCTGATTTTGCGCCAGGTTTCTTTTTTGTTTTTGCCCGTACCGATAATTCCGCCAATCCATAAAAGTGTTTTATCTTTAATTTGTGCGGTTTTCTTTTTTGTTTTTGCCCAAATAACTTTTATATCGATTTTTTTATTTACACTACTCATATTTCAATAATCATAGGCAATATCATAGGTGTTCTCTTCGTCTTTGAATAAAGGAAATCCTTCACCTGATGCCTTATTTCATTTTTAATGTAAGACCAATCGTGCAATCTGTCCGCACGCATATCTTCTATTAATGCATGAACCGTATCCTTTAGCTCGTGAATAAGCTCCTCGTTGTCTTTCATATATATAAAGCCACGGGAGATTATATCAGGCTCGGTCAAAAGTGCACCGTCAATGCTTGAAAGAGTTATGCAAACAACAAGCAATCCATCCTGCGACAATACCTTTCTGTCACGCAGAACAACATTTCCAACGTCACCGATACCAAGCCCATCAACCATAACAACACCTGCCGTTACGTTGCCGTTATGCTTTGCCTCGGTTTTGCTAATTTCAAGAACCTTACCGATTTCGGGCATAAATATGTTGCTGCTGTCAATACCAAGCTTTTCTGCAAGCATTGCATGTTGCATCAAATGACGGTATTCACCGTGTACAGGCATAAAATATTTTGGTTTTGTCAAAGAAAGAATGAGCTTTAATTCTTCCTTGCACGCATGCCCCGAAACATGAACGGTCTCAAGCGCTTCATAAATAACCACAACACCTAATCTGTACAGGTTATTTATAACGCGATACACCATTTTTTCGTTGCCGGGTATTGCTGATGCCGATACGATAACCATATCACCCTTTGTAAGCTTTAATCTAGAGTGATCACCCGAAGCAAGCCTTGAAAGTCCGCTCATCGGCTCTCCTTGTGAACCGGTTGTAATTATAACAACCTGTTCTTTAGGCATTGATTCAGCCTTTTCAGGTGTAATTATTGTTTTGGGATTAACAATAAGCTCCCCAAGCTCAGCAGCAATTTTTGAAACGTTTTCCATACTTCTGCCCAAGAAGCAAATTTTCCTGTTGTGCTTTTCCGCACAATCAACAATTTGTTGTATGCGGTGAACGTTACTTGCAAACGTTGCAACAATAATTCTGTTATCGTTACCCTCATCAAAGTATTTTTCAAAGCACTCGCCAACACGGCTTTCACTCATTGTAAAGCCGTCACGTTCAGCATTAGTACTGTCAGACATTAAAAGAAGAACGCCTTCTTCGCCGTATTTAGAAAATGATGCAAGGTCAATTACGTCACCGTCAACAGGCGTATAATCAACCTTAAAATCACCTGTATGTATCACGGTACCTACTGCCGTATGTATCGCCAACGCAACTGCGCCTGCAATAGAATGGTTCGTCTTAATAAAATCTACTGAAAAGCATCCTATATTTACCGTATCCTTGGGCTTAATGCAATGCATTTTAACTTTCGTAGGCATATTATATTCTTTTAACTTATTTTCAATAAGCGCCTGCGTAAGACGTGTACAATAAATAGGTGCATTGATTTTTTGGAAAACATACGGTATAGCACCAATATGATCCTCGTGACCGTGAGTAATGATAAAAGCACGAAGCTTATCAATATTTTTTTCAAGATATGACGTATCGGGAATAACAAGATCTATTCCGTAAAGATCTTCATTAGGAAACATTGAACCGCAATCAATAACGATAATATCGTTACCATATTCAATAGCGGTCATATTTTTTCCTATTTCTTCAACGCCACCAAGCGGTATTATTTTCAATTTGTGCTTAGTTTTTGCCACAAATGTACCTCCATATAGTAATATATATTAAATTATACATCAAATGTACTGAATTTGCAAGTAATTATATTTAGGCTATTTAGTCGTTTTATGTAACCGATAACGAATTGTTATCGGATCCGTTTATTTATTTAAATTAGCGTCTATAAAATCTTCAATAACGTCGCTTGAATATTCTTCACTGTTAAAGCGTGTATATGCAGCAAATGAATAACCGTTATTTCGTGGCACAAGCGTTATAACGGCGTTTTTATGCCTTGCAGTTATAGCATGCGAGTTTTTATCTTTATTAAATGAAAAGATGGTATTTAAGGCTTTTTCGGGCGCAACGTTAAATTCGTATTTTGAAATAAGAATATTACTTTTCTCTTTTATCTGTTGCTTTTGCAAATAAAAAGACAACGACATCGCAAAGAAATGCGGAACGTATTCAAGAAGAACCTCTACTGAATTAAATCTTTCCGACTGCTGCATCGAATTTCCCTTGTGCTGAAGCGTATTTAAAACAGTTATATTGTACGTATTTGCCGTTTCAATCAGCTCGCTTGGTGTGTATGCGGGTAAAAAAATCTTATTACAGCCGAGCATTTTTGTAATTTCTAATTTCAACTTCAAAAAATCAAACAAAGAAAGCTTTTTGTTATCAACGTACACCTCAGTTACCGTACCGCTATTTTCAACTACTGCCGCCTTTGTAACGCTTCCCTGTTTAATAAAATCACCTGTAACGTTGATTATATTATGCAATTTGATTTTTATATCAGAATAAATTTCAACGTTCTCTTTTGAAAAAGGAACTGATGCATTAAGAAAAAACTCAAAATCATTATCCAAAGAATTAAGATGAATTATTTTTCCACAATTTAACGACATCTCGTTATGCGAAAAATCAATTTTCTTCTCATCGTTGTTAGAAATATTTAATCCTTTTGAATCACAAATTTGTATATACAAACGTTCGTTTTTTTCGTAAATATAAACTCCGTATACCGAATTTACAGAAGAATAAAATCTCCAAGAGCTCTCCGTTGCACACGCAACGTATACGTTTGTTCCAACTAACGAAAAGTACGAAGATAAGTGGTTTGCAACAGCACAAGAAAGCGACGTTTTATTGTAGCAAACAATAACCTTATCACGTTTTAAAGAAGATGCAATACCCAATAGATGACTACTTTTAATATGATGGTTCCAAATTCCGTTTATCGCACCGTTTTCCCATAAAGATTCTTTTTTTACGTTGCTTTCTTTTACCGTACCTTCAAGTACGGAATACGGTGAAATACGAACGTTATTGTTGATTACTGCACCGTATTTTAATTGAACGTTATTATTTAGCTTAACGTTTGAACCAACGATGTTTTTGCCACCGAATACAGTTTTATTTACTTCCGAATCATTTCCAACAATACATTCAGTAAATTTACTGTCTGATATTACCGAGTTATTCCACACAACAGAATTATTGATATCGACATTTTCAATCATACAGTTTTCACCGATAACACAATTGGGACCAATAAAAGTTTTGCCGTTAATAACTGTATTTTTCGATATATATACAGGCGGTATCAACTTTGTGTTCTCTGATATTCTTACGTTTTCTTCAATAACATTTTCAAATTTTTTATCATAAAAACGCCCGTTCAGAATATCGTTTGTTGCTTTTAAATACATTTCAGGATTGCCTAGATCACACCAATAATCCTCGGTTATATAGCCGTATATATTATATTTTTCATTTAAAAGCATAGGAAAAAGATCTTTTGCAAAATCAAATTCCTTATCTTTGGGGATTTTATCTAATACGTGTTTTTCAATGATATAAATACCTGTATTTACCGTATTTGTTACAACGTTTTCCCATAACGGCTTTTCCTTAAAGGAAATTACTCTGCCATCCGTATCGGTAAGAACTACACCATATTCTAAAGGATCTGTCTGTTTTGATAATACTACAGTAACGTCAGCACCTATGCTTTTGTGATATTTGTGTATTTTAGTAATATCAACGTTTGTAAGTGCATCTCCGCTTAAAACAATAAACGTATCCTTTATTAAGGATTCGGCACGTTTTACACTTCCTGCAGTCCCTAAAGGTTTTTCTTCCTCAAAATAAGTTATGACCTGATCGTATCTTGAACCATCGCCAAAGTAAGAACGAATATATTGCGGTAAAAACATTAACGTTATCCCGACTTCATTTATGCCGTGCTTACGTAAAAGTTCAATTGAATATTCCATTAACGGCTTATTCAACACAGGTACCATCGGCTTAGGAATTTCATCTGTAAGCGGCCTTAATCTTGTACCGAAGCCGCCGGCTAAAATAATTGCTTGCATACTTTTCTCCTTAATTTTTTATACAGTTATTTTATCCGTTTCACCTTTTAAATATACAAAATGAGCCAACATTCAGTTGACTCATTCAAATTAAATAATATATTTCCTAATATCCTTATCCGAAGCATTTGCACCAAGATGCGCTTCAATATACCGTTTATCAACCAAAACCTCGTGCATTGGAAGCTCATTAGTCGCAGTAAACGATACCTCGTCAAGAAGTTTTTCCATTACTGCGGTCAAACGTCTTGCACCGATATTCTCTTTTACCTCGTTTTCTACGTAAGCGTAGTGTGCAATCATATCAATAGCTTCATCTGTAAACACAAGATCAACGTTATCAACCTTAAGAAGTGCCTTATACTGATTGATAAGCGCATTATCCGTGCGAACAAGAATATCCTTTAATTCATTTTCACCTAAAGCACTAAGCTCAACGTGCAACGGAAAACGACCCTGAAGTTCAGGAATAAGATCGGTAATTTTTGATAAATGGAATGCACCTGCGGCTATAAACAAAATATAATCCGTTTTAATGGGACCGTATTTCGTATTTACCGTACAACCTTCAACAAGCGGAAGAATATCTCTTTGAACACCTTCCCTGCTTACGTCGGGTCCTCTGCCGCTTGCAGAGCCTGATGCAATCTTATCAATTTCATCAATGAATATAATTCCGCTCTGTTCTGCACGCTCAAGTGCTTCTTGCGTAACAGCATCCATATCGATAAGCTTATTTAATTCCTGTTGGGAAATAACCTTTCGCGCTTCTTTTATCGGCATCTTGCGTTTTTTCATCTTCTTGGGCATCATACCGCCAAAGATATCACCAATAACAATTTCGGGTTGACCGGGCATTTCAACGTTCATTCCCTGAGGTTTGTCCTCAACCTCTATTTCAACAGGAAGCTCTTCGATTTTTCCTTTTTCAAGATCACTCTTAATCGCGTCACGACGAACAGAAATATCATCAACCTCATCCTCCTTCTTTTTGCGCATAGGAAGAAGAATATCAATAAGTCTGTTAGTCGTAATGTTTTCAAGTTTATCCTTAAGCTGATTTGTTTTTTCTTCTTTAATAAGACGAATCGATGCTTCAGCAAGATCGCGAATCATCGAATCAACGTCACGGCCAACGTAGCCAACCTCGGTAAACTTGGTTGCTTCAACCTTAACAAAGGGCGCACCAACAATTTTAGCAATACGGCGGGCAATCTCTGTTTTACCAACACCCGTAGGACCTGACATTATAATGTTTTTAGGAGTGATTTCATCCTGTAATTCCTTAGGAAGCTTACTGCGTCTGTAACGGTTTCTTAATGCAACTGCAACTGCACGTTTAGCTTCATTTTGTCCGATAATATATCGGCTTAATTCATCAACAACTTCATTAGGTGAATACTGCATCTTAAACCTCCAAAACTGTAATATGGTCGTTTGTGAACACGCAGATCTTTCCTGCTATCTCAAGTGCCTTATATACGATTTCTTTAGGCTCAAGATCGGTGTTTTCACATAATGCACGTGCGGCGGCAAGCGCATAATTTCCACCGCTTCCGATTGCAACGATTCCATCATCAGGTTCAATTATTTCACCCGTACCCGATAATACCAACGTGGAATTTTTATCTGCCGCAATAAGCATTGCTTCAAGCTTACTTAACGAGCGGTCACGACGCCACATCTTAACAAGCTCAATACTTGCGCGATATAAATTCCCCGAATGCTCCTGAAGTTTTGCTTCAAATAGATCGCAAAGTGTGAATGCATCAGCAACAGAGCCTGCAAATCCAACCGATACAGTATCATTAAACAATTTGCGCACCTTAACTGCAGTAGCTTTCATAACAACGGATTCACCCATTGTAACCTGTCCGTCACCTGCAAGGGCACATTTACCGTTTTTTCTTACGCAAACAATAGTTGTTCCTCTAAATTCCATACTAGATCGTCTCCTTTAATTCCTTGATTTTTTCAAGGGCCTTTTGAGATATATATGCATATCTCGCCTGCTTGCCGCCTTTAATTTTAAATTCGGGCGACTTTATTATTCCAAAGTTTATATTCATGGGCTGGAAATCCCTTCCGCTTCCCGAAGAAACATAATGACCCAAAGCACCAATCGCTGTTTCGTTAGTAAAATCAGTAATCTCTGTTTCATTAAGCCTTTGGTACATCGAAATAGCAGAAATAAATCCCGATGCTGTTGATTCTATATACCCTTCTACACCAGTGATTTGACCTGCAAACGCAATTAAATTATTATTTCTTAACGCAAAGGTGTAATCAAGAAGCTTGGGTGAACAAATATACGTATTTCTATGCATTACACCGTAGCGAACTATTTCACAGTTTTCAAGTCCGGGAATCATTGAAAATACGCGTTTTTGCTCCGGAAATTTCAAATGTGTCTGAAAGCCAACAATATTATACAAAGTATCCATTGCATCGTCACGTCTTAACTGAACGCACGCATAAGGCGACTGATTTGTTCTTGGATCAACAATGCCAACAGGCTTGCACGGTCCAAATGCAAGCGTCTGCTTTCCCCTTGAAGCCATAACTTCAACAGGCATACATCCCTCAAAAACCTGTCCCTCAAATCCGTGCACAGGTGCAACCTCTGCGGTAACGAGTGCATCAACAAAGGCATTATACTCTTCTTCGCTCATAGGACAGTTTATATAGTCATCATCACCTCTGTCGTATCTTCCTGCGCGAAAGGCGATATCCATATTTACTGAATCTTTCGTGACAATAGGTGCCGCCGCATCGTAAAAATGGCAATATTCCGTACCCGTCAGCTTTAAAATTTGTTCAGTAAGTGCATCACTACACAACGGACCTGCAGCAATAATAACGGGGCCTTCCGGAATATTAACAACTTCCTCGTTAATAAAGTTTAAATTTTCAAATGAAAAAAGAATGTTTTTAACGTTTTCAGAAAAAGAATTTCTGTCAACTGCAAGTGCACCACCTGCAGGAACTCTCGCCTGCTCTGCCGCACGCATTATAACCGAATCAAGTTCTCTCAATTCCGCTTTTAATAATCCTGCGGCATTCTCAAGCCTGTCAGAACGAAGTGAATTTGAGCACACAAGTTCAGCAAATCCACCACCGTGATGTGCAGGTGTTTTCTTGTGCGGACGCATTTCATAAAGATCTACCTCTACACCGCGCTTTAATAATTGATAAGCGGCTTCACATCCCGCTAACCCTGCACCGATAACCGAAACCTTCATTTATTCACTCTCTTTTTCCGTTTCTTTTTTCTGTATTTTTGTGTACTTACACTCAAAATTATTGCAAAGAATTTTCCCCTTAAATCCTTTAATTAAAAAACCGCCGCACTCGGGACATTTTTCACCCGTCGGTAAGCCCGTCGAAGCAAAATCACATTCGGGATAATTACTGCAACCGAAGAACTTCTTTCCTTTTTTAGAAATACGGTGAACAAGCTTTCCGCCACACTTGGGACAAGGAACAGTTATTTCATCAGCAGGTAACGGCTTGGTTGTCTTACATTCAG
>JAZQTV010000130.1:0-60207 GCA_045630945.1 Clostridia bacterium
CATTGCAATTTACGGAACAAATAAAAAAGGTGACAAATAACCGTTACCCTGATATGCGGATATGGCGGAATTGGCAGACGCGCCAGACTTAGGATCTGGTATCTTTGATGTGCAGGTTCAACTCCTGTTATCCGCACCAAAGCATTCAAACCCGAACCTTTTACCGATTGGTGAAACGTTCGGGTTTGTTGTTTTCTTAAATGATGTTAAATAGCCTTAGTTTCGAGAGAATATTTCGAAATTACTTTCATTTCCCGTAAAAAAAGATTGTGCTGACAGTCCTTGCGAGATTACTTTCTTTTCGATATCAGGTCAGCACAATCTATAAAAGCAATTTTCTATGCTTTACGTTTTGAAATGATATATGACTTTCATTTGCAAATGAGCAGGGCAAAATTTTTCGTTCACAAAATTATTTTCGTCAGTAATTCTTGAAGAAATTTATTGACGAAAATGTCCCGCATGAGCGGGGCATTGGGTTAGAGAATATAATCGGTTATGGAATCGTACCAATGAACATAGGTTTCGCCGTTAACGATGAGTGTTTCGTTGTGAGGAAGCAACTCTGTCCACAGTTTTCCGTAATGTTTGTTTGCCCAATCATTTTTGTTAAATCTTCGCCAAAGAACTGTTCGACCGTTTTTATCAATATATTGTTCTGTCAGCGCTCCATTCTCGAAATACTCCATTGTGCATACTGTGTCAAACTCTTTTTTGAGAATTTTAACTTTATAACGTCCCACAACATCGATAATGTGCTTATCTGTGGATACCGAAACTGTATTGCCGTTTCGACTTATAACTCCGTGGGGTGCGAGATGCGTTTCGCTACCAAGATTGTCCTCGCCATAACCCCATTCAGATATGAAATCATCTCCGTCCAAAAACGTAAAAAGTCGTTTGGCTCCATTTTTATCTACATAGCTTTCCCCAAGCCAGCGACAATGTGAGTTTGTAAGCTGTGCATAGTAGTTGTGCGGTGCATTATCAATATATTTGCCATCTTTGCTTTCAGAATTGGTCGAAATTTCCACACCTTCAATACCATGGATGAATGCTACAGAAGTTACTTTAGAATGTACCCTTTCAGTTATATTTCTGCCGGGCATATTATAACTTGCCCATATAATTTCTTCTCCCTCCTTTGGAATAATAAACCAGTTTGGAAGTTCTTCAAATATAATCGGAAATACAGGGTCGGAGATGACCTCAATATTATATTCAGGTAAAGTATCGGGTAATTTTTTCATAATTATTTCTCCTTTCAAGTTTTCTTTACTGAGATAATGCTGCTTGAATTTTTCTTTCGCATGATAGAGCCGACTTTTGACCGTACCAACAGGAATGCTTAGTTTTTTTGCAATATTCTCTTGTGACAGATCCTTGAAGAAATACAAATACAAAATCTGCTTTTCTTTGTCGCCGAGAAGATCCAAAGTGTCACGTACAACACTTTTTTCGGTAATACCGAATCGTCCTTTACATAACATTGATTCGGTCATAAGCTCCAAGGGAATATTTAAGTTCTTCGCTTTTTGTCTGTAATAGTCGTTGCATTTGTGATTTGCAACACCAATTAACCATGACTTGAAAGCCGATGCGTTTTTGATGGTTTCAAATTTCATTGTCGCGATAAGGCAGACATCTTGAATAATATCCTCTGCATCGTGTTTATTGTTAATTTTAAACTTAACATATCGTTCAAGAGGCACAAGATTTTCCTGCAATAACCTTTCAAATTCGTTCACATTATCACCTCCTTATTGATTGGTCTTGAAATCGATTTCATTTATATAGTCGATTCAAAACATCAAAAGGTTCAATTATAGAAAATTATAACACAAAATTTTTGAAATTTCATTCAACGCTTTGTAATACTTGCGATATATCCTACTGTATCATAGTTTTCGTCAGGAAAAACCTAGATATTTTATTGACGAAAATACCCCGCAGAAGCGGGGCAAAAATTACAAGCCAATTGGATAATCTCCGTATCCCATACAACAGGAAATGCCTCCCAGCGAAAAGCGTTGCATTTCAATTGTTGCTAAAAGAATGCAAATATATGTATGGTACATACTGTTGATATCATAGGTAAAGCCTAAAGATTTGTGTTTTGATTTCTTTTCAACAACAATTTCTACAGCAATTAATTCATCAAGAGCTTTTCTTAAAACATTTTGCTCAAAGCCTAGTTTTTCTTGCAACTCTCCAAGGCTAATATCGCTCATTGATATTATAGCAAGGCAAACTATAAGATTATTCTTTTCTGAAAGGACGGGTAATATCTTCTGAGCAAATTCCACGGTGTCTTGATTAATATTTTCAAAAAAGTTTCTTGTAATAATTGCACCATAACCTTTGCCAGACAACAATGACAAGCCATTTTCATTAGATAAGTGAAGAGGTTCATCATACATGGTCGGAGTTCTATTTTTATTATTCCATCTGCTTATGCCGTGATGAGCATACGCAAAAATTGTTAGAGCTTCTTTGTACGACTCTTTACTTTGTTGAGAATGCTCTGCTACCTTATCCCAAATCTTATTATAAATATCGTTGTAAGCGTATTCCTCACCATAGAAAAGATAATCAATACTGGTTTCAAAGTATTCTGCAATAAGAGGAAGTGTTTGCGTGTCGGGCTGAGATGTGTTCGTCTCCCATTTTGAAACAGCCTGTGGAGATATATTCAGCGCAACAGCTAACTGTTCTTGTGTGATACCTTTTTTCTTTCTTAAATCAGAGATATTCTTAGAAATGTTAATTTCTTTCATAATATTTGTTCCTTTCAACATATCAACATACTTGCCGTGCGCGCTTCGACTGTAATTACATTGTATATGTAATTCAGTTTGTAATCAACAACTTGTTCGTATGCAAACTCAACCACCAGTTGTCAATTTTCAGCAAAAACTATTATCAGTTGTTTTTTATTATATCATAATATGATATTATCGCAAATAATCTTCGTTTATTAAATACACTTATTACTATTTTAGTTCACAGCTTTTTACGCAAGGCTTGGTCCCTATCCTTGTGTTGAAATAAAATTTTTAGAAAAAGGAGAAGGTTTGCTATGTCAGATTCTAATAATATTACAGTGTCAAACCCGGGTTTGTATAAGAACTTACTTGCTCAAGTTGAGTCTATCTATAGGCACAGCAACGAGCTTAGCTTTAAAACAAGAGCTCGGTACTTTGAGGCAACAAAAAGGTTCTGTAAGTTTTTAGCCGATAATTTTCGTCTGCAAAACTTTAAGAACGTGGAAGACAGACACTTTAAAGCTTAAGCATCATTGTTTGTGTATTCAGCAGGCACCGTTGATTATGAGCCTGTTGCGCTTTGCATAACCTATTGCTTTGTTTCAAACTGCGTTGGTGACCTTATTATAAGGGGAACAAAGCTTGCCTGTAAGTTCACCGTAATAACCGAGCATCCCGAAGAGATCGCCAACGAAATTTTATATACCCTTAAGCACAGTGCCACCAAGGTTACTGCACGCGGTGCATATACCGATAACGAAAAAACAGTGCTTTTATGTGTTATAAATAGAAATCAGACCGCAGAATTTAAAAAGATTCTTGATAAATACGAAAACACCTTTGCGTTCTCGGAAACGGTGAACGAGACCTGCGGAAATTTTAAAAAAATTAAGGCATAAAAATATTGTGTTTTTAATTTATGCGTGATATAATACCCATAATTAAACAAAAGGAGAAATATTGTTATGGGTCTATTTAACAAAAATGCTTATGCAGAAATGAGCGAAAGACAGGCACTTGAAACAAAATATAATTCATCAAGAGCTAATTTACTTATCGTTGCCGTATTCACCTTGATCAACGTCATACTTGCGGTAACAAGCAGCGGAACTTATTTCCTGTTCTCTGCGTTCATACCGTACTTTCTTACTGATTACGGAATGTTTTACACACTTTCCTATGATCCCGATGTTTACGAGAACTTAGGCGTAATGCCTAGTGAGGCTGCGGATATATCACTGCTCTATATTCTTTTGGCAGTTACGGCAGCGATCATCGCTTTCTACGTTATTTCCTACTTTGCGTCAAAAAACAGTAACAAGGCAGGCTGGCTTATAGCGGCGCTTGTGTTGTTTATTATCGATACTGCGGTAATGGTGTATATTTGCAGTGCAGATTTAGCCAGTGTAATATTGGATATCGTATTTCACGCTTGGGTGATCTTCTCACTTGTGAACGGTGTTATTGCGGCACGTAAGCTTAAAGCACTTCCTGAGGAAGAGCTTGTAGAAGCCACAGCTGAGGTAATAACAGAAGAAACACCCGAAACAGTGGAAAATAACGATCAGGCAGAATAAATAATGATAAAAAAACGGGGCAATTTCTTGCTCCGTTTTATTTTTTTAAATTTTAGTATCCCATATCTTCACCGCAGAAGATTATTTTTATTCTGTTTTTCGGTCTTGAAATACGTGTGATAACAATATCGGCACAAATGCAATCGGGATTGGTGCAGTTAAAGCATTGTCCCGTTTTGGCGCAAGGGGTATCAAGTCCAAAGCGTTGTGCGTTGGTTGGTGCGGCAACACTTCTTGCACGCTTTATTGCGCTATCAAGGTCGGGCATCACTTTATTTAAGCTTACGATAACTATAACCTGCTTTGGTCCGTAACAAAGTGCGGCTACTCGGTTTCCGTTACCGTCAACGTTTACAAGCTCGCCGCTTTGGCTTACTGCGTTTGCGCTCATAATATATGTATCCACAAAGAAAGCCTTGTGCATTAATTCGTCCTTTTCCTCGGCATCCTTTGCAAGAGCCCTGTCAACAACAGTATAGTTTCCGTTTTTTACTTTATCAATTATTCCGCATTGTACTGCAGAAACACTTCCGCCCCACGAAACAGTATCGCCCTCGTTTATAAGCTTAAGCGCCTGTGTGCAGGCATCTTCCTTGGTTGAACAGTAATAGCTTTCAAAGAAACGTGAATTAAACGTTTTTACAAGCGTTTCGCCTAAAATATCATATCTTTTCTTAATCATAATTAACACCTCGGATAAATTATAGCACTATTTCAAGTAAAATACAACAATTCTTTAATGCTTGCAAAGAAAGTCGCGTGTAGGCTTGCTTTTTTTATATTACTGTGGTAAAATTAACAGTATCATATGCACGAAGGGTGATTCAAATGGAAGCAATTAAATTAGCAGAAGAATTTAAAATACAAACGTGGCAGGCTGAAAACGTAATTCAGCTTATTGATGAAGGTAATACCATTCCCTTCATTGCCCGATACAGAAAAGAAAAAACAGGCTCGCTTGACGATCAGATATTGCGTGAGTTTGCTGACAGACTTGATTTTTTGCGCAAGCTTGAGGAAATGCGCGGCAAGGTAATGGAGGCTATCGAAAAGCAGGGCAATCTTACCGACGAAATACAAGAAGCACTTAAAAATGCGGTTACCTTAACTGAAATTGAGGATATCTACCGTCCGTTCCGTCCCAAACGAAAGACGCGTGCAAGCGTTGCAAAGGAAAAGGGACTTGAGCCGTTGGCAGAAAAAATATATCTGCAAACCGATATTGACCCGATTGAAGAAGCAAAAGCGTTCATTGATGCCGAAAAAGGTGTTGAAAGCGTTGAGGATGCACTTCAGGGGGCAAGGGATATCATTGCGGAAAAAATATCCGACGATGCCGAAACAAGAAAGCGTATCCGCTACGTGTGCTATCACAACGGTGATCTTATTTCACGCGGTGAAAAAGAGGATCTTGGCGTGTACGAAATGTATAAGGAATTTTCTGAGCCCATCACCAAGCTTGCAGGACACAGAATTCTTGCAGTAAACCGTGGTGAAAAAGAAGAATTCTTAAAGGTTTCTGTAGACTTTAACGAAGAAAAGGCAATGAATATCATTAAAAATATACATATCGTTGGCGAAAATGCGTGCTCAAAGCAAGTGCTTGAGGCGGCAGAGGATGCGTATAAGCGTCTTATTTTCCCTGCGATTGAGCGTGATATCCGTTCCGAGCTGACCGATAAAGCAACTGAAGCGGCAATAAAGGTGTTTGGCGTAAATTTACGTCAGCTTCTTATGGCACCGCCTATCAAGAACAAGATTGCCTTGGGTCTTGACCCCGGCTACCGTACAGGCTGTAAGGTTGCGGTTGTTGATGAAACAGGTAAGGTACTTGATACAGGCGTTATTTACGCAACGCTTCCAAATCACGATAAAGAAAAGGCAAAGGAATTTTTAAAGGCACTTATACTTAAGCATAAGGTTAATATCATTGCTATCGGTAACGGCACCGCAAGCCATGAAACCGAGGTGCTCGTTGCTGACATAATAGGCGAAATGAAGGGTGTAGACCTTTCATATATGGTGGTATCTGAGGCAGGCGCAAGCGTATATTCTGCATCAGCCCTTGCGGCAAAGGAATTCCCTGATTATGACGTTTCGCTTCGTAGTGCGGTAAGTATTGCAAGAAGGCTTCAGGATCCTTTAGCCGAGCTTGTTAAAATTGAGCCTAAGGCAATCGGCGTAGGTCAGTATCAGCACGATATGCCCCCCCAGCAGCTTGATTCTACCCTTGAAGGTGTGGTAGAGGATTGCGTTAATAACGTTGGTGTTGACGTTAATACTGCATCACCCCGTCTTCTTTCATTCGTGGCGGGCATAGGCGATGCACTTGCAAAGAATATTGTTGCATACCGTGAGGAGAACGGTATGTTCACCGCACGCAGTCAGTTCAAAAAGGTTGCCAAGCTTGGTCCCAAGGCGTTTGAACAGTGCGCAGGCTTCCTGCGTGTACCCGAAAGCAATAACGTGCTTGAAAATACTGCGGTGCACCCCGAAAGCTATGAAGCGGCACAGGGACTTTTGGAAATGTGCGGCTATAACGTTAAAAAGGATAAAGAATTTACAGGTCTTTCCTTAAAGGCTGAGGCAATCGGCTTAAAGGAAATTGCCCAAAAGCTTAACGTGGGTGAGCCTACGTTAAAGGATATAATCAAGGAGCTTGAAAAGCCGGGAAGAGATATTCGTGATGAGCTTCCGCCGCCTATGCTTAAGCGTGAGGTAATGGGTATGGAGGATCTTAAACCCGGTATGGAAATAAAGGGCACGGTACGCAATATTATCGACTTCGGTGCATTCGTTGATATCGGTGTACATCAGGATGGATTGGTTCACATTTCGCAGATAACCGACCGCTTCATTAAACATCCTATGGAGGTGCTTAAAGTGGGACAGGTAGTAACCGTATGGGTGCTTGGTGTTGACGTTAATAAGAAACGTATTTCACTTACTATGAAAAAACCATAAGGAGTAATTATAATGCGAGAGAAGATTCTTTTTGATAAGGATTGGCTTTTCCACAAGGGCGATATTGAAATAGAAATGCCCAAGTCAAAGGGACCTATATATACATCCGCCAAAACGGAAAGTATGAAGTGGGGGCCTGCATCTATTTATTATCAGGATGCGGTAAGCAACTATTCGCGAACCGTAGAATACAACGGTGATAAGTGGGTGAGTGTAAATTTGCCACACGATTACGTAATTTCGGGCGAGATTTATGAAGATGAAAACCCTGCGTTAGGTCTCTTTAAATATGAAAACGGCTGGTACAGAAAGCATTTTAAGATAGAAAAGGAAGAAAATGGCAAACGCATCTGCTTGCTGTTTGAGGGCGTGGCAACACGTGCTACGGTTTACCTTAACGGATGTGAACTTAAGCATAACAACTGCGGTTATACAAGCTTTCTTGTGGACTTAACCGATTATATCAACTACGGCGGTGACAACGTGCTTGCCGTTCACGTGCGCTTTCATCAGAACGAGGGCTGGTGGTATCAGGGCGGTGGAATTTACCGCCACGTATGGTTAATAAAGACCGAGCCTGTTGCCGTTGACCTTTACGGTGTATTTATACGTGCTAAAAAGAACAACGATGATTGGCGGGTATTGGTTGATACCGAAATACGCAACGATTCATTCTTAACCGAAAACGTCCGCGCAGTGACAACCCTTATCGATAAGCACGGTAAAGAAGTATTATGCACATATGGTGAAACGTGCATACAAGCGGGTGAAACAGGCGTTGCACGTTATGAGGCAACAATTTCTCAGCCTAATTTGTGGGATATTGATAATCCCTATCTGTACACGGTAAAAACGGACATTTACGTTAAAGAACAGCTTACCGATACGGTTTACGACAGGTTCGGCTTCAGGGATTTTGAATTTACCGCTGATGAAGGATTTATTCTTAACGGAAGAAGAGTATTTGTTTACGGTGTATGCGGTCACGGGGACTTTGGTTTAACGGGTAAAGCAGTTCCCGATAACGTATTAAGGTACAAGGCGCGTATGCTTAAGGATATGGGTGCAAACGGCTACCGTACGTCACACTATCCGCAAACCGAAGCATTTATGGATGCGCTTGATGAGTTAGGCTTTATCGTAATGAACGAAACCCGTTGGTTTCATTCCACGGAAGAGGGCATAGAGCAGCTTAGAATGCTTATAAAGCGTGACCGTAACCGCCCAAGCGTATTTATGTGGTCGCTTGGTAATGAGGAACCGCATCATCTTACCGAAACGGGCAGAAAGATAAACAGGGTGCTTATGCGTGAAGCTAAAAAGCTTGATCCTACACGCCCCACCACCTCTGCCGTTTCCGATTCGCCCGAAAAGGCAACCGTATATGATGATATGGAGCTTGTAGGCATAAATTACAACCATCATCTTTACGATGTCGTAAGGGAAAAGTATCCCTATAAGCCTATATACGCTTCCGAATGCTGTGCAACAAGCACAACGCGCGGCTGGTATGAGGATGATGACCCGACCCGTGCGTACTGCAGTGCTTATGACCACGATACAACACGTTGGTTTATCGGCAGGGAAACGTTTATGCAGGTAATAAAGGAACGCCCGTGGGTGTTCGGCATATATCAATGGATTGCTTTTGAGCATCGCGGAGAAGCAATATGGCCCCGCCTTTGCTCACAGGCAGGTGCAATAGATTTGTTCTTGCAGAAAAAGGATGCGTTCTATCAGAATAAATCCATCTTTACTGTTGAACCTATGATACATCTTTTACCCCATTGGAATTTTCAGCATAAAAAGGGCGAGATAATCAACGTGTGGGCATACACCAACTGTCAGGAGGCAGAGCTTTTCCTTAACGGTGTTTCGTTAGGCAAAAAGCAGGTTGAAAAATACAGGCACGTTGAATGGCAGGTAGAATACGTTGAAGGCACCGTTACCGTTATAGGCTATAATAACGGCGAAAAGGCGTGTAAGGACGAAAAGAAAACAAGCGGTAAGGCAGTAAAACTGATGCTTAAATGTGAAAATGCATACGACGTTTCTGCAAAGGGCGGCGATATGGCGCTGTTTACCTGCTACGCAGTTGATGAAAATGGCATTGAAGTGCCTGATGCTTCGCCTTACGTATCCTTCCATACGAACAACTGTGGTATTATCAAGGGAACAGGCTCTGATATTTCCGATCATATTCCCGTAACCTGTCCTAACAGAAAAATGCGTGCAGGCAAAATAAGCATTGGCGTTGAGGTAATAAAAGCAGGTGAGTTGACTCTTACTGCCGAAAGCGAAGGGCTTGAAAAAGGTTACGTAAAAGTAGAGATAAAATAATTGACTTTTATACACCATTAGTGGTATCATATAATAAATAATTTTTGAGAGGTGCATTTATGAAAAAGGTTCTCGCATTCGACTTTGGCGCATCGTCAGGTCGCGCTATTTTAGGTACTTTTGATAACGGAAAGATTACTCTTGAGGAACTTCACCGTTTTTCAAACGATCCCGTTGAGGTTAACGGTCACTTTTATTGGGACATTTTAAGACTTTTCTTTGAAATCAAACAGGGTATTCTTAAGTGCTCTGCTGCAGGTCATAAGGATATTGCCGCTATTGGTATCGATACGTGGGGCGTTGACTTTGCATTGATTGACAAGGATGGCGAAATGCTTGCAAACCCCTATCACTACCGTGATGCAAAGGTAGAAAATATGGAAGCAACGTTTGAAGAACTTGGTAAGGAGAACATCTATAAAAAGACAGGTCTTCAGTTCCTTGCATTCAATACTCTTTATCAGCTTCGTAACTTAAAGAAGAATAAGCCTGATATGCTTGATAAGGCTGAGCATCTTCTTCTTATTCCCGACCTTTTTAACTACCTTTTAACAGGTAAGATGGCGGCTGAATATTCAAACGTATCAACCACACAGATTCTTAACCCCGTAAAAGGTGATTGGGAATATTCGTTGACCGACGCACTTGGTATTGACAGAAAGATTTTCAAGAACATCGTTGATTCAGGTACGGTTCTTGGTACGCTTAAGCCCGAAATCGCCAAGGAATTACAGATGCCTGAGGTTCCTGTTATCTGTGTTGCTTCACACGATACAGGCTCGGCTGTTGCATCAGTTCCCTTTGATGATCCCAAGCACAGCCTTTACATTTCTTGCGGCACCTGGTCACTTATGGGTACTGAACTTGAAACGCCTCTTATCAACGATAAGTCAATGGAATTCAACTTCACAAACGAAGGCGGTGTAAACCGCACCACACGTTTCCTTTCAAACATTATGGGTCTTTGGCTCATTCAGGAAAGCCGCAGACAGTGGAAGCGTGAGAATCTTGACTATTCATTTAACGATATGGAAAATGCCGCAAAGGCATCCGAACCCTTCAAATCATTCATCAATCCTGACTTTGATGGCTTTACACCTCCCGGAGATATGCCTCAGCGTATTAAGGATTTCAACAAGAACGCAGGTCTTAAGGTTCCTGAAACAATGGGTGAGGTTGTTCTTTGTATCTATCAGAGCCTTGCGCTTAAATATCGCTTTGTAACCGAGGCTATGGAAGAAATGATGGGCACAACCATCGATACTATCCATATGGTAGGCGGCGGTATAAAGGATAAGTTCCTTTGCCAGATGACTGCTGATGCAACAGGAAGAAAGGTTGTTGCAGGTCCCGTTGAAGCAACTGCTATGGGTAACATTGCAGTTCAGTTTATGGCACTTGGCGATATTAAGGATCTTGACGGTATTCGTGAGGTTATAAAGGCTTCAACAGATACAGCTATCTATACTCCCTCAGGCGACAAGGGTTGGGATGAAGCATACGAAACCTTCAAGAAGGCTTGCCTTAATAAATAAACTCATACGGGTACATGCCCGTAGAATATATTAAAACAAAAGAATTATAAAGGAGAATAATGAAATGAAAAAGTTACTTGTATTTATGCTTATAATTGCAATGATGTTCTCATTAGTTGCATGCGGCGAAACCGAAAAAGACGATGATGGCGATAAGGCAACGGCAAAGACAACTGCAACTGCTGAACCCACACCCACAGCTACACCCACATCCGTACCAGCCGAAAAGATTAACTACAAAAGCATTTCCATCAACTTACCCGATGGCTTCTATAAGACGGAAAGCAGCGGAATGATGGCATTTGTTAAAGACGGTGAAGTATTTGGTGAAACTTCATTAAACTATATGACGGTTATGTCTGTAGGCGTGCCAACAACTGAAGCTGAAAAAGAAATATTTAAGGATAAAACAACCGGTAAGGCAACGTATGAGCAGGCACTTGTTACCAACACGGGCGGTCTTGTTACAGGCTTAACAAGCTATGACTATATTAAAGTAGCCGGCGTTGATACAATTAGGGCTGCATATTCTATTGATTTAGGTACACTTAAATATGATTTCGTTGAATACGTTCTTCTTTTAGCAAACGATACGATTAACGTAAGTATTGCTACAACAGAGAGCAAATACGTATCAGTTTTTGAAAACACCGTAAATTCAATTGAAGTAAAGTAAAAATTAACCGCCTTTTTTAAGGCGGTTTTTTTATATCAACTTGCAAAAAAAACGGTTAAGTGGTATACTAATAAAAAATATGTACCAGGGTGAACAAATATGAAAAAAGTATCCAAGCGTCTTGACCATTTTCAAACAGGTATTTTTGCTTCGTTAACGTTAAAACGTAACGAGCTTTTAAAGCAAAATAAAACGGTATACAACCTTTACGTTGGCACGCCCGATTTTGCGGTGGGCGAAAATATTCGCCAAGCGGTGCTTGAAGCCGCATCTGATCCCGAAAACTTCAAATATTCGCTTATTGATTCAAATGAAATGCTTGAAGCGGTTAAGGAATATTACGCAAAAAGATATAACGTTAATATTGAAGTGGATGAGATTACCTCTGTCAATGGCTCGCAGGACGGTATTGGTCATTTAGGTCTTGCACTTTGCGATGCAGGCGATAAGGTGCTTTTGCCTGATCCGGGATATCCCGTATTTGAAGCAGGTGCGTTCCTTGCAGGCGGTGAAGTGGTATATTACCCTTTAAAAAAGGAAAACGGCTTCCTGCCCGAGCTTTCAAGTATGGAAGAGGAAACCTTAAAGCAAGTAAAATATATGATAGTATCTTATCCCTCAAACCCCTGCGGTGCGGTGGCTAACAGGGAAATGTATGTTGAGTTGATAAAGTATGCCAAAAAGTACGGCTTTTACATTATCAATGATAACGCGTACAGTGATATTGTTTTTGATGGTGTTGAAGGCTTCTCCTTCCTTTCTATCGAAGGTGCGAGGGAAGTGGGCGTTGAATTTTTCTCGCTTTCAAAATCCTTTAATACAACAGGCGCAAGAATATCCTTCTGTATAGGTAATAAGGACGTTGTTAATGCGTTACGCATAATACGTTCGCAGTACGATTTTGGTATGTTTATGCCCATTCAAAAAGCGGCAATTGCGGCACTTAAGGGCGACAGAGAATTTGTAGTAAAGCAGTGCAAGGAATATCAGAAGCGTCGCGACGCACTTTGCGGCGGCTTAAGAAGAATTGGCTGGAACGTTCCCGATTCAAAGGGTACCATGTTCGTGTGGGCGCCCATTCCCGAAAAATTTTCTTCGTCAATGGCGTTCTGGGAGGAGCTTGTTGATAAGACGGGTGTAATATGCACACCCGGTACGGCATTCGGGCCGATGGGCGAAGGCTACGTGCGCTTTGCGCTTGTGCTTCCCCCTGAAAAGCTTGAGGAAATAGTTGACGTAATTGACAAAAGCGGACTACTTAAATAATTTTTAGGAGTGTTTCTTTTGACTGAGCAACCGTTGGTTAGCCTTTTAAAAAATGCATTATTCAATGCGAAAATTGAAGATTTTCCTAAAGCTGATATAAGCGGCTTGCTTGAAGCGGCTGAAATGCAGGCTGTATCAATACCGTGCTATGCGGCGCTTAACGCAAACGGTATGCTTGATAGTGGGCTGGATGCACTTTGGCGCAAAAGGCTTACACCTAAGCTTGCCAAAAACACGCGTATGCTTATGCTTCACGTTGAGGTTTGCAGGCTGTTTGACGAAAATAACATAAAAAATTGCATCATAAAGGGTGTTGCTTCGGCAGAATATTATCCCGATGCAAACGTGCGCTCGTTAGGTGACGTTGATATCATTGTTGAAAAACAAAGCGTTTCAAAAGCGGTAGATATTTTGGTGGAAAAAGGGTTTGCCGTTATTGAAAAAAGCTTAAGCGAACATCATATTCTTCTTAAAAAAGGTATGAGCGCGGTAGAAGTGCATTACGATTTACCGGGTATGCCTAAAAACGAAATGCTTGAAAAAGCCGAAAAGCTTTACGACGAAGCTTTACAAAGCGCAAGGGAATATGATACGGGGCTTGGCGTAATAAACGTGCCCGACCGCATTTATCACGGAATAATATTGCTTATGCATTCGTATCAGCATATGCAGACAGGCGGAATAGGCTTAAGGCATCTTTCCGATTGGGCGGTGTTTATTGATAAAATTTCAAGTGAAGAAATAAACGGCACGCTTAAGGAAAAGCTTAAAAGCATCGGTATGTGGAAGTTTGCTTTGGTAATGGCACAGGCGGCTGAAAAAATAGGCGCCCAAAATAAATTTGATGAAAAAGCAGACGATGCGCTTTCTGAATTCATATTTAACGATATTTTTAAAAGCGGCTCCTTTGGTGCAATGGATAGGGAACGGGTTGAAACTGTAGGCTATTCACCCAAGGCAAGCGAAAAGAAGAATACGCAAATAAAAAGATATTTAAAATATGCTTCAGGCTCAATAAAAAAGATATGGCCCGTTACCGAAAAATATAAAATACTTATGCCCGTGTTTTTCGTGGTTTATTGTTTTAGGATACTTTTTAGGGTAATTACTAAAAAAACACGCTTGCACAGTATGAAAAATGCTTACACCCGTGCCGATTTTTACAGTCAGCTTGAGTGGTATAAGGCAGAATAATAAAATAACCGCACTTTTCGTGCGGTTAAATTTTTTTATTGAATAGTGTGCCTACGTTTACGGAATTTTCGCCGTATTTTTCTTTTATATTGTCAAGTGCGCGTTCAAGATCCTCGTGCTTTTTACGGCTTCCGTCATCAAAAAAAGAAAATTGCATAAATTGGTCGCTGTCGCTGACCGTATCCGTACCGCCTAAAGTAATGGCGCGTATGGGTTTTTTATTATAAATTTCATAAAAAAGCTCATAGCATACCGAAAAAATATCGTGCACAAGATTGGTGGAGTAATCAAGGGTACGTTGCCTTGAAGAAACCGAAAAATCCGAATATTTTATCTGCACGTACATTGCAGTACATTTAACGTGCTGATGCTTCATTCTTGTATGAAGCGAATCGGCAAGCTGCATTATTCCTGCCTTTATTTCATCGGGTAACGTAAGGTCGGTTCTGAAAGTTGTTCCATTGCTTACCGACTTGGGAAAATGTTCGGTATATATGGTTTCGACAGGTGAATCGTCTATCCCGTTGGCGTAATCCCACAGCATACCGCCCATTTTGCCAAGGTGCCTTACTATGTAACTGCGCTGTGCCTGCGCAAGCTCACCGATTGTAAAGATGTTAAGCTTGTTTAAAACGTCCGTTGCGCTTTTACCTGCATACAGAAGCTCCGAAGCCTTTAGCGGCCATACGATGCTTTTAAAATTTTCGCGGGATATCACCGTCTGTGCATCAGGCTTTTTGTAGTCACTTCCAAGCTTTGCAAAAACCTTATTAAAGGAAATGCCTATTGAACAGGTTATACCTATCTCTTCCTTAAAGCGCGTACGAATCCTTTGCGCAATTTTTTCACCTGTACCGAAAAGCCGTCTGCTTGCAGTAACGTCAAGCCAGGATTCGTCAATGCCGAAGGATTCTACCATATCGGTGTAATCCTTGTATATTGCGGTGCACTTCTTAGAAATTTCCTCGTAAAAGCCGTGATGCGACCTTATAAGCACAAGGTCAGGACACTTTTTCTTCGCCTGATATATCGTTTCTGCAGTTTTTATATCAAAACGCTTTGCAAGTTCATTTTTAGCAAGAATAATGCCGTGACGGTTTTCGGGGTCACCGCATACCGCCATAGGCACGTTTTTAAGCTCAGGTCTTAATATGGTTTCACAGGAAGCAAAAAATGAATTGCAGTCAGCGTGCAGAATAACTCTATCCATTATTTATATGCGGCAATTATCTTACCAAAATAAAGGCGGTGCATATCGTTGTTTGTATACCATTTTTCCTGTGTTTCGGGGTCGAGCATATCTTTTTTTAGGTCAGAATAGGTAAGAATCTTGCATTCGTAGTAAATATCACAGTTATCAACTACGGGTGTATCAATATTCCTTGCAGGCTTTAAGGTAATGCCTGCGTTTTTGTTACCGTTTCTGCCCGAAACGCTTCCGCATATCTTTAATGCATCGTCAAGCTGATTTTTTGTGGGAATGCTTACGGTAAATTCGTCAGCATCCTTTAAAAGCTCAAAGGTATAGCGCGAATGACGAATGGGCGCAATAAAAATTTCCTGTCCCCAGTACTGACTTAACGAGCCCCATCCAATAGTCATTGTATTTACCTTGTCGCCGGATTTAACTGTAAGGAATGCACCCTTACCCGAAAGCTGTTCAAGAGTTTCCTTTGCAAGATCACCAAAATTATACATAACAAATCTCCTTAATAATCAATATATATTTATTATATAAAAAAATGCGCCTTAGCGCAATAATTTTATCACAAAAATTCGAAAACCCACATATAGATTTATTAGCGCAACTAATAAGGGGGAATTTTTTATGCCAAGAATTTTTTTAAGTCCGTCACTTCAACCGTTTAATCCGTACATAAACGGCGGTAACGAAGCACAGTATATGGGGTACGTAGCCGATGCGCTTGAACCGTATCTTCAAAAAAACAATATTCAGTATACCCGCTCGCGTATGCCTAATACCCTTTCAAACGCAATAAATACTTCAAATCAAGGTAACTATGATTTACATCTTGCGCTTCATTCCAATGCCTCGCCCGAAAGTCAGGCAGGCAGATTCAGGGGAATACAGGGATACTATTATCCCACAAGCACAAAAGGAAGAAAGGCAGCAGAAGATCTTACAAACGCACTTAAGCCTATATATCCCGATCCTGATCTTGTATATACCGTGCCTTCTACCACTATCGTGGAATTAAAAAGAACAAAAGCGCCTGCAGTGTTGATGGAAATCGGCTACCACGATAATCTTCAGGATGCTGATTGGATAAAAGCAAACATTCAGAATATTGCCGCAGCACTCGCTAAAGGCTTGACCGTGTATTTCGGAATCCCCTTTACCGATATCTGTACACAGGCAGGTGCACCAATAACCGCAGGCGGAAGTTCAATGGTAAATCAATATGTGCGCATATGTACAAATGACGGCTCTTCGCTTAATATTCGCAGTACTCCGTCAATGGAAGGCGCACTTGTAGGGCAGATACCTGCAGGCGAAAAGGCAATATTAATTGAAAAGCAGGATAACGGGTGGGCAAGGATACGGTATAACGCTGTTGAAGGTTATTCGTTCGGTCAGTATTTATGCGCGTGCAGGGATATAAGCACTAACGTAGGCAGAGTAAACACGGATGGGGGCAATCTTAACTTAAGGTCAGCGCCTTCGCTGAATGCGGCAATTATCGGCAGAATACCCGATAACGCTACGGTAACAGTGTTATCCGAACAAGGCGCATGGTATCAGGTAAGCTATATGGGTGTAACGGGATACGTGTTAGGCGATTTTATTGTTCACAATAATTAAAGAATCCGCATAAGATATAACGTACAAAAGATACTTAATTTTTATAAAGGAGGATTATAATATGTCGTTTTATTCATACAGAAACAACGAAAGTGAGGTATGTCCGGGAAGAATAAGCGGTGATTGTACCAACGGACTTACTGAGCGCGTATGTATACAAGTGAAAAAAATATACGATTCCTGTATGCAACAGGAGCAGCTTGAAAACATAAACGTCAGATTGACTGATATTTGTCCCGGCAATACCAAGTTTGAAGCACCCGTAAACTTCATTAGCTGCCGTTCTACATCCACAAAGGGAAGGGTAAGAGATCTGTGCATCGACCGTATTTGCGACAGACCTAACTTTGCGCGTGTGCGCTGTAAAATCGATATTCCCGTGGAAATTCTTTTTGAGGATAACTGCGGTAAGGAAGGTAGCGGTAGGGGCGTTATCACCGTCTGCAAGGACGTGGTACTCTTCGTACCCGATGAATCAATTATTCCGTTCGAGGTTGATAACATCGTAAGCGCTATCTGCGTGCTTGGCTGCTACGTGGGCGAAAATACGTTCAACCTTACCGCTTGCGTAACGGTTATCCTTAAGATTGTTGCCGAGGTAGAATTACTTGTGCCCGCATACGGCTTCTGCAGAATACCTCCCTGCGAGGAATTTGCATCCGAGGTGTGCGATGAATTCTTCAACCTGCCAATCTTCCCGCCCGCAATGAGCGATATGTGCTGTAATTAACCAATTCTTGCAAGGTGCCGAAAATAAATTTCGGCACTTTTTTTATATTTTTTTTGATAAATGCAAAAGATATACCGTACAATGTAATTTTTTATGGGTGTAAAAATGAAAAAAGTAATCGATTATATAATTATTGCCGTGGGTGCACTTATTCTTGCGGTGGGGCTTAACACGTTTCTTGTGCCGTTTCGCATATCAACGGGCGGAGTAAGCACGGTTGGTACTGTATTAAAGTATTTGTTTTCCGTGCCGCTTTCGGTAACAAATACGGTGCTTAACGTTATACTTTTTATTGTGGGAAGCAAATATTTGCCTAAAAATTCTCTTATAAAAACCGTATGGGGAATAGTTATGCTTTCTGTGTTTCTTGAATTGACTGCATATCTGCCTGTATATTCATCAGATATGCTTATTGCCTGTATCTTTGGCGGTGTGCTTGTGGGTGCGGGAATAGGTGTGGTGTTAAGGTATCAGGGCTCAACAGGCGGAAGTGATTTCTTGGCGCTGGTTTTAAGAAGATTTATTCCCCATATAAGTGCACCGCAGATTATATTTCTTACTGATTGCATTATCGTAATACTTGCATCGGTGGTGTTTAAAAGTTTCACCGTGTGCGTATATTCACTTATTGCACTGTACGTTTCCTTAAAAATAGCAGATGCAGTGCTTATAATGGGCGAGGGTGCAAGATCGGTACAGATAATTTCAAAGGAATACAAAAAAATTGCCAAGGATGTAATAAAGGAATTTAACCGCGGCATAACGGGGATAGCTTCACGGGGGATATATACCGATACAAAGGGCGAAATTCTTCTTTGCGTGGTAAGTCCCAAAGAGCTTAAGCAACTGACCGAAATAGTAAAACGAAGGGACAAAAAAGCGTTTATTATAATAACTGACGTGCACGAGGTATTAGGCGAAGGCTTTAAGCAATAAAAAATGCTTGACAACATACCGATACTGTGGTAGCATTTAACCAATAAATAAACCTGTGATTAAGAAGAGTATCCCTTATTGATGTTTGCAGAGAGTTGCCGTTTGGTGTAAGGCAATAGCGTAGATTTGGGTGAATGGGCTTATGAGGGCAACCGAAAGCGAAAGCAAGTAGCAGTTGACGGCGCGTACCCGTTACAGTACGGACCATATATTTTTAGTATGGAGTAAGGCGGAAGTAATTCAATTTGGGTGGCACCGCAGGATGAGATTATATCCTGTCCCATAAATATGTGGGATAGGATTTTTTTATTTTTAAAGAAGGTAATTAAAATGCTTGAAGCTAAACGATGGCGACGCTTAAGTAAATAAAACGTACAAACAAAAAAGTAATTTAATTGGAGGAATTTTTTATGAAATTCAACGATATAGATTTTGATACTTATTTTAAACATTATCCCGATGAAAACGGCTTTTTCGGCAAGTATGGCGGTGCATACGTTTCCGATGAATTAAAAAGAGCGATGAGGGATATCACCGAATCTTACTTTACCATTTGTAAATCTGCAAAGTTTATTAACGAGCTTCGCCGTATCCGCCATGATTTTCAGGGCAGACCTACTCCCATTTCACACCTTGAAAGGCTTTCGGCATCATTAGGAAACGTTCAGCTTTACGTTAAGCGTGAGGATCTTAACCATACGGGCGCACATAAGCTTAATCACTGTATGGGTGAAGCACTTCTTGCAAAATATATGGGCAAAAAGAAGGTAATTGCTGAAACAGGCGCAGGTCAGCACGGTGTTGCACTTGCTACTGCAGCGGCATATTTCGGTCTTGAATGCGATATATATATGGGTAGCGTAGATATTAAAAAGCAAGCACCCAACGTTGCAAGAATGAAAATACTCGGCGCAAACGTAATCGAGGTAACACACGGCCTTCAGACACTTAAGGAAGCAGTTGATGCGGCATTCGAAGCATACTGTAAGGAATATAAGGATGCTATCTACTGCATCGGCTCTGTTCTTGGGCCCCATCCTTTTCCTATGATGGTTCGTGATTTCCAGAGCGTAGTAGGTATCGAAGCAAGGGAACAGTTCGTTTCGATGACAGGTGAGCTTCCCGATGCAGTTGTTGCTTGCGTAGGCGGCGGTTCAAACGCAATGGGTATGTTCTCGGGCTTCTTGAACGATCCTGTTGATATTTACGGTGTGGAGCCTTTAGGAAGGGGCGAAAAGCTTGGCGATCACGCCGCAAGCCTTAAGTACGGTACCGAAGGTATTATGCACGGCTTCAACAGCATTATGCTTAAGGATGAGAACGGTGAGCCTGCACCCGTTTACTCGGTTGCAAGCGGTCTTGATTATCCCTCCTCAGGTCCCGAACACGCATTCCTTCACGATCTTGGCAGGGTTAAATATGACGTTGTTTCCGATGACGAAACAATTGATGCATTCTTTACACTTTCCCGTCTTGAAGGCATCATTCCCGCTATCGAAAGCGCACACGCAGTTGCTTACGGTATGAAACTTGCTAAAACTATGGGCAAGGGTTCGGTGTTAATTAACCTTTCCGGCAGAGGCGATAAGGATATGGATTATATCATTGAAAATTACGGTATCAGATAAATTTCTTTTAAGTCTTTTTCAATAAATCGAACGGATGTGATATTATGAAAAAATATATTCAGCACCCGATGCGGAAGTAATCTTGCTCGAGGAAAAAGACGTTTTCACGGAAAGCGACAATGTTAAGCTTCCATTTGATGAATTCTATTAAGAAAAATACGTTTAAAGACCGATCGTAAAAGATCGGTCTTTTTTATATTCATTGACAGTTTAGGTGTTTTATGACATAATATGCCTATGATTTATAATGGGGTATTATGATGTTTAAGAAGCTTATAGGTACAAAACAGTTTTATAAAAATATAATTGCGTTAATGATGCCGATAATGATACAAAACGGCATTATGCAGTTTGTAAATATGCTTGATAATATTATGGTCGGCAGAATTGGTACTGCTGAAATGTCAGGCGTTTCGGTTGCTAATCAGCTTATTTTTGTGTTTAATCTGTGCATTTTCGGTGCCGTATCGGGCGCAGGAATATTCGGCGCACAGTTTGCGGGTAAAAAGGACGATGACGGTATAAGGCATACGTTCCGCTTTAAGCTTATATTCTGCACGCTTATAACCCTTGTCGGAATCGGCATATTTGTATTCTTCGGCGAATCGCTTATAAACGGCTATCTTAAGGGCGACGGAAGCGTTGAGGATGCAGAGGCGGCGTTAAGGTATGCAAAGGAATACCTCAACATAATGCTTATAGGTCTTTTGCCTATTGCGTTCGTTCAAACCTATTCAAGCACGTTGAGGGAAACGGGAAAACCAAAAATACCTATGTATGCGGGTATTATTGCAGTTCTTGTGAATCTGTGCCTTAACTACGCACTCATTTTCGGTAATCTTGGTGCACCCTGTCTTGGCGTAAAGGGTGCGGCGTTGGCTACGGTTATTTCAAGATTTGTCGAGCTTATATTTGTTGCGGCGTACACCTATCTTAAGCGCAACGAAAACAGGTTTATCATCGGTGCGTATAAAAGCTTATACGTTCCTAAAAGGCTTGTTGGCGAAATTTCAAAAAAAGGAATACCGCTTATGCTTAACGAAACATTGTGGGCGGCAGGTATGGCATTTTTGAATCAAAGATATTCAATGCGCGGTCTTGACGTTGTTGCGGCAACCAATATTTGCACAACGTTCTTTAACGTATTTTCGGTTGCGTTTATTGCAGTTGGTGCGGCAATAGGCATAATTCAAGGTCAACTGCTTGGTGCAGGTAAAAGTGAGGAAGCACGCGATTCAAGTATGAAGCTTATAGCCTTTTCGGTGTTTACTGCGGCGGTGGTAAGTGCACTTTTCTTTGTGTTTGCGTTCTTTATTCCTAAAATGTACAATACTACCGATTCGGTAAGAAGCCTTGCGACACAGCTTATGTGTGTATGCGCATTGGCTATGCCTGTTGATGCGTTTGCAAATGCAACGTATTTTACCTTGCGCTCGGGCGGAAAGGCGTTTATCACGTTCTTGTTCGATAGCGGCTTTGTTTGGGTAGTGTGCGCACCGATAGTATTTATATTAAGTCAGTACACGACACTTCCCATAGTACCGCTTTATGCAATAGGCCAGTTCCTTTCGATAATAAAGTGCATATTAGGCTACGTTTTCGTTGAAAGCGGAGTGTGGATAAAAAATATAGTATAAACGTGGTGAATAAAATGGAAAAAATATCTCTTTCGGACAATAAACTTGTTAAGGTTCACGGCAGAATAAGCAATCTTGAAGTTGGCGGCATTCCACTTTTTTGGTCAGCATCCTGTCTTGAAATGAACGTAACGGGAACCGAGCTTTATATTGAATATCAGCATACCTCGGGCTACTTTGAAAGCTATATACGCATCGAGGTAGACGGTTTTGATTTTATGCGCTTTATGCTTGAGGATGGTACGCATAAGGTGCACGTTTTGCGCAGATTTGATAAAAATACGGTCAAAAACGTACGAATCTTCCGTGAGGATCAAGGCTCGGCAAACAAGGTGCTTATAACCGCTGTTTATACTGACGGTCAGCTTGTTACGGTGGAAAATAAAAAACTGAAAATAGAATTTATCGGTGATAGCGTTACTGCGGGCGAAGGACTTGCCTGTACAAATGCCATGCAGGTGTGGACGCCTGCTATATTCAGTAACAGGGGGCTTTATGCGCTTCAGGTTGCAAAGAATATTGATGCTGACTGGTCAGTAATGGCACAATCGGGATGGGGAATACACTGCGAAGGCTGGAATAATGATATTCGCCACAGTATGCCCTTATATTATGAATACGTTGCTGCAACCTGTTCGTCTGAAGATACCCGTAAGCTTGGCGGAGATGAAATATTTGATTTTGAGAACAATGCCGCAGATATAACTGTGGTCAATCTTGGTTCAAACGATGCGTTTGCATTCGGGAAGCAGGCATACGTTGATGAAAATGGAGTAAGTCATCAGCTTCGCATGGATGAAAACGGCCGACCGCTGAAGGCGGATCTTGATATAATTGAAAACGAAGCTTACGCCTTCCTTGAAAAAATACATAAATACAGTCCTGATACAAAAATACTTTGGTGCTACGGAATGCTTATTGACCGATTGAACGAGCAGTTGCTTTCTGCGGTGGCACGCTATAACGTTGCACATCCCGAAAAGGTGGTTAAGGCTGTGGAATTACCCAAGTTTACCCAAGAATTTCACGGCTCGCGAAAGCATCCCGGAAGAATTCCTCATTTAAAATATGCGGAGATAATTACGGATTTTATTACCAAGGAATTTTTATGATGTTGGATATTTGGCATAAATTAAAAGAGCATAAGGGGCAGATAGTGCTTTACGGTATGGGCAACGGCGCCGAAATAATGGTAAAGCAGCTTGAAAAATACGGAATCACTGTTGACGGCTTCTTTGCAAGCGATGACTTTGTGCGCGGACAGAGCTTTATGGGCAAACGGGTAATGACCTTTAAAGAAGCAAAGGAAAAATTCCCCGATATGATAGCACTCGTTTCGTTCGGTACGCAACGGCAAGAAGTAATAGATAATATACTTTCCCTTGATGTACCCGTCTTTGCACCCGAAGTGCCTGTGGTGGGTGAAACGGTATTCACTTATGATTTTTTAAAGGCTAATGAAGAAAAAATACGCAAAGTGTATTCGCTTTTAAGTGACGAACTTTCCAAAAAGGTTTTTGAGCAAATCATTTATTTTAAGCTTGACGGTGATATAAATCACCTTATTAATGCGGAGAGTGATGCAGATGAAATGCTTTCCCTGTTCTCGCTTTCGGATAATGAAAGCTATCTTGACCTTGGTGCGTATAACGGTGATACGGTGCTTGATTTTATAAAAAGAGTAAACGGATACAAGCATATTACTGCAGTTGAGCCTGATATAAAAAATTTCAAAAAGCTTATGAAAAATACCGAAGGCATTAAAAATATCACTTTAGTAAATAAAGCGGTAAGCGATAAGGAAGAAAACGTGCTTTTCAGTGCACAGGGTGGTAGAAATTCACGTGTGGGCGAAGGCAAGATAATTGAGGCTACAAGCATTGATGCGTTAAACGAGGATTTTACCTTCATAAAAATGGATGTTGAGGGGAACGAATCAAAGGCTGTTTCAGGCGGTATCAGGCAGATAAAAAGAGGATGCAAAATGCTTATTTCCGCGTATCATCGTAGTGAGGATATATTTGAGATACCGCTAACCGTGCACAATATAAATCCCGAATATAAGATAAGCTTAAGGCATTTGAAGTATATACCTGCGTGGGATACAAACTACTGTTTTACGTTATAGAATTTTGATGCTTGCAAAAAAAAGATAAATGTAGTAAAATAGAATAAGCATATGAAAATATGGAGGAAAAAATTATGAAGGCTATCAAAACCGAACTTGACGGCGTATTGATTATTGAGCCGGACGTGTTTGGCGATCATCGTGGCTGGTTTATGGAAAGCTGGTCAAAAAAGAAATATGAAGAATTAGGTATAAACGTTGACTTTGTGCAGGATAACCAAAGTTTTACTGCAAAGAAGGGTACGTTAAGAGGTCTGCACTTCCAGATGGATCCTATGGCACAGTCGAAGCTCGTTCGCGTTGTTAAGGGCGCAGTTCTTGACGTTGCGGTAGATATCCGTAAAAATTCGCCCACTTATCTTAAATGGGTAAGCGTAGAATTAAGTGCTGAAAATAAACGTCAGTTCTTTATTCCTCAAGGCTTTGCACACGGCTTTGTAACACTTACCGATGACGTTGAATTCGTGTACAAGTGCGATAACTATTATAGCAAGGAATGCGACCGTTCAATTAAGTTTGACGATCCTGCCATCGGTGTTGAATGGGGTATTGACGATCCTATCATTTCGCAGAAGGATCAGGATGCACCCTTAGTTAAGGATAGCGATTGTAATTTTATATATAAAGGAGAATAAATATGACAATTATCGTAACAGGCGGTGCCGGTTTTATTGGTAGTAACTTTGTGTATTATGAACTTAAAAATCACCCCGAGGACAGAATAGTATGTCTTGATGCACTTACCTATGCAGGTAACCTTGCAACACTTGACGAGGCTATGAAGAATCCTAACTTCCGTTTTGTTAAGGGTGATATAGCTGACAGAGAATGCGTATTCAAGCTTTTTGAAGAAGAAAAGCCTGACATTATCGTAAACTTTGCGGCAGAAAGCCACGTAGACCGTTCCATCGAAAACCCCGAAATCTTCCTTCGTACCAATATTATGGGTACACAGGTGCTTATGGATGCTTGCCGTAAGTACGGTATTACAAGATATCATCAGGTTTCAACTGATGAGGTTTACGGTGACCTTCCGCTTGACAGACCTGAGCTTTTCTTTACCGAGGATACACCCATCCATACGTCGAGCCCCTATTCAGCAAGTAAGGCATCGGCTGACCTTCTTGTACTTGCATATCATCGTACGTTTAAGCTTCCCGTATCAATTACTCGTTGCTCAAATAACTACGGTCCCTATCATTTCCCCGAAAAGCTTATTCCCCTTATTATTTCAAGGGCACTTAATGATGAAACTCTTCCCGTTTACGGCAAGGGAGAAAACGTTCGTGACTGGCTTTACGTTGAAGACCATTGCTCCGCTATCGACCTTGTTATCCGCAAGGGCAGAGTAGGTGAGGTATATAACATTGGCGGTCATAACGAACGTACAAATCTTCAGGTTGTTAAGACTATTCTAAAGGAGCTTGATAAGCCTGAAAGCCTTATCTCATACGTAACTGACCGTCCTGGTCACGATATGCGTTACGCTATCGATCCTACAAAGATACATAGTGAGCTTGGCTGGCTTCCTGCAACCAAGTTTGACGACGGTATCAAGAAGACCGTAAAGTGGTATCTTGATAACAAGGCTTGGTGGGAGAATATCTTAAAGGGCGATTATCAGAACTACTACGAAAGAATGTATTCAAAGAGGTAAAAAAGTATGAAGGTACTTGTTACCGGTGTAAAGGGTCAGCTTGGCTACGACGTAGTAAAGCGCCTTACTGCACTTAATATTGAAGCTGTTGGCGTTGATATTGACGATTTTGATCTTACCGATGAAAATGCGGTAATGGCAGGCATTACAAAGCACACACCCGATGCAATTATTCATTGCGCGGCATATACCGCAGTTGATAAAGCTGAGGATGATAATGAGCTTTGCTATAAGGTAAACGTTCTTGGTACAAAGAACGTTGCGCTTGCTGCAAAGAAGCTTGATGCCAAGATGATATACATCAGCACCGATTACGTGTTTGAAGGCACAGGCGAGGAATATTATAAACCCGACGATAAAAAGAATCCTGTTTCGGAGTACGGCAGAACAAAATCGCTTGGCGAGGATGAGGTTACCGCGCTTTTAGAAAAGTTCTTTATCGTGCGTATTTCGTGGGTGTTCGGCATAAACGGAAACAATTTTGTTAAGACTATGCTTCGTCTTGGCAAGGAGAGAAGTGAGCTTAACGTTGTAAGCGATCAGATTGGTTCGCCTACGTACACCGTTGACCTTGCAGTTCTTTTATGCGATATGATACAGTCCGAAAAATACGGCATTTATCACGCAACAAACGAAGGCTTGTGCTCGTGGGCAGATTTTGCCGTTTCCATTATGGAAATGGGAGGCAGAAGCACAAAAATCAACTATATCACAAGTGATCAGTATCCTACAAAGGCAAAGCGTCCCTTTAATTCAAGAATGGACAAGTCCAAGCTTGAGGATAACGGGTTTAAAAGACTTCCCGATTGGCAGAACGCACTTGAACGATATATTGAAGAACTTAAAGAAAACGACTTACTGTAATAAACTGAAGCGACGGAAAAATCCGTCGCTTTTTGCATTGACAACAGTATTTTACAGGGGTATAATTATTGTGTGTAAAGGAGGCAATTCTATGGATAAAACACTTCAGCAAGCAAGAATTGACAATATAACCTATGCCGAAAAGGGCAATAAGGAATATTTTAAGCGTATCCGCATCCGCGATTACATTGCAGGACAGGCAATATATAATTTAGGCGACTATCCCGAAAGGATATCAGCACAGCCTACCGAATACGATAAAAAACTTATAAAGCAGCTTGCAGAAAGCGGCGTAAAGCTTATTCAGCTTCATGAGGAATGGAACGACCCTGTGCGCATTCATGGCGGTGATAAGTTTAATGCAGTTGACCCCGAAGGTTTAAAAAGCTTTATTGCACTTTGCCACGAAAACGGCATTAAGGTGCTCGGCTATGCTTCGTCGGGATTTTTTCAGGAAACCGACCCTGATTATAAGGAAGAATATTCAAAGAGCAAGGAACAGCTTATAAGCCACTTCTTCAGGTACCGTAAAGCAAGTCATTCCTCAGCCGCGTGGCGTGAATTTATTATTCCCAAGGTGCTTGGCGCAATGGATGAGTATGGCTTTGACGGTCTGTTTAACGATATCGGCTATGACAGAGGCGATAAGTTTGAGGATTGGTACGATCCCCACGTTGAAGACGTTCTTTGTCAGATATACAGTGAGGTTAAAAAGCGCGGTGGTATCTATAAGGTTCATTGCGATTGCAATAACCCCCCGCCCTGTAAGGATAAAATCTATGATTACGTGTGGGTAGGTGAATGCGTAGACCATTTTACCGCAGGCATAGGAAAGGAATGGCACAATTACGTTGTGCCCTGCCTTGACCGCAGGTATATTGACAGTAAAATAGATACGTATATGGCCTATACCGTACCGTTTTTACAGTTTCCCTTGCTTAAAACAGGCAGATTTTTAAGGGGAAAGAACGGCAACGTGCCGGGTGTAGAATATTACGGCGGCGGTGAACAGGAGTTCTATCGTAGGGTGGAAAAATATATGGATGAGCATCCTGATGGTCCGTACGTATACAGCTTATGGTCACCCATCCCTGATGACCCCGATGAATTCAGCACGTGGGCAAGGTACTTTAAACTTTACGAGCCTATGGTAACTGAAAACAGTCTGTGTTATATGGAACTTCGTAATACCGAAGCCATAGCTTCGCCTCTTAATGAAAAAATATACGCATCAATGTTCGTCAATGAAAGCATATATCTTGTTCTTTCAAATCTGACGGATGAGCCGTACACCCTTAAACTTAACGGAAAATGGCTTAATCGTATGACGGGCGAGGTATCGGATTCGTTTGTAATTCAAAAGGAAACGCTGGCGTTCTTTGTAAAAGAATAAACGATTTCAAAAAACTTTCATAAACGTATATTGCGTAAAGTGGTATAATATACTTATATAAACCTAAAAAGGAAAGGCACAACAACGGTGAAACAGCTTTTACTCATTGTAAATCCCAAGGCGGGTATGAAAAAGGCAAGTAAAAATCTATCCAAAATAGTTGAAATATTCAACAGGGAGGATTATGACGTGCATACGTATATTACTGCGTGCGGTGGTGATGCAAAGCAGGCGGTAAAGCGAATGGGCAAGGGAATGGATTTGATAGTTTGCTGCGGCGGTGACGGCACGTTCAATGAAACCGTTGCAGGAATTCTTGAAAAAGGGCTTAAAGTTGATATAGGCTATATTCCTGCAGGCTCCACCAACGATTTCGCAAACTCTCTTCATTTGTCGCAGGATATAACCGAAGCGGCAAAGAACATAATATCGGGCAGTGTAAGCCCCATTGATGCAGGTGTGTTCGGCGATAGGTATTTTACCTACGTTGCATCATTCGGTATGTTTACCAAAGCAAGCTATTCCACACCGCAGAACGTAAAAAATGCGCTAGGTCATCTTGCTTACGTGCTTGAAGGTGTTCAGGAACTTTCACTTGCCAGAAAAGAGCATATCGCAATGGAATTTGACGGCGAAACCGTTGAAGGTGATTACCTGTTCGGTGCTATATGCAATTCTACAAGCCTTGGCGGTGTGTTTACTATAGACGAAAGCGTTGTAGATATGTCTGACGGCAAGTTTGAAATAATTCTCGTGCGTATGCCTAAGGATATTTACGAGCTTCATGAGGTAATAGTTGCGCTGAATAATAAAACGTACGATTGCCACGCAATAACGTTCAGAAGTGCCACTCAAGTCAAAATCACGGCAGATCCCCAAATGGTGTGGTCGCTTGACGGTGAAAGGGCAGAGGGCAAGAAAACTATTGAAATCAAAAACCTTAATAAATGCATTAGACTTGTGCACTAAGGTAAGAATTCGGTTGATAAACTTAAAAAACAATGATATACTAAAGGTATAAAAAAACAGAGGGTGAATCAAAATGGGTTGCACACATAATTGTTCAACTTGCGGCTCAAACTGCGCAAGTAAAAGTAAAGAAAGCTTCATTGAAGAAGCGCACAAATTAAGTAAAATAAAAAAAGTAATAGGCGTTGTTTCAGGAAAGGGCGGCGTAGGTAAATCACTTGTAACCTCGCTTCTTGCCTGCGAAATGAACCGTCGCGGATTTCATAGCGCCGTGCTTGATGGTGATATAACAGGTCCTTCCATACCTAAGGCATTCGGTATTCACGAAAAGGCAATGGGTACTGAGGACGGAATCATTCCCGCAAAAAACGATACGGGTATTGATATTATGTCAATAAACCTTATGCTTGAAAACGAAACCGATCCAGTGGTATGGCGCGGTCCCGTTATTGCAGGTGCAGTAAAGCAGTTCTGGACTGACGTTATCTGGGATAACGTTGACTATATGTTCGTTGATATGCCTCCGGGAACGGGTGACGTGCCCTTAACTGTGTTCCAGTCACTTCCCATTGACGGTATCGTTATCGTTACCTCACCGCAGGACCTTGTTTCAATGATAGTTGAAAAGGCGGTTAAAATGGCAAAGATGATGAACGTTCCCGTTGTTGGTATTGTTGAAAATATGGCGTACTTTGTATGCGACAAATGCGATAAAAAGCATTATATCTTTGGTGAAACCAAGGCAGAGGACGTTGCAAAAAGCTTTGAGATATCTTCTTGGGCAGAGCTTCCTTTAAACCCCGAAAATGCCCGTCTTGTTGATGCAGGTAAGGTAGAAGAAATCAATACCGATGCACTTAAGAAAATAGCAGATACGGTACAGGCGCTTTAATATGTTTTCGGAAAAAGAAATAAAAAAGCTTACTTCACTTGATGACGTTAAGGTGTTGGAGGAAACAGATTCCACCAACACCTTTTTAAAAAAATACGCAGAAGAAAAGGCTGAAGGTGCGGTAGTAATCGCAAAAAAGCAGTCGGCAGGCAGGGGTAGGCTCGGCAGAACGTTCGTTTCAAAAGAGAACGGACTTTATATGAGTATTTTAATAAAACCTCAAAACTGCGATAAGCTGATGCTTTTAACCTCAATGGCGGCAGTTGCGGTGTACAGGGCGGTAAAACAGCTTACGGATGACGTAAAAATCAAGTGGGTAAATGATATTTATGTAAACGGTAAAAAGGTTGCAGGTATACTGACCGAAACTGCGTTTAACGACGGAAAAATAAGCTATGCGGTAGTGGGCATAGGCGTAAACCTTGTTAAGCCGCAATTGGGAATGGATGAAAGCATAAAGAATATAGCTGGCTATTTGCTTGAACAGGATACGGGAATAGGCAATAGCTTTACTGCGGATATAATAAACAATTTCTTTGAAATTTATAACGGCGGTGAGTTTTTGGATGATTACCGAAATAATTCTATGCTTACGGGTAAAACGGTTTCATACGTAAAGCAAGATATACTGCACACAGGCGTTGTTCAAGGCATAGATGATGAATGCGGACTTATTATTCTTGAAAACGGAAAGAATATAACCCTTAAGTGCGGTGAGGTAAGCGTAAATGGCTTCAGATAAATTTAATTTAAAGGGAATGGTATTTACCGCGCTTTGTGCTTCACTTGTTGCCGTGTGCGCTTTTATAAGCGTCCCTGTGGGTGCGGTGGTTTTTACGGCACAAACCTTTGGGGTAGCGTTCTGCGGTTATTTTTTAGGCTCGCGGCAGGGGACTGCGGCAGTAATCGTTTACGTGCTTTTGGGTGCGGTAGGCGTTCCTGTTTTCAGCTCGTTTCAGGGCGGATTGGGCGTTTTACTAGGTCAAACGGGAGGCTTTATTATCGGCTTTATTCCTATGGCGTTCTTGCTTGGAATAAGAAAATACAGGCTTATGTTCGGTGCGCTTGGCGTTTTGTGCTGCTACCTTATTGGTATAACGGTATTTTCACTGGTTGCACATGTAAATTTCTTTTACGGTGCGCTTACAATGCTTCCGTATCTTGTGAAAGATATCCTGTTGGTTTTTTTTGCATATAAGTGCAGTGTGCTTATATTAAAAAGAACGGATTTTATCGGCAAATAAATTAAAAAAGTCTAAAATTTTTATGTACTTTAAAAAGAATCGTTGACAAAGTTTTAAAAAGCATATATAATTTACACCGTAGAAAAATATATTTTTCCAATATTTAGGAGGAATTATTATGAAACTTTTCAAGAGAATATTAGTGCTTGCACTAATGGCTGTTATGGTTCTCACAATGGTTGCTTGCGGCGGAAATAAGACAGATGCCGGTAACAACGGTCCTGTTGCTACTCCCAAGCCCACACCTAAGCTTCTTATCTGTGATCTTGAGCCCCAGCAGCTTACCAACTATTACGTTGAGTATACAGTAACCGAAACAATTGACGGTGTTGAAACAACAAGAAACGTTGTTGAGGTTTGCTATTCAACAGTTATTTTAAGAAGCCAGGACGGCGGCGAAACCTTTGCTTATGATATGAGCGGTGTTGCTTGCTTTACAGTAACAGATACTGCAAAGGAATCAAGCTTCTTCTCCTCACATATCCGTTATGAGAAGGATCAGCTTCAGAACAAGGGTACTGAAACTGTTGCAGGCAAAGAGTGCACATACTACTACTTCAAGAACGGCCTCTTCAAGTATCATATGTACGTTGATGAGACAGTTGGTTCAACAGGTATGACCCTTAAGTACATCGATGAGAAGGTTGATGGCAACGGTAACATTTTACCCACCACCATCGAAGTTACAAAGCTTGAGTTTGGTACAATGGATACTGCAAAGTTCTCAGAGTATACAAATAAGATTCTAGTTGTAACACCTACTCCTGCAGAAACTGCACCCGAAGCATAATTATTGCTAAAATAAAAGCCTTGCGATATGCAAGGCTTTTTTTATATCTCGTATCGCTTGTTAATTTCTTTTACGTATTCTCGCGGCGTCATTTTCATTCTGCGTTTAAATACGTAACTGAAATAGCTTTGTGAAGAAAACCCACACTCATAGGCTATTTGCGTCAAAGAACAGTTGGTTGTAATTAAAAGGTTTGACGCTTTCTTTATGCGTTCCTCTTCAATGTAATTGCGCAGGGTTTTGCCCACGGTTGATTTAAAGGTATTGTGAAAGTAAATTGGGCTGAATGACATTTCTCTTGCAATTTTTTCAAGAGTCAGGTTTTCGGTCAAATGCTCGTTTATGTAAGTAAGTGTATGTTCAACGGTAAGGCGGTTGCTTGATAAATTACCGTTCTTGCTTTTTAGCGAAAAATCGTTATTGATGGTGTAAATAAGCTTAAGCAAAAGGCTTTGCAGTATTATTTCCTTGTTCCTGTCAAACGAATTATAGTGCTTAACCAATTTCACAAAAATGTCCTTGTATACATCAAGCTTATCCGTTTCAAAAAAAGTAGAAACGTTCATTAAAATATCGTATATATCACCGCTGTTTACTGTAATATGAACGTAATAGCACTTGTACGGAAACCTTGAATGCCTTGTCTGGTCAGGTTTTGCGCAAATAAGCATATTGGGGGTAATAGGCGTTGAAGCTCCGTCGATGTATAATGTGCCGCCCGCTTCTGTGGACAGTTCGATTTCAAACGTGGTGGTTTTTCTGCTTTTGCTGATTTTTACGTTTTTGTTTACCACCTGCGAATTAAAAAAACCCACTTCAACAATTTCGGGTAAAATCACAATAATCACTTCCGATAATAAGAAATCTAATAAATACAGTAAGAAAATTATAGTATTACAGTTAGATATATAATACAATAAAATCGAATTTATGTCAAAGGTAAGCATAATTATGAAAATAACAAATAATTTCAAGGGCGGAAATATCAACGTTATTTCCGTTGCTGATAGTGACGTATTTGTTGAACGCGAGGTGCGCGACGGCACAGGATACTTTTATTGGGCGTTCTGCGTAACAGGTGCGGCAGGCAAAACGTTAAGGTTCATATTTCCGGGGCATACAAGGGTAGGCAGATTCGGTGCGGCGGTAAGCCACGATCTTAAAAGTTGGTGGTGGAGTCAGACCAAGGAAATAGTAAACGGTGTAAGTGATGCCTTTAGCTATACGTTTTCTGAATATGAGGATCGCGTGTACTTTGCACACGATATGATATATTCCGAGGAAATGCTTGATGAATTTTTAGAAGCAAACAATATAAAAAAACAAGTTTTTACACAAACCAAAAAAGGCAGAAGCGTACCGTTTTTTACGGTGGGCGACGGTGAAAAAAACGTTATCGTAACCTCAAGGCATCACGCTTGCGAATCAACAGGCACGTACGTTTTGCAGGGTTTTGCGCAGGGTTGTATTGAAAAGAAGCTTGCAGGCATAAAATTTACGTTCGTTCCGTTTGTTGATTTTGATGGTGTAACCGACGGTGATCCCGGAAAAGGAAGGCTGCCTTACGACCACAACCGTGATTACGGTGATGCGCCTATATATAACGAAACCGCAAAGCTGCGCGATATGGCTGATAGCGGTAACGTGCTGATGAGCTTTGATTTCCATTCACCCCATCACGATAGCGGTATAAATGAATATCCTTATTTTATGAAGTTTTCCGAGCAGGAAAATGAAATATATAACGTTATTTCTGAAAGCTTTAAAACTGCTACGCAAAATGACGAAAACTCTATGATCTATACAGGCGAGCAGGATATTAACTTCGGCGCTCAATGGAACAGTAAGGATACACCCAATATGAAAAATTACTTTCTTCCGCGAACTGAGTTAAAGGCAAGCTTGACTATGGAAATACCCTATTTTGGTCTTGAGGATAACGTGTTCACTCAAAAAAAAGCAATCAAAATGGGAATGCATTTATTTAATGCAGTATACAAAATCTTTAAGGAGTTATGATTTATGAAAAAATTTGAAGTTAAAGACCACGAACCCAGCTTTTTGCCTGAAGACAGCGATTGGAAGCTTGTCTGGGCAGACGAATTTGACGGAATGGAGCTTGACCGCACTAAATGGGATTTCCGTTTAAAGTTCTGGGGAAAGAATTTTGATGCGTACACAGATCAAGGCGTTGTGCTTGACGGCAACAGCCATATTGAACTTCACCGTACTGAGTTCGAGGGCAGGTACGTTTCGCCTCAGCTTCAGACGGGCGCTAACTCCTTTGACCATATGTCAGTAACTGAAGAGAATATCTGGGATCAAAACTTCACTTGGCCCCTTGAACCCTTAAAGGAGCCTAAGTTTGTTCACCGCTTCGGCTATTATGAGTGCCGTTGTAAATTCCAAAAATATCCCGAATATATGTGGTCGGCTTTCTGGCTGCAGTCGCCTACCATAGGTGCACGCTTTGAACCTGAATGGTGCGGTGTTGAATCCGATATTATGGAATGCTTCGGCAAGGGTGTAACAATGGGTAACATTATGGGTGGTTATAGTTCACAGTGCTTCAGAGATGGCTTGGTAGACTTCTTCAAGCCTGAAGAAACCGAGGACGGATGGCACTATTTCGGTCTTGATTGGCGTCCCGACGGCTACGTGTTCTATATGGATGGAAAGGAAATGTCACGTTGCAACGCTCACGTTTCACAGGTGCCTCAGTTCATTTTGCTTACTACCGAGGTGCAGGGGTACCGTTATAAAAAGGTGGGCGATCAGGATGCGCCGTTTGTTATTAAGGATGAATTTGTTGACGATGCCTTTATCGTTGACTTTGTCCGCGTTTACGACCGTGTTGAAAAATAAAATAATACCCCCCCAAAGGCTTAAGTGCTTTGGGGGTTTTTATTTAAGCGCTTGTATTCCTCGGGTGAATGACCCGTGTGCTTTTTAAAGGTCTTGTAAAAATGTGCTGGTGAGTTGAAGCCGGATTCAAAGCATGCCTCAAGCACCGATGCTTCGCTGTTTTTTAAAAGATTTCGGGCATAATCGATTCTTAATGCGGTCAGGTATTTTATAAACGTTACGCCTGTTTCACGGGAAAATAAGCTTGAAAAGTAATCGGGGTTTATGCCCAATTCCCGTGATATATCCTTAACCGAATGCTTTTTTGTGGGTGCAGTAATGATTCTTGTAATCGCCTTTTGAACGATAGGGCTTAAGGATGTGTTAGCTGAATCTAATGCGGTGCCTATGCGTGAAATGTCAATAATGATGCAGTTAAGCAAATGAACGGCATACTTCTTGCTTAAATCATTTCCTGCACGCACGTTTTTGTGCACCCGTTCTATATCGTTAATAAGGGGGTCGGGTACGTTTAAAACCTGAATAGGTGAGGTAATAATACCGTTTAATATTTCGGGGGCAATGGTGTTTGAAGAAAATGAAATTTTTACGTAGTATGCGCTATCGTCTTTTTCGTTTTCTATTTTATGAAAATCCTTCGGCGTTACAAGATACAGGCATTTGTCCTTTATGGGATAATTAACGTCGTTTATGGTGCAGTATCCGTTACAGTTTACGTACAGTATAAGCTCGTAATAGTCGTGCCAATGATATTCGTATGACGTATCACCAAGCTTTTTTGAAGTAGCTATATCGCCATAGTCAAACGAACGAATTTCAAATTTTGTGATCGAATTCATAATATTTCACCTTCTGCGTTCAATTATACCGTTAAAACAAAGAAAATGCAATCATTATTAAAGAAAAACATAAGAAAAAGCTATTATAAAAAAATATAATAAGAGTATGAAAATATTAAGAGGTGTGTTATAATGAATGACAGAGAATATCTTATATCGGTTGCAGAAAAGATATGCATACCCATGCTCGAAAAAGCAATAAACAATATAAGAGAAAATAAGCCCTATACGGTTATAGATCACATATCTATCGAATGCTCAAAACTTGAAGAGCTTTTAAGGCCATTGTGGGGCATGGCGCATCTTATAAAAGAAAATGAATACTATATAACGGTTCAGGGCAAAAAAACGCCTTTAGCAAAAGCAATAAGAGATATTATACTTGAAGGCAGTAATGAAGAATCGCCTATATGCTTTTCACGTTTTGCTAAAAATAGAAACGAAATAACCTACGCAAACCAAATGATAACCGAGTTTGCAGGCTATACGCTTGCCATAAGCATTGCGCCTGAGGCATTGTGGGAGCCTTATACCGCAGAAGAAAAGCTTCAGGTAGGCAATTGGGTAAAAAAATGGGCAGTTCTTGCGCTTAAAAATTCGTGGCGAAACAATCATTTCTGGTTTCCTATGCTTGCTGTGGTAGCGCTTGAAAAAGCAGGTATCCCCTGCGATGATGTTGATGAAGCAATGCGTGACGGGTTTTCCGTGCTTGATAAAATGTATATTTCTGACGGATGGTATATGGACGGTGCGTTTGGAAATTTTGATTTTTATCTTGCGTGGGCGCATCACGTATATCCGCATCTGTGGGCGTATTTGGCAGAGGGCACAAGGTTTTATGATAAAATCAGGGCAGAAGAATATAAAAGAAGAACGGAACAGTTCTTTGATTATTTTTCACATATGTTTGATTTTGACGGCTCTACCTGTGCGTACGGCAGGTCGCTAACGTACCGCTTCGCGCAAAGTGCGTTTTTTGCGGTTGCCGCATTGGCGGATTGCAATATCGATTACGGAATGGCACGGCGCATTCTTATTAAGAACGTTTCGTATTTTATGGAAAATTCCATTCTTAATGATGATAACACTTTCCCTGTGGGATATTTGTATAACTCACCTGCGGTGATTGAAAATTATACGTCGTCAGGCGGTGTGTATTGGTGTGCAAAAACGTTCTTGGCACTTTTGATGCCCGATGAACATAAATTCTGGAAAAGCGAACCGTCCGAAATGCCCATTGAACAGGGTGACTTCTTAATAAAACCGCCTCTTAAAAACGTTAATATGCTCCTTGAAGGCAACAAAAGCTCGGGCGTGACCTTGTATAAAAACGTTTCAAGCTTTTATAGCGAAAAGGCTTGGCGCTCAAGGTATAACGATATGGCGGGATATTACAATAAGTTTGTATATAATTCCCGTGCAGGCTTCGCAATTTCTTCAACGGATACTACTGCATCGGATAACGTTATAAGCCTTGAATTTGCCGACGGAACGGTTGCTTCAAAGCGCTACGGCTTTACTGATTTAGGTATTGAAAACGGTGTTCTTAAATCTGAACACGTACCTTTTTACAACGATAAAAATTCAAAAATCGTATCTTACGTGCTACCCCTTAAGGACGGTTTCCATTTGCGTGCGCACAAGATAGTGCTTGATAACAGCTACAGGGTGATCGAGGGCGGCTTTTCTGTGGGCAGCTATGATGACGGTACGGTTTCTGAATTAAATAAGCAATATGCGGCACACGGCTATAATAATAGCTATTCTAAGATTTATACCGTGTCTGAAACTCCGTTTAGTTATGATATAAGGTATCATATGCCGGGACTTCACATTCTTGCGCCCCAAAGTGCATATCCTGCGTACGTTACCTCGGTGCTTGATAAGGGCGTGTACTATTTTGCATCAATATTCTATTTTACTACGGGCGAAATAGCGCAGGTTCAGCCTGAAATATCTATAAAAAACAACGTTGTAACCGTAAAATACAAGGATATATTTAAGGAAATCGTATTGGAGTGAATCTGTTGAAAATATTGATAACTTTGCCCGAGGGCGAGCTTTTTAATAGCTTTATATCAAAGGAAACAATAAAGCTTCTTGAGGATAATTTTGAGGTTTCGTATAATCCCAAATGCAAAAATTTTACACCCGAGCAGTTGTATGAGTTTGGCAAGGACAAGGATATTTTAATTACGGGGTGGGGAACACCCTCATTAAAAAAAGCAGGCTTTTATGAAAAGGAAAACAACCTTAAAATGCTTGCACATACAGGCGGAAGTGTTGCCGATTACGTTGACAATGAAGCATATGCGAGAGGCATCAAGGTAGTAAGCGGAAACGTTATGTACGCCGAATCAACTGCTGAAGGTACACTAAGCTATATTCTTTCAGGGTTAAGGTATATTCCTGACGACGTAAATTTAATGCGCGGTGATTACTGGGAAAGCCCGTATAAAACCCGTGGACTTTTATATAAAACCGTGGGCATAATCGGTGTAGGTGCGGTTGCAAAAAAGCTGATGGAATATCTTAAGCCGTTCAAGGTGAATATCAAGGTTTTTGATATCTATCAGGTAGACAAAACGTTTTTACAAAGTGTTAATGCTGTGCAGACGTCACTTGAGGAGGTGCTTTCCACCTCGGATATAGTTTCGGTGCATCTTGCGCTTAACGAAAAAACAAAGGACTTTATCGGTAAAGAACAACTTGCAATGCTTAAAGACGGTGCGCTTTTTGTAAATACTTCAAGAGGGCATATAATTGATGAGGATGCACTTGTAAAGGAACTTGAAAAAAACAGAATATCTGCGGTGCTTGACGTGTTTAAGCACGAGCCGTTAGAATGTAACGATCCGTTGCGCAAGCTGAAAAATGTGTATCTTATTCCTCATAAAGCAGGACCGACCTACGATTACAGAAGCGTTATAGGCTATAAAATAGCGCAAGACGTTGTTAATTTTAAGGAGAACAGACCACTTAATTACGAAATAACTGCCAAGCAGGCTGAAAGAATGACAAAGCACAGTTAGGAGAAAAAGTATGAAGATAGCATTTAGTACACTTTGCTGTATAGATTATTCCGTTGAACAGATTGTTGAATTGTGCAAAAAAACCAATGTATTCGGGGTAGAATTGCGCCTCGATTTAAACGGCGCGCATAAGGAAATGGATTTTAACAAAGCGCGCGCTCTGTTCGAAAATGCAGGAATAACCGTTACCGATATTGCATCAAGCATTTTCGTACGATCATCTGATTTTGATGAGGGCTGGAAAAGGTACGTCGATGCGGCGGCAATTTTTAATGCAAAGGGTGTGCGTGTTTTCGTTGGTGACCACGGCAAAACACCGTATGACGAGGTTTGCTTGAAGGTACCCACTATTTCTGCTGCAATAAAAAAACTGTGCCGTTATGCTAAAGAAAAGGGCGTTGAAATCTGGATTGAAAATCATAGTGAGTTTTCTACGGGTAAGGCGGTAAAAAGGCTTATTGAAGAAGTAAACGAGGAGAACTTAAAGGTTATTTGGGACGTTATGCATTCCTTGGAATTTAACGAGGAAATCGGTGAAACCGTTGCATATATTGGAAGTAGCATCGTGCATTTGCATTTTAAGGATGGCGTTCCCAATAACGAAGGCTTTGAATTTAAGCATACCGATTTAGGCGCAGGAATTATGCCCTTTAAGGAAACGGTGGATATAATGAAATCTGTGAATTTTAATGGTTATTTGTCACTTGAATGGGAATCTCCATGGCGTCCCGAAATTCGTGAGCTTTACCCCGACCCTGCGGTGCTGATAGAAAAATATATAGGAATTTTAAAGGAAAGTGGTGTTTAAATGAAGATAGCTTCGCTTGCCGCAAATGAATCACGCTATTACGGCAAAACTCAGCAGGAAATGCTTGAGATTTATAAAATTAAGCTTAGCGAGATAAGCTCACAAAAGGCAGATATAGTAATATTTCCAGAAATGCTTTTGAGGATGTATGCAAAAAACGAGCCGTTAAGCCGTGAAGAATTCTATACCTTAGCGCTTAATGAAATGCAGGCGCAAGCAAAGCGGTACGGCTGCTATATTTTGTTTAATATTTACGAGCCGTGCACAGAGTATGCGGGTAAGTATTACAATACAACGTTGTTCCTTGCAAGAGACGGTGCGGTAATAGGCAAGTACCGTAAAATGCATATTGTTGATACCGAATATACCCGTTCGGGCGTACTTCCCGGAAGCGAGCCCTGCGTTGTAGAAACTGAATTCGGCAAGATAGGCATTGCTACCTGCTTTGATATTGGGTGGCGTTCCTTGTGGCAGGATTTGGAGGAACTTGGTGCAAGGGCGGTTATCTGGACTGCGGCATACGATGGCGGAAATTTACTTGATGCATACGCAGTTACCCATATGTATTGGGTAATATCATCAGTCAGAACCTATCATGCACGGGTTATTGACCCTGTGGGAAGAACGGTAAAGGAATCAGCAAGATGGGATGAATGGTGCATAGCCGACGTGGATATGAATATGGAAATATTCCACATTGACAATCAGTACGGAAAGATAAATTCTATACGCAAAAAGTACGGCGAAAGCGTTGAAATAAACACCCTTTCCGAAGAAAATATATTTACCGTCTCTTCAAAAAACGTGTCCGTAGATGATATTAAAAAGGAATTTGGTCTTATATCGTATAAGGAATATCATTCCTGTGCTGATGCACTTCAAAAAAAGCTTCTTAATGAATATAAATAAAATGAAAAAATACGCATTTTACTTGTGAAATGCGTATTTTTTTGCCCTGAATATTGACAAAAGCGCTTCAAATAATGTATAATATTTTTATTAGTAAAATGGGGTATTTTATGGAAGAAGCCGTACTTTTAAGGGAAAAGGGCAAGGGATTGCTTTCAAGTAATGATGTCGTTGAATTCAGACAGGGTATCGATTATATAGTTGCGGCACATCGCGGCGGTGACAGAGAAGCCACGTTTCTTGTTGCAAGGCTGATGATAGATGGGTATCTTAAATTTGAAGGTGCTTCTTCAAGCGAAGAAAGCGGAATTCAGCTTATGTATCAGTTGGCAAATGGCGGAGATATTTCTGCCCGTGTGTTTTTAAACAGATACTGCCAAAAACGTTATGAATCATATGTTGTAACGGGTGATTATACCGGTAAACTTAAGGATTTTTCGGGCAAGGAAATAGTTATTGACCGCAAGGGCGTTTTTACTCCCATTGATGCGCGCCTTGAATATAAGGACGGAAAAAATACACTATACCTTGAAATGAATCTTAAATTCATATCCTTCAGCGATATTCCCGAGCTTAACAAAATAGCCGAAGCAGTAACAAAGGGCATTAAAATGTGGCAAGGCGAATATGAAGTGTTCGGCGGTCAAAAGCTTTCCGTAAGGGTGAAAACAACGTTTAAAAAGCGTATTTTTGATAACGTAAACGTAATGCTTATGGATGATGTGATAAACGGTGCTATTATGTCCATAGGTAATAAAATCAACAATTACAAATTGACCAATATTGCAAAAAACAAGCGTTCATTTGCGCACGGCTTAAGGTGGTCGGCGCGTTCAAGGAAAACCATAAGCCTGTACTATAACGAAGGCAACGTTATTAATTATGATGAAATAGCGCACACAATGAAGCACGAGTTCGGGCATCTTTTAGGCCTTGGCGATCTTTATGAAGAACAGGCGGATGGCAGACAGGGCGTTGAAAAGGGCACGTTTTATGAGCTTGACGGCTACAACGTAAGCGATAGAATATACAATCTTGTAATGTGCAGTCATTATGGGGTAATAAGCAATAACGATATTGAGATGGTTGTTCTTGCGTTTATGGAAAATAAACGGCAGGATTATCAAAAAATAAATAATAAAGGAAAGGTTTCCAAGGCTTTGGGAAGGGGTAATTGATATGCAGGATGTTAAAAAGAACTGTGAAGAATTTAAATTAAAATGGGATGCATTTCTTATGGGATGTGATTCGCTTGAGGATATGACGCTTTGGGATAAGGAAGCCTTTGGCGAGATGGACGTATATTATACCAACGAAATAACAAGTCTTGCAATAAGGCTTATTGCCGTAGACGGTAACATTACTCAAAAAGAGGTCGACTACATTAACGATGCTTTTGATTTCAATTTCACGCTTGAAGAAATGAAGGATATATACGTTAAAAGTGAAGAATATATCGACCGTTCTTTTGATGAATATTTCAAAAAAACGCTTGCGCATCTTGGCAAGATAAATGCAGGGCTTAAGGAAGCATATGTTCAGCTTGTAACCTTAATGTGTGATATAATGATTGCAGGCGACGGTGAAACTGAAAGAGCAGAGATTCAGGAAGCTGAGCATATCAAGGAATTATTAAAGTAAAAGGAGAATGAAGATGGATAAGAAATACGATGCGCTATTTACACCTTGGAAAATAGGTAACGTAGAAATTAAAAACAGAATCGTACTTTGTCCTATGGGCGGTACTTCACTGTTTGGATGGATGGAAAAGACAGGCAACCATTTTGATAAGGAAGCGGCAGCATTCTTTCTTGAGCGTGCTAAAAATAACGTAGGTCTTATTATACCCGGTATTGCACCCATAAAAAGCACGTTTATGGGACAGTGGCTTTATGAAAATAAAAAAATGTTTAAAGAGCTTAAAACGTTTATGGAGGAAATTCATAAAACAGGTGCAAAGCTTTTTGTTCAGATAACCGCAGGTATGGGTAGGTCTTGGGCAATACCCACACCCCTTGTAATGCTTCATAATATGCCGGTTGTAAGGGATATTATAAAGCCTATAATAAATATTCCTTATCAGTCTGCAAGTCCAAGCGAATTACCTTCGCGTTGGTCGGATAAGGTAACGACCCGTGCGCTTACCGTAAAGGAAATCGAAGAAATAGTAGATGCCTTTAAAAAGACTGCTGTGCTTTTAAAGGAAGCGGGTGTTGACGGTGTTGAGGTTCACGCTGTGCACGAAGGTTATCTTCTTGATCAGTTCACCCTTGAATATACAAACAAGCGTACCGATAATTACGGCGGAAGCTTTGAAAACCGCTATCGCTTTGCAACCGATATAGTAAAAGCTATAAAGGGTGCGTGCGGTGATGATTATCCCGTGTCACTTCGTTATTCCGTTCGTTCTTACGTAAAGGATTTTTGCGTAGGTGCAGTTCCCGGTGAAACGTTTGATGAAATCGGCAGAGATATGGAAGAAAGCGAAAAGGCGGCAAAATATCTTCAGGATACAGGCTATGATATGCTTAACTGCGATAACGGAACGTATGATTCGTGGTATTGGGCACATCCGCCGATGTATATGCCTCTTAACTGCAATCTTGAGGACGTTGCGCACATAAAGAAATACGTTGATATTCCCGTAGTATGCGCAGGCAGAATGGAGCCTGATACAGGCGCAAAGGCGGTAAGTGAAGGTCTTATCGACGGTGTAGGTATTGCGCGTCAGTTCCTTGCCGATCCTGAATGGATAACCAAGCTTATTGAAGACAGGCTTGAAGATATTCGTCCGTGCATATGCTGCCACAATGCGTGCTTCAATATGGCACACTATAAGGGTGTGGCAAATGCGCAGTCCATCCACGATGCAAGCCATATTGCCCGTTGCGCACTTGACCCAAGAGTAATGCAATCAAACAAATATAAGCTTGTTCCTGCAAAGAACAAGAAGAACATTGCCGTTATCGGTGGCGGTATAGGCGGTATGGAAGCGGCTATTGTGTGCGCAAAGCGCGGTCACAACGTAACGATATATGAAAAGGATGATAAGCTTGGCGGCGTGTTCATTGCAGCCGCTGCACCTTCCTTTAAGGAAAAGGATAAGGCACTTATTGCGTGGTACAGGCGTGAGGTGGCCAAATATCCTATCGAGGTAAAACTTAACTGTGAGGTTACTGATGTTAAGGCACTTGGCGCTGACGAGGTTATAGTTGCAACAGGCGCAAAGCCCGTAAAGCTTAACTTCAAGGGCGTAGAAAAGGCTGTTGAAGCCGTTGATTACCTGCTTGGTAATAAGTCGGTAGGCGAAAAGGTAGTTATCGTTGGCGGCGGTCTTACGGGCTGTGAAATAGCTTATGACCTTTACCTTAACGGCAAGGAGCCAGTTATTGTTGAAATGAAGGATGATCTTATTGTTTCGGATAAGATATGCCTTGCAAACACAAGCTTCCTTCGTGATTTCTTTAATGCAAATAACGTTACAAAGTATCTTGAATCAAGAATTACCGAGTTTGATAATAACATTGTAAAGATTGCGCTTAAGGATGGCACAGTTAAGGAAATTGAAGCCGACAGCGTTATTCTTTCCGTAGGATACAGACCCAACCCCGTAAGCAAGAAGACCTCGCACGTGCACGTTATCGGTGATGCGTCAAGCGTAGGCAGTCTTCGTACTGTTATATGGCAGGCGTGGGACGTTGCAATGAAGCTTTAATGAAAGGAAAATTTTTATGGAATTAACTCAGGAACAGCAACAAATATTAAACGGCGAAAAAGGAGAAACCTTAAAAAAGGTTATGGAAACCCTTGTTCGCTACGGTGAATTGTTCGGTGCCACAAAGCTTGTGCCCGTAACAGGTAAGTACAATCATCTTGTTACCTCGTTCGGATTAAAGGCTCTTGGCCCCGTATATGAGCTTATGGAAAAGCTTATTGCCGAAGGTGCAGTATCAAAGCAGAAATTTTCCTGCGATCCAAGACCTATTGATAAAAACGTGCCTGCAAGCTTTTTGCAGAACTTTATCTTCAATAAGTTTATGTACTCTAGACAGGAATTTTATGAAGGTCAGCTCAATAAGCTTGGTCTTATGGATAAGGATGCATTCACCTGCACCTGCTATATGAATGAGGTAGGTAACAAGCCCCAAAAAGGTGATGTGCTTTCGTGGGCAGAATCCTCTGCGGTAGTCTATGCAAACTCCGTGCTTGGTGCAAGGTGCAACCGTAATTCAGGTATAATGGATATTATGGGTTCGATACTTGGGTACGTTCCGTATTTTGGTCTTTTGACAGACGAGGGCAGAAAGGCAAGCTGGATTATCGAGATAAAAACCACAAAAAAGCCTGAAGCACAGCTTTTAGGCTCGGCTATTGGTATGAAGGTTATGGAAGCCGTCCCCTACGTAAAGGGCCTTGATAAATGGCTTGGAAGCGAGCTTGACGATGCAGCGTGCACGTATCTTAAGGATTTTGGCGCAGCAACGGCTTCAAACGGCGCTGTGGGTCTTTACCATATTGATAATCTTACACCCGAAGCAAAGGAAATGGGCGAAAGCCTTATAAACGAGAATGCACAGGTTTACGTTATTGACGATGCTGAGCTTCAACGCGTATACGACAACTATCCTGTTATGTGGAAGGAAAAGGATCAGAAGCCTAAGCTTTGCTTCATCGGTTGCCCACATATGAGCCTTGAGCAGTTAAAGACTTGGACAGTAAACGTAGAAAACGCATTAAAGGCAAGTGGCAATAAAAAGGTTGTAATTCCTACAGTGTTTACCTCATCACCTGCGGTACTTAAGGAATTCAATAACACCGAATACGCACAAAGGCTTAAGGAAACGGGTATAATTACCTCATACATCTGTCCGCTTATGTATATGAATAATCCTTTAAGCGGAAAGATGCCCGTTATAACCTCAAGCAATAAGCTTCGTACTTATACAACTGCACGTTACTATACTGATGATGAAATTCTTGTTCAGATTACGGAAGGAGGAATGTGATTATGAAACAGTTTAAGGGCAGGGTAATCACACCCGGTAATTTAAAAGCAGAAGCGCTTGTTTCCCACGGCGGTCTTAACACTCTTGCTTCCTTCCAAAAAGCATTGCAGTTCGGCGATAAAAAGGCGACCTGCGGCGATCAGAACAATCCCGACCTCTTCGGTCAGCAGATGGCAGGTAAGGCACTTTGTTTACCACAGACCATTGGCTCAACAACGGGCGGTCTTGTTTTGTACTGTGCTTGCTCAATGCAGCGTCAGCCTGCGTGTATGCTTTTTTCGCTGCCTATCGACTCTCTTGCAGGTGCAGGAGCCATTTTAGCTGACGTTTGGCTTGAAGGCGAAGGCACCAAAATGCCTGTAATTGATTCCTTGGGTGATGAATTCCTTGAGTACGTAAAAACAGGTATGACGGTAGCTATTGAAGAAGACGGTACTGTAACAGTTGAATAAAATTGTAAGAGAGGGTGAACGATACACCTTCTCTTTTTTTATCGGTTGACAAAAAGTGCATAATGAATGTATAATTTATACAGGAAAATTTTTTTCTCTGTATAGGAGTGGGACTATGGATAAAGTAACTGAAATATTTGCATCTAACGTGTTTAATGATGACGTAATGCGTCAGAAGCTTTCAAAAGAGGTTTATGACGGTCTGCAATGGACTGCAAAGCACGGTCATCATCTTGATATAAGCATTGCAAATGAGATTGCTTCCGCGATGAAGGAGTGGGCAATCGAAAAGGGTGCAACGCATTTTACCCATTGGTTTCAGCCTATGACCGGCATTACTGCAGAAAAGCACGATAGCTTTATTTCACCTGCAGGCGACGGTAAGGTTATAATGGAGTTTTCAGGAAAAGAGCTTATCAAGGGTGAATCTGATGCTTCAAGCTTTCCTAACGGCGGCTTGCGCGCAACATTTGAAGCCCGTGGATATACCGCGTGGGATCCTACAAGCTTTGCATTTATAAAGGACGGCGTGCTTTGCATACCTACTGCGTTCTGTTCCTATGGTGGACAGGCACTTGATAAAAAAACACCTCTTCTGCGTTCAATGGAAGCAATCAAGCGTCAGACAATGCGTGTTTTAAAGTTGTTCGGATCTGATGCTGAAAGCATCGAAACAACGGTAGGACCCGAGCAGGAATACTTCCTTATTCCCAGTGAGCTTTTTGATAAACGTAAGGACCTTATATATACAGGCAGAACGCTTTTTGGTGCAATGCCCTCAAAGGGACAGGAACTTGACGATCATTACTTCGGTTCAATTAAGCCGCGCGTTCACGCATTTATGAAGGATCTTGATAAGGAACTTTGGAAGCTTGGCGTGCTTGCAAAGACCGAGCATAATGAAGCGGCACCTGCACAGCATGAGCTTGCACCTATCTATACAACGACAAATATCGCGGTTGACCACAATCAGCTTACAATGGAAATGATGCAAAAGATTGCCCGTGAGCACGGCCTTGAGTGTCTGTTGCACGAAAAGCCCTTTGAGGGTGTAAGCGGAAGCGGTAAGCATAACAACTGGTCAATTACAACTAATACGGGTGTAAACCTTTTAAATCCCGGTGAAACACCCTATGAGAACGCACAGTTCCTGTTATTCCTTTGCGCAGTAATCAAGGCGGTTGATGAATATCAGACCCTCCTTCGTATTTCTGTTGCAGGTGCAGGAAATGACCACCGTCTTGGTGCAAGTGAAGCACCCCCTGCAATCGTATCAATGTTCCTTGGTGATGAGCTTTCGCAGATACTTGATGCAATCGAACAGGGAACTACCTACGAGGGTAAGGAGAAGGAACAGCTTAAGATAGGCGTTCATATTCTTCCCAGATTCCATAAGGATACTACTGACCGTAACCGTACAAGTCCTTTTGCATTTACGGGTAATAAGTTTGAATTTCGTATGCTTGGCTCAAGTGCATCGGTTTCGGATACCAATATAGTTATCAATACTGCGGTTGCAGAAAGCCTTAAGCAATTTGCTGACAGGCTTGAAAATGCCACGGATTTTGAAACCGAGCTTAACGCACTTATCCGTGAAAGCATTAAGAAGCATAAGAACATTATCTTCAACGGCAACGGCTACGATGATAAGTGGGTAAAGGAAGCTGAAGAGCGCGGCTTAAAGAATTTCCGCACCACACCTGAAGCAGTAAGCCATTATCTTGATGAAGAAAATGTAACGTTGTTCACCACACATAAGGTGTTCAGCCGTGAGGAAATGGAATCACGTTACGAAATTATGCTTGATAATTACAATAAGCTTATAAATATCGAAGCACGTACAATGGTAAATATGGCAAGTAAGGACGTTTTACCTGCAGTAAGCGCATATTCAAAAGCACTTGCAGATACCGCGCTTTCCAAAAAAGCATTGTCTGATGCTATTGATTGCACTTATGAAGAAGAAAACGTTAAGCGTATGTCAGTGCTTCTTAATAGCGCATATAAAACCCTTGAAAACCTTCGTGTAGCGGTTGAGGATATGAAGCCTATTAAGGATAATCAGGCACGTGCATATCATTGTAAGGACGTTATACTTCCTCTTATGGATGCGCTCCGCAATGACGTGGATGAGCTTGAAACAGTGGTTTCGTCTGACGTATGGCCTTATCCTTCGATTGGCGAGCTTCTCTTTGGCGTTAGATAAAAAAGAATATTCACCCCTTTTATTACATAAATTATGTAAAAAGGGGTGATTTTTTTTGAAGAAAAAACTGTTTGATACAATAATGATATCTTTGCTTGTAACGCTAATTACTGCAGGAATTGCAATGCTTTTTGTTGATACTAAAAGCGCGTGGTACGTATCGCTTATAAAGCCTGCGTTTCAGCCGCCACCGTGGGTGTTTGGTGTAGTGTGGAGTATTCTTTACGTGCTTTTTGCCGTTTCCTTAACACTTGCACAGTTAAAAAATACACCTGCATCCGTTTACGCTTTGTTTTTTTTACAGGCGCTTTTAAATATCGGTTGGTGTCTTGTGTATTTCACGTTGCATATGCTTTATTCGGGGCTTGCGGTGATAGTTGCATATATGGTAATAACGTATATAACTGCACGAAAGCTTTATCCCTATTCAAAATTAGGTGCGTTGTTTTTTGTTCCGCAGGGAATATGGCTTGCACTTGCATTAAGCTTGAATTACGTAACCATCTTATTAAATTAAAGTATTGCAAAAAACTCCTCTTTTATGTACAATATAGGCATTAAGGAGGTTTTTTTATGGCACAGGAAAAGGATAATACAGTCTCATCAAAAAATCAGTTAAAGGATGAATTAAAGGTTTTCGGTAAAACCGGAAGCGGTAAAAAAATACTGTTTTTAGGTAATTCAATAACACGTCACGGCGCGGCGCCGCAAATAGGCTGGAACGCTAACTGGGGCATGGCGGCTTCAAAGGAAGAAAACGATTACGTGCATCAGACTATGAAGCGTGTGTGGCAGGTTGATAAGGATGCATCGTTCCTTGTTGCACAGATAGCAGAGTGGGAAAGAGAGTTCTGGAACGAAAACTTGATGGAGCAAAAATTCCCCGATGCAGTTTCATATAACCCCGATATTATAATAGTTCGCGTTGTTGAAAACGTAAGGGAAACGGAGCATGAGGGATATCCCTTGTATAAGGGCTATGAAAAGCTTATCGAAAAGGTGAACCCGAACGGCACCGCAAGGGTTGTTATGACATCTCCGTTCTGGCAGGCTCCTGACCGTGACGAGATAATAAAAGCATTTTCAAATCAGTACGGACATAAGTATGTGGATATGTGCATAGGTGCGGATGATAGATATACTGCAAAAGGTCAGTTTGAACACGCAGGTGTTGCGGCACATCCGGGTGATGAGGGAATGGAAGAGATAGCAAAAAGAATTTTTGAGGCTATGAAAGAATATTTGTAAAATAAATTCATATAAAAACAAAACTCTGCAATTTTTATGCAGAGTTTATGTTTTAAACTATTTGTAATTGCAGCCTGTTAATTTTTAACGGCTGTTTTTTTATAGCGTATAAGACCTATGGTGGTCGATACAAGTGTGATTATTTCGTTCAGGATACCCATCGGCAACATAAATATCACGGCATATGAAAGTTGTGCCGCACATATGGGGTAGGCAAGCCATTTAGTCAAAAGCGGTCGGCTTAACCAAAACGAAAATACCGATATCAACGATGCTGCCATAGGCAGAAGACTTGAATAGCCTTTCCACGTAACGATAGGTGAGATAAGGCTTAAAACAAGAAACAGTACAAGCCAAAGCTTGCTTTGCGCCCAACGGTGCTTTTTGTTTAAGAATACCGTTTCACGAATAATACCTATGCATGAAATTGCCATTCCCGAAAACGCACTCTTAAACATATATTGAAAAGCCCACATAAAATCGGAAGCAAGCTTAAATTTAAGAATGTTTTCGCGGCTTTTTTGCTGAAATATAAGTGCATTAAGTATTATCCCCAAAAAGCCGAATAAAAGTGAAAGAATCTCGTAAGCTGTCATATTATTTGTCCTTAAAGATATCCTTTATTGCTTCAAGCATACCGTAGCCGTAATCGGAATCGGGTTCAAGGTATCCGCCCTCGGTCCACTCATTCCATGCATAAAGCGTAACGATTTTGTTTTTGGGGTTAGTATCGTCAAGATGGCGCCTTGCCGCAAGAAGTGCGTTACGGAATTCGCTGGGATTATTATTGTCGATTATGGTTGAGAAATAGGGTGTATGAATAATTTCGAATTCACCTGAAAGGGTGTGATACATTAAAGGTCCGCCCTCGTAGAATTTCATATCCTTGGGACAACGGGGAGACGTATCCCAACCTGCCGAAACGTGTGTATAGTAGGGTACAGGATATTTTTTTTCAATCTCTATCATTTTTTCATATGCGCTTTCTGCCCATTCCTTGTATTCGCCCTTTGGCCAAGCAGGTACGGTGTTGTGCGCCCAAACGTAGCTTGTGATAGCATCAAAGCCTAATACGTCAATAACCTGTTCAGGTGTAAGTGATTCGTCAAAAAGATTCTGCAATCCCCACTCAACTGCAACAAAATGGATTTTTAAGCCCTTTTGCGCAGCTTTCTCACGGAACGCATCAAACATTTTTTTTGCGTTGTCAAGACCGCCCCAATGCTTTATATGCTTGCCTATTTCGTATATTGAATAGTAGCATCCACCGTCAACCTTCCAATAGTTAGGTTGTGAGAAATAACGGTCGACAATATAATCGTACATTTCCATCGTTTCGTCAGGATCGGTAGTGCGTCCGCAATGCATTAAAGCGAATTTCATTTTCATTGTGTTGGGTGCATCAATAAAGTTTTCAATAACAACGTTATTGCCCTTATAGCCCCAATCGAAAATAAAGGTATCAATTCCGTATTCCGAAGCAGTATCAATCTGCAATGCAACAGTTTCCATTTTAGAATCGTCAAGATAGCCCCAAATTGGCTTTTTAGGCTGCTTGTGCCCTGCAAAGCGAGGAACTGCATCTTTTGTATATTCCCATTCAGTCCAACCCTTGCCACGCTTGATATCGTTGTCTTGGGTGGGGTGCCAGTTCGACCAATGGTAGCAAGCTACTTCATAATTTTTCATAAAAAACACTCCTTTAAGCTTATTAAGTATATTATATACGTTTGACAAAATATTGTCAGTATGTTATACTCCAAAAAAGGTAACAATTCTCCAATTTTTTAGGGGTAGTATATGGATAATGAATCATTAAAACACAGCTTTTATTTTTCTAAGTACAGATTTGGCAAAAGGCACACCTCACATATTGAGGGTGTAAGCGGCAATTATATTGTTGTAATGAATTCGGGAAACGGGCGTATAGTTTCGGGCGGAAGGACTATAGAATTAAAAAAAGGCGAAATTCTATTTATACCTGACAGGTGTAAATACGAATCCTTCTGGAGTGGAGATCCCTACTGCGAATTCGAAACGTTTGTATTCAAGGTATATCCCGAATGTGACGTTAAGCCGGTACTGCAAAAAATAGTGCCGACACAGGAAATGCTTGAGTTATATGAAAAAATACGTGGTATCAGCACGGTTGATTGCTTTAGCGTGGGCGTTGTATATCAGCTTTTAGGGTTGATGCTTCCCGTACTTCAAAAGCGCAATGAAAGCAAGCACGAACGCTTGTTCAATGAAGCGGTAAGCATTATAAGTGCAAGTGATGAAATAAACGTTCCGCAAATTGCCGAAAAGCTGAAAATAAGTGAGTCCACCTTGTACGCAGTATTTAAGGAGGTAGCAGGAACGTCGCCTGTGCAGATGTTCCATCGCATAAAAGTAGAAAATGCTGTCAGCCTGTTGACCACTACCGATATGACCGTGCAGGCAATAAGCGAAGCATCAGGCTTTTGCACACCGCAATATTTCAGAAAGGTTTTATATAAGGAAACAGGAAAAACACCCAAGGAAATACGCAACGGTGTAAAAAGGATATAAAAAAGGGCGAAACCTTACGTTTCGCCTTTTTCATTTTTGATTAGCGGTATATTAATAGTAATAATCGTAATCGGATGAGTAATCAGGAAGAGCACTGTTGCTCTGCATCGAGCGTTGGAAATCCTCGATAAGCTGTGCAAGTTTACTGTTCATAATATTTTCACCAAGCTTCTCGATATCTGCCTGTGTAAAATCTAAAACGTCCTTAACGTTAGCAGGTACTTCGGGCATTGTAGCAGCTGCATCGTATTCGATGGTAAGCCCGACATTAACTGTTTCGCCTGCAAATGATACCTTGTCGATAGCTACTGAAGCATAGTTCTCACGCTTGGTAATATTACCTGAAATTACAAGCTTCTGCTTTTCGGGGGTATTTGTAATTTCCTTTGCAAGTGCAACTGAAAGCTCAAAGTCACCGTTGTTGGTATCGTATTCGTATGAGCCTGTAAGGATATCCATTGTTGTGTTATCTGATTTTGCGCTAATGCTTAAATCATATGTAACCGTGTTTCCACTTGTGGATTTAAGAATTTCAGCATCAATACCGGCAGAATGACCGTCAGCTTTCATGTCGTACTCAATGGTAATCTTGTTATCACCGAATATAACCTCACCGTCAATATTAAGCTTCTGTTCTTCAATGGTAAGTGAACCGTCAAAATCGCACATTGTTAAGTTGCCGGTTTCCTTGCTGATATACATGGTATACTTTAAATCAATTTTAGCGTTCTCGTTTAACTCTTCGATAAGCTCGTTGATTTCTGAATTCAATGAAGCCTCGCTAAAGCCTTCTACACCTGTAAACAAAGCCTTTGCTTCGTCGGCTATGTATTTTGCAAGCTTTTCAATCGTCTTGTTATTGATTGTGTAAACGATAGCAATACAGGTAGTTTCTTTGCCGTCGATCTCTACTTTTTCTTCACCGACAGTCTGGTCGAATAATGCAAGAATTTCATCGGTTGTATTGTTTGCAATCTCTCCGGCCTTTTCGAATATATCCTTATATGCCTTTGCAAACTCCTTGAATGTATCAACTACGTCGTTAAGCTCTTCCTGAGGCACGCCTGTCAGCTGTGCAAGTGAGCTTGTTGAGAAGTTATCTGCAAGCTTCTGAGGATAGATGCCGTAGGTGGTATCGCCTAAGATATCCTGGCTGTTTAAAAGAATACCGTCTTTTGATAAGAAAACACGTGCGGAAAGCGTGTCGCTTTCGGTTGCAAGTAAAAGATCGGTAACAGCCTTCATATCAGCCTGATTCATATATAACGTACCCTTAATGCTTTTCAAGCCAAGCGCTGAAAGCACGTCCTCTGAATCAAAGGTAACTGTGATAGCGCCGCTTTTAATGGCTTTTTCAATAATGGAATTAATGCCGGCATCATCACCGAAAAAGTTGGCGGTAGCACCGTCAATAGCAGTATTAAGTGTTTCCGTTGTGTTCTTTTCAACGTCGCCAACGCTTACCTTTTTCTCAGCACATGATGTGAACATTATGCACGATGTGATAAGCATTGCGATAACCAACAAGACCGAAAGAATTTTTTTCATAATGATTACCTCTTTTCATTTATTTATCTATGGTCCGTATAATATTATGTCACACGGAACCAAGAATGTCAACGCTTAATTTTTTACAGTATCAAATTCAACTGCTTTCACTAAATAAACGGGTATTTTTTTATAATTTCGCAGTAGAAAATAAATTTTTTTGTCAGCCTCTATAAAGCGAAGCGTATATTCCGCCTAAAGTCATAAGCTCATCGTGGGTGCCCTGCTCAACAATACCTTCCTCGGTCAAAACAAGAATACGGTGGGCATTCTTTACCGTGGTCAGCCTGTGTGCAATGGTAAGGGTTGTTCTGCCCTTTGCAAGCGTTTCAAGTGAAGACTGAACAAGCTTTTCGCTTTCGTTGTCAAGTGCGCTTGTTGCTTCGTCAAGTATAAGAATAGGCGGATTCTTTAAAAATACGCGGGCAATGGAAATCCTTTGCTTCTGTCCGCCCGAAAGCTTTACACCGCGTTCGCCCACATACGTATCATAGCCATCGGGAAGCGTCATAATAAATTCGTGTGCGCCTGCAAGCTTTGCAGAATTTATTATATCCTCGTCGGTTGCATCCTTAAGTCCATATGCAATATTTTCCTTTACTGTTCCCGAAAAAAGATATACGTCCTGTTGAACAATACCAATGTTTCGCCTTAATGATTCAGTTGTAACGGTAGAAATATCGTTTCCGTCAATGGTTATGGTGCCGCTTGAAAGCTCGTAAAAACGGGGGATAAGGTTGCAAATGGTGGTTTTACCCGAGCCTGAAGGGCCTACAAGGGCAATATTTTCGCCCTTTTGTATTTTTAAATTAATGTCGGTAAGAATATTCTTAAGGTCTTCACCGTACTTAAACGAAGCATTTTTGAATTCTATTTCACCTTGAACCCTGTTAAGCGTCTTAGCATCGGGTGCATCTTTTATATCGGGTTCAGTATCCATAATTTCGCAAAAGCGTTCAATACCCGTCATTCCGCGCTGGAATTGTTCGGCAAATTCAACAATACGCTTTATTGAAACAAGCAGAACTGAAACGTATAAAATGTACGCAATAAAATCGTCAATATCAATAAAGCCGTTATTGTAGAATATAGCGCCTAAAACTATTATGATAATATACATAAAGCCTTCAAAGAAGCGTGTTGATGATTGAAAGCCTGCCATATAGTGATATACCTTGGTCTTTATTTTAAGAAAGCGCTTGTTACCGTCCTCAAACTTTGCTTTTTCAATTTCCTCATTAGCAAACGATTTAACAACGCGAATACCCAAAAGACTGTCTTCAACCTGCGAATTAAGCTCACCAACCGTTTTTCTTGATTCGCGGAATCCGTTTTTCATGCGGTTATTGAAAAAATTAAGCACAATAAGCATAAGGGGAATCGATGCAAACAAGATAAGCGTAAGGGGAATATTAAACGTGCAAAGAATAATAAACGAAACGATGATTTTTATTCCTGCAATAAAAAATTCTTCGGGGCAGTGGTGCGCAAATTCGGTAACGTCAAAAAGGTCGCTTGTGATGCGTGACATTATCTGACCGATTTTTGTGTTATCGTAAAAATTAAAGGAAAGCTTTTCAAGATGGTTAAAAAAGTCCGAACGCATATCCGTTTCGATTTTTGCACCCATAATGTGACCGATAGCTGCCATATAATAGTTTGCGGCAGTATCAATCAGCCTCAAAAGCAGATACGTTCCGCCAAGCATAAGAATAAACGAAAGAGTAAGCGTTTCAGGTGCATCGGTTGCACGTCCCGTTATTTCGCGTACAATCAGGGGCAATACAAGCTCACAGCCCGTAGTAAGCACTGCACAGAAAAGATCGAATATAAGCGTAGGAATATACGGCTTATAATACGGTAAAAATCGTTTTAAATTTGAACCCTTCTTCATAGCACACCTCATATAATAATATGTGTAATATTATAAAATCAAAATGGGAATTTTGCAACTAAAAAAGCACTCTGCAGTGTTTTGCGGAGTGCTTTTTATTCTTAAATAACGTTTTTACTTTTTAGGCAACTTTTTAAATAAATTGCGTATAGAAGGTACCGAAATAAGTATAAAGCAGGGGATAGCATCTATAAATACAAAGGAATTATATGCAAAGCTATATGCAATGGGATTGTATGGCGCATATTCTGCAAAGAACAAAATTCCCGATGCAACGTGGAAAAGGTAACGTGCGATAATTGCAACTGAAAAGCCAAGGTACAGGTTAGTGTGCTTGTTTTTAAATTTAAAAACACCTGCAAGAAGGCTTAACGCCGTAAAGGGAAGGAAATAATCACAGAAAAGCTGTGGTACGGAAAGAAAATACGGCTCTTGAATGTACTGAAGCACCGAATACACCATACCTGCCATAGCGCCCCATACGGGACCTGCCATATAACCGTAGGCGAGCATGGGAAGCATACTTGCCGCAGTAACGGAACCGCCCATGGGCATTGTCCAAAGCCTTACAAACGAAAGCACGAATGAAAGTGCAATACAAACCGAAGCGTATGAAAGCTTACGCGTATCCCACTTAAAGCCGCCCGTTTTTTTCTTTATAACGGCAAGGATAGCTATTATAACGATAGCTACTGCGACGGTGGTAAAAAGCAGAGTAAGGTTAATTTCCTTAATCTTCTCCCACATATCGCTGAAATAGGAACTGAGTGACAGGGTTTGAAGTGACATAATCTCATCAACTTCCTTTCTGAAAAATTAAAACCGTATATCATAGGGATATACGGCTGAATTTTTCAGTCTTAATAAAGCTTCCCTACGGTAGGATGATCTACACAGGTTTAATGGGTTTAGCAAAAAGCAATCTCAGCCCCGAAGGACTCCCCAAGCCGATATACAGTTTTACTAAATTATATCACAAAAACACTTGATGTCAAGCAAAAATGTGTTATAATATCACTATAATGTTTTCAGGAGAGTTTTATGAGTAATTTTTTTGCTTTAATGGCACGAATGAAATATATTCGCCGTTGGGGGCTTATGCGCTCGGTAAGGGAAGAGAATATACAGGAGCATTCGTTGCAGACTGCTATGATAGCACATATGCTGGCACTTATCGGCAATAAAAAATACAATAAAAATTATAATGCTGATTCGGTTGCGGTAAAGGCAATGTATCACGAGGCAAGCGAAATAATAACGGGTGACCTTCCTACGCCTATAAAATATTATAATCCCGAAATAAAAAAGGCGTACAAGCAAATAGAAGGTATTGCTACTGATGAAATATGCAATATGCTTCCCGAGGAATTCAAGGAAGACTTTATGCCTATATTAAGCGTTGATGATGAAGAAGAAAAAAAGCTTATAAAGTATGCTGACAGAATATGTGCGTACCTTAAGTGTGTTGAAGAGGTAAATGCCGGTAACCGCGAATTTATTGATGCGCAAAAAAGTATTAAAGCGGATATAGATTTGATTCAGGCTGAAGAGGTAAGGTATTTTATGGATAACTTCTCAGGCGGTTTTGATCTTACGCTTGATAATTTGAGGTAATTATTATGAAGATAGGTATTTCAACTGCATCGCTGTACGGTAAAATGTATACCGAGGAGGCACTTGATTTCTTCAATAAGAACGGTGTCGAATATGCAGAGGTGTTCCTTGCATCCTTTTCGGAATATACCGAGGAATTCGGTGAAAAGCTTAAGGAAGTCAAGGGCAACGTAAAGGTACATTCAATACATACGCTTAACAGTCAGTTTGAGGGGCAGTTGTTCTCAAAGTCTGAACGGCAGTACAACGATGCGTTAAAGATATTCCGTTCTGCATTAAGGGTTGGGCAGATGATTGATGCAAATATATACGTTATGCACGGTCCCCAACAGATGAAGTACACAAAGTACGTAACTAATTATGAGTTCTTTGGTTCGCGCACGGCGGAGCTTGCAAGCATAGCAAGTGAGTACGGCATTCTTCTTACCTGGGAAAATGTACATTGGGCGCATTATAATCATCCGCAGTTCATGAAAAATATTCTGCCGTATTGCGATAAACAGATAGGCTGTACGCTTGATATCAAGCAGGCGGCGCAAAGCGATACGCTTGTTGATAAATATATTGATGATATGCAGGGCTTAATACAAAACGTGCATATCGTTGATTTTGATGATGAAGGCAGATTGGTGCTTCCCACCACGGGCAATTACGATTACAAAAGCCTGTTTAAAAAAATGAACGGCTATGACGGCACCGTGATGATTGAGGTTTATGACGGTTGTTATAAGCATCCCGAAGAAATAATCGAATGCTATAAAAGGTTCAAGGAATTATACTCATAAAGCGGGATTTTTCCTGTGTTCAAATTAGCCAAGCTTCTGCACAGGCGGAATTATTATAAAATGTATATGACGGAGGTAAAAAATGAAAAATCTTGGATATTACAACGGTGTGTGTGACGAAATAGAAAATGTAAAAATTCCTATGGGCGATAGGGTGTGCTTCTTTGGTGACGGTATCTATGATGCGACATGCAGCCGCAATTATAAGATATTTGCGCTTGATGAGCACGTTGAGCGTCTTTACAACAGCGCAAGAATGCTGAAGATAGAGATTCCCATAACACCTGATGAAATGAAGGCACTTCTTAACGAAATGGTGCAAAAAATGGATACAGGCGATAACTTTGTGTATTTTCAGGTTACCCGCGGTAGCGAATCCATCAGAAAGCACGTTTTCCCTGATGCTTCGGTAAAAGCAAATATCTGGATAAATATTTATCATAAGACTATGACGGATATCTATAAAAAGATACAGCTTATCACCGTTGAGGATACCCGTTATTTCCATTGCAATATAAAAACCCTTAATCTTATTCCTTCGGTAATGGCATCACAGGCGGCAAAGGAAGCAGGTTGCTTTGAAGCGGTGCTTCATAGAGGCGACAGGGTAACCGAATGTTCACACAGTAACGTGCATATTATTAAGGACGGTTGCCTTAAAACTGCACCTACCGATAACCTTATTCTTCCCGGTATTGCCCGTAAGCACATAATAAATGCATGTAAGGCGCTTAACATTGCTGTAATTGAAGAGCCCTTTACCTTAAGTGAACTTTTTGATGCTGACGAGGTGCTTACGTCCTCTGCAACCACGTTCTGTCTTGCGGCAGATAAGGTTGATTCAAAGGAAGTTGGTGGCAAGGCACCCGAATTACTTAAAAAGCTTCAGGATTACATATATAACGAATATATGACCGAAACCGAATAATATATGAACGTACTGATTTTACTGATACCTATAATAGTATTAAATCTTGCGGGAAAGATAACGTCCAAGATATCAAGCAGAATGGTTGAAAAGACCGATTTTTCCGCAACGCTTATGGTTTTGCTTATTACGGCAGTATGCGCGTGTCTGTTTTTTGCAAGTATGGCAAAATTCAATCTGTATGCAAATGCGGCTACGTTGTTTTATTCTACGATATATGCGGCGGCAGTTATCATTTCTATGATAACGTCAATGAAAATACTTCAGTATGCAAGTATTTCTGCAGTAACGGTAATAAGCTCTTCAGGCTCGCTTATCACAAGCGCGCTGGTGGGTGTGATTTTCTTCGGTGAAAACTTGTTTAAGGATAATACGCTTTTAAGAATTATACTTATGCTTGTGGCGGTATTTCTTGTGTATATGGACAGAAGCAGGCTAAGTCAGCAGAACACGGCATCGTTAAAGCGTAATACGCTTATATTTACATTGTTGATAATTATGTCCGTAATTAACTTGAGTGCGGTAAATCTTATCAATAAATATTATACTATGTCCGAAAAAGTTGTCAGCGATAATAACGTGTATTATTTCTATACGAACGTGATTATGTTCTTTTGCGTGCTGGCAATGCTTGTGTTCAGATGTATCAAGCATCCCGAAGCGTTTAAGCCTGCGGTTACCACACTTAAAATTAAGTATCTGATGGTTGTGGTAGGTAATACAGTTATATCGGATGCGCACGCATTATTAGCGTTGCCACTGATAAAAGCAACTACGGTAATTTGGTATTCATCGGTAACTAATGCACTTTCAATAATACTTGGCACGATTGCATCATTGTTGTTCAGGGAAAAACTAAGCATATTTGCATATATAGCAATGTTCTTGTGTGTGTTCGTAGTGTTTATATAATAAAAATGAAAAGGAACAGACTTTAATTGAAGTCTGTTCCTTTTTTATTTTCGTTTTTCTTTAAAAAAGTCAGAAAGTATTTTTGCACAATCATCTTCCATAACACCGCCGATTACCTGTGCGCGATGATTAAAGCGTTCATCGGTGGGCAGGTGATAAAGTGTTGTGCAACAACCTGCCTTTTGGTCGTATGCACCAAACACCACCTTGTCGATGCGCGAATTAACTATAAGTCCGGCGCACATGGGGCAGGGCTCAAGGGTAACGTACAGGGTACATCCCGTAAGCCGCCATGAATCAAGCGTTTTTGCGGCACGCTTCATTGCCAAAAGCTCGGCGTGTGCGGTGGGATCGTTAAGCGTTTCACGCAGGTTGTATCCGCGGGAAATTACTTTTCCGTCCTTAACTACTACCGCACCAACGGGAACTTCGCCCTTTTTGTAAGCCACTTTAGCCTGCAATAGCGCCTTTTCCATAAAGAAATAATCGTCTTTATACATTATTTGTGATAAGGCTCCTTGTTGATTATTTTGTAGCCTCTGTATATTTGTTCAAGCAAAATGACCCTTGCCATTGAATGTGTAAAGGTCATATCCGAAAGC
>JAZQTV010000131.1:0-4125 GCA_045630945.1 Clostridia bacterium
ACCCACGCAATCGAGGCTTACGTAAGCATTAACAATAATGAGTTTTCGGGCGCATTGGCTGAAAAATCGGTTGAAATTTGCGGTCAGTTCTTATACCGCTCCTATATGGATAATAACGATTCGCACGCACGCAGAAAAATGCATATTGCCGCTTGCCTTGCAGGCCTTGCGTTTAACTCTGCTTCACTTGGCTTGAATCACGGAATGGCGCATCAGCTTGGCGCGGCATTTCATATTCCTCACGGCAGGGCGAACGCAATGCTTCTGCCTTGGATAATTGAATATAACTCAAACATTAACGGTGCTTCAAAAAGCCGTCAGACCTATGAGCCTTGCGTAAGAAAATACTGCAACATAGCACGTATTTTAGGGCTTAACGGTACTAATGAGGTTATGACCATTCATTCGCTTGCAAACTATATTCGCTTTATGGCAGAGGAAATGAACGTTCCTATGCGACTTAGCGAGATACTTGATATTTCTAAAGAAGAATATGAAAGCCATCTTTCCGAAATGGCGGATGCGGCATTAAAGGACGGTTGTACGCAAACCAATCCCCGCATTCCTATGAAGGATGAGGTTATTGCAATTTATAAGAAGCTTTGGTAATTGATTATGGATCAGAAGAAGATTGATAGAATAAATTTCTTGGCAAAAAAAGCCAAAACTGAAGGTCTTACTCCCGAAGAAGCAACCGAACGTGAGGCACTGCGCAACGAATACCGCGCTTCCTTCAAAATGGGGCTTTCGGGAATACTTGATAATACCGTGATTCAGTACCCTGACGGGACCAAGACTAAGGTGCAGAAGAAGGGGAATAATAACAACGCAAAGTGCTGATAGAGCACGATAAACTCTTTTAGTACTGTGTTACGAATGAGATTGCAAGCTTAATGCTTTAAAACAATGCGGTCAGCGCAAAGCAGGAAATTGCGAGAAGCATAAGCACAACTATAAAATAATTTCTGTCGCTTGACATTATATCACTCCTTTTTGAATAGTTTTCCTTAAAAAAGGCGTATTATGTCAAGATGAATTCAAAATTAAAAATTTTCTGAAAGGGGGAAAGGTCTTATGGCAGACAGAGATGATAGAAAACCGAATAATCAGGGCTTTGAGGTAACTCCTGTTACAAGAAAGCCTGCACAGACCCCCCGAAGAAAAAGCGTTTCTGTTCAGGAGGGGCCAAGAAGACAGCGTACCCCAGAGGAAATTGAAGCGATAAAAAAACGTCGTGCGCAGGAGGCGCAGGGGCAAAGACCTGCAAGTGCACAGGGACAAAGAAGACCTTTAACCCCTGAAGAAATAGAAAGACGGCGCAGATTAAAGGAAGAAAAAGAACGTTCTGCATTGGGCGTAAGCCCTGTAAAGCCGCAGGGGGAAAGGCGCGCATTAACCGAGGAAGACTGTGCACGCATTGAAAAAGAGCGTGCAGCAAGAAGAAAGCGTCTGGAGGAAGAAACGAGAAGGCAGGGTGACGGTGCGGCACCCGGGCCTGTAAAAAAGAAGATAACCGATGAAACGGGCAACCGTTACAAAATAGACGAGGAAAAGGAAAAGAAAGAGCGCGAGCGCGAAGAAAAAGAGCGTGAGCACTATATGCGCCGTAAGGAAATTGAGGAAGCATCAAAATTCTTTACAAAGCGCACGGGTGAAAGAAATTACTTTATAAATCTCATGCTTGTGACATTTAAAATGTTCCTTGTATGTATGCTTATAGTTTGCATTTCAGGCATAGGTTTTGTGCTTGGTATGTCAAAATCATATCTTGAAACCGTTCCTCAGCTTGATTTTGAGCTTGTGGTCGATCAGGATCAGGCAACCGTACTTACCGACGTTAACGGAAATCTTCTGGTAAACTACTACAATATGGAAAATCGTGAATGGGCAAGTCTGGAGGAAATCCCCGATGAGCTTGAAAACGCGGTTATCGCTATTGAGGACGTTCGCTTCCGCAGGCATATGGGTATTGACTTTAAGCGTTTGTTCAGCGTTGTGTTAAGTAACGTTACAAGCGGCTCAATGCAGGGCGGTTCGACCATCACACAGCAGTTGATTAAGAACACCATTCTTTCGTTTGAGCAAACGTATAAGCGTAAGATTCAGGAAGCTTCCCTTGCGCTTGAGCTTGAGCGTATGTATGATAAGGATACTATTCTTGAGGCGTACCTTAATACCATCTATATGGGTGGCTCGTGTTACGGTGTTAAGACTGCCGCCAAGGATTATTTCGGCAAGGAATTAAGTGAGCTTACTTTAAGGGAATGTGCGTGCCTTGCAGGTATGATACAGAATCCCTCAAGATATAATCCACGCAGTAACTATTATAGCCGCAACAATCCCAAAAGAACGGATAACCGTACCAACTTAGTGCTTTATGAGATGCGTGACAACGGTCTTATAACCGAAGAACAGTATCAGGCGGCACGAGGTGATGCGTTTAACGTGCTTGAGGATTCACCGTATTCAACCGAAACGGGACTTATCTATTTTACCGACTACGCTATCGATAGTGTTGTTACTGAAATAATTAAGGACAGAGGACTTGAGGATAACACCAAAAACCGTAGCGAAATCCGTAAGGAAATACGTGTTTCGGGTTATAATATTCATACAACTCTTGATGCTTCACAGCAGAAAGCGGCAGAAGAAGCGGTATACAATTTCAAGGGCTATCCCAAGATGCGTTATGAGTCGGATTCTTATACCGTGACGGGCAGAAACCCTGACGGAACGGTAATAAGGCTTACTCAGCCGCAGGCGGCTGTTGCGGTAATGGATTACCGCACAGGCTATATCGTTGCCCTTGTAGGCGGAAGACAGGCACCCACGGGAAGCCTGCAATTTAACCGCGCATATCAGTCCACTATGCCCGTAGGCTCTGCAATCAAGCCTATTGCGGTGTATGCGCCTGCAATTGAAAAGGGTTCGGGCGTGGGCACGGTGTACTACGATGAAAAAATGAAGATAGACGGTTGGGAATCGGCAAACGGATATCCCATGAACAACAGCCGTACCTATTCGGGCAGGGTAACGATGCGAAAGGCATTCGTCAACTCTCTTAATACTTCGGCGGCACAGGCGCTTCTTTATGACGTTACCATTAAGGATTCGGTGCAAACCCTTAAAAATTTGGGTGTTGATCCTGACCACATAAGCGAAACGGGTTCAGGTCTTGCACTTGGCAGCTCGGGCATAACGCCGCTTGAAATGGCGGGTGCATTTTCTGCGATTGCAAACCTTGGCACGTATATTGAGCCTATTGCATTTACCAAGGTAACCGATAAAGAGGGTAACGTAATAGTTGATATGCTTTCCCGTCAGGAAAGACACAGGGTATTTTCTGAAAGTACTGCGTGGCAGGTTGCGGATATGATGCTTGACGTTGCAACAAGCGGAATTGAAAACCGTGTTGCAGTAAACGGGCAGACCGTGTACGGTAAAACGGGTACCAACTCTGAATCCCGAGGCGTATTCTTTGCAGGCTTTACAGGCTATTACACCTGTTGCGCTTGGGTAGGCTCGGATGCGTATAAGCCGCTTCAAAGCAATGCACAGGGTAGTGCATATGCAGGTCCGTTGTTCCAGGCGGTTATGAATGCATTGCATAAAGGCAAGAGCAACCGTGCGTTTACTGATGTTGATCCCGAATCTATTGGCGTAACAAAGGTTCAGTACTGTTCTATTTCAGGCAAGCTTGCGACTGAGGCGTGTACGGTAACACATACCGATTACGGTGCGCCTAACAGTATGCTTAGCTGTGATATGCACCGTAGCATTTACGTGTGCACGGAATCGGGAATGCTTGCAACGGAAAATTGTCCTGAGGAAAAGCGTGAACAACGTATTGCGGTGCTTATTCCTGACAGAGGTCTTCTTAACTACGTATACTATAACTATTATCAGTACTTTATTTCCGTGGCAGGTGAGCCGATAGTAAGCATCGGCAACTGTAAGCTTGAACATACTGTTTCAGGCGAAGTGACTGAATAAACCAATAAAAGCACCGAGCAATCGGTGCTTTTTCTGTTTGGCGTCTTCAGACGTGGAAATAAACCCCCGGTTATACCGGGGGAAGAAAAACGAGCAGAGCGACAATAAAAAGGGCGAGCTAGAAGCAAGCCC
>JAZQTV010000132.1:0-4738 GCA_045630945.1 Clostridia bacterium
CGCTTCAGTATATCTTGCCATAATTTTCTGTCCTCCTAATTAAACTCTTCTGCGCTTAGGCGGTCTGCATCCGTTGTGAGGAATAGGTGTAACATCTTTGATCATGCTAACCTCAAGACCTGCTGCCTGAAGTGCTCTGATTGCTGCTTCGCGTCCGCTGCCGGGTCCCTTAACGTAAACCTCAACAGTGCGAAGGCCATGTTCCATAGCTGCTTTAGCTGCTGTTTCAGCAGCTGTCTGTGCTGCGAAGGGTGTGCTCTTCTTGGAGCCACGGAAACCTAATCCGCCTGCACTTGACCAGCTGATTGCGTTGCCATTTACATCGGTAATGGTAACGATAGTATTATTGAATGATGAGCAGATATGTGCTGCACCGCGCTCGATATGCTTTTTCTCGATACGGCGACGTCCGCCCTTTTTAACAGCTTTTGCCATAATTTCGTCCTCCTATCCTTACTTCTTCTTCTTAGCGCCGACAGTTCTCTTGGGACCCTTACGGGTACGTGCGTTCTGCTTTGTATGCTGTCCGCGAACGGGGAGGCCCTTACGGTGACGAACACCGCGATAGCAGCCGATTTCAACAAGACGTTTGATATTAAGAGCAACCTCTCTACGAAGGTCACCTTCTACCTGTACGTTTTTGTCAATATAGTCTCTTATTAAGTTAACCTCATCCTCGGTAAGATCTTTTACACGGGTGTCGGGGTTAACGCCGGTCTTTTCAAGAATTTCCTTAGCGATTGCGGGGCCGATACCGTAGATTGACTGCAGTGAAGCCTCAACTCGCTTTTCCTTTGGTATATCTATACCAGCGATACGTGCCATTAAGTACACCTCCAAATTTGGTTTAAAAAATTGATTTTATTTGTTTTATATATAAGCCTGTCGGGTAAACGGAATTTCTTCCGTCAGCCGCACCCGAACTTATGGCATTGTTGTTTACTTTGGGAAAAAATCCCCTAAGCACACAGATAACAGGGTCAATAAAATCAGCCCTGTCTCTGCTTATGGCTCTTATCAGCGGAACAGATAACCATTACTTTACCGTGACGCTTGATGAGCTTACATTTATCACACATAGGTTTAACGCTGGGTCTTACTTTCATTACAAATAACCTCCTCAGTTTTTACTGCGCCATATAATCCTACCCTTTGTAAGATCATACGTGGAAATTTCTACTGTTACCTTATCACCGGGTAACACCTGAATATTGTTCATTCTAAGCTTGCCGGCAATGTGTGCAAGAATCTTGTGGCCGTTTTCAAGCTGAACCTCAAAAACCGCGTTCTTCTTCGATTCGGTCACAACGCCTTCAACTTCGATGACATCTTCCTTAGACATGGATTCACTCCTCGCCTTTACTAGCATTTAATTCGTTAAGCGCCTTATGAATTTCATTATTCGTTACAGGCACTTCTGACATAAGCTTTCGTGTTATTTCACCGTTGCCTTCACCAAGCAGGGTAAGATGCTTTATTTTCTTACGCTTTGGCTTTTCAAGCTTTCGGCTTCTGCCGTCGGAAATAAGCACGTAGGCTTCATCAACAATTCCTACTACTAAAAAACATTTTTTGGCATCTCTGCCGCGGGTGGCACAGACATAAGCACCTAACTTCATCTGCCGCCTCCTTAAATACATACGTCAGGATCGGTCAATATTACGGGTTTGCCATCAATAACGGCAACCGTATTCTCGTAATGCGCGCTTGCTTTACCGTCAACGGTAACCGTTGTCCAGCCATCTTTAAGGACTGCTACCTTATCTACGCCTAAGTTTATCATAGGCTCAATTGCAAGCGTCATACCGTTTACAATCCTCGGGCCTCTGCCCGCAGGACCGTAGTTGGGGATTTCGGGTGATTCGTGAAGTTCTCTGCCCACACCGTGACCTGTAAAATCCCTTACGATACCGTATCCAAACTGATTTATATATTCTTCAACACCGTGTGAAATATCGGAAACCCTGTATCCCACCTGTGCAAAGCGCATACCCTCATAAAAGGATTGCTTTGTTCTTTCAACAAGCTGCCGTTTTTCTTCCGTTGTGGTGCCCACGATAAACGTGCGCGCCATATCGGTATGAAAGCCCTTCAGATACACACCGCCGTCCACGCTTACAAGATCGCCCTCGCGGATTATCTTGTTACCCTTAGGTATGCCGTGAATAACTTCATCATTGACTGATATACATAAGGTATTGGGAAAACCGTACATTCCGAGGAAGGACGGCTTTGCACCGTTACTTATTATATACTTATACGCCAATTTGTCAAGCTCAAGTGTGCTCATTCCCGGCTTTATGCTGTTTTCAAGCATTTGCATACAGCTTGCAAGAAGCTTGCCGCCCTCTGCCATGAGCTTAAGTGCGCTTTCGTTTTTGATTAAAAGCATCAGATTGCCTCCAGCACCTTAACGATACTTTCAAAAACCTTATCGGCACTCTGATTGCCATCAACTGATTTAACGCTTTCACCGTAGTATTCAATTAAAGGCTTTGTTTGCGCGTTATAAACATCAATTCTTGACTTAACAGTCACTTCGTTGTCGTCAGCACGCTGAACAAGCTTTTCGCCGCAAGCGGGACAAGCATCCGAATCCAACGTGGACACGTGATACGTGCCTGCACATTTGGGGCAAATACGTCTGCCTGTGATTCTGTTAAGCAGCAAATCAGTATTAACATCAATATTCAGTACGCAGTCAAGGCTTGTAAGCTTTTTAAGGCCGTCAGCCTGGGCTATTGTACGGGGGAAGCCATCAAGAAGGAAGCCTGTTTTGCAGTCTTCACGCTCAAGACGGTCCTTGACCATTGCAAGCGTTACCTCATCGGGAACAAGCTTGCCGGCGTCAATATATGTTTTAGCCAATTTGCCTAACTCGGTATTATTGCCCATATTTTCGCGGAACATATCGCCCGTTGAAATGTGGGGAATACCGTATTTTTTACAAATCTGAGCAGCCTGGGTGCCTTTACCGGCACCCGGAGCTCCTAATAAAATCATTTTCATGGTTTCAACCCTCATCAGTCAAGGAAGCCCTTGTAATGACGCATAACCATCTGGCTTTCAAGCTGCTTTGTGATTTCAATCGACACGCTTACGATAATGAGCAAGCCTGTTGATGAGAAGGTAAGTGCAAGACTAAGTACGGGGTTGGCATTAAAGCCGGGGATAACCGAAAGAATTGCACTTGCAAGCATAGGAATGCTTGAAATTACGCCAAGGTATAAACCGCTGAAAAGAACAAGTCTCTTTGACACCTTATTAAGATAATCAGTGGTGGGCTTACCGGGTCTGATACCCTGAATGAAGCCGCCGTACTTCTGAAGATTCTTACTTGTTTCAGCTGCGTTAAAGGTGATTGCAGAATAGAAATATGCAAAACCAACGGTTAACAGGAAGCTTGCTACAAGATAACCCCAAGTACCCTGACCGAGCCATTTCTCATAGAAAGCTGCGAAACCGCCGGTGGGCCAGAACATACCTGTAAGGATGCTGGGGAACATAAGAAGTGACATTGAGAAAATAAGGGGAAGTACGCCGCATGAGTTGGGCTTAATGGGCATATACGTACTTTGACCGCCATATACCTTTCTGCCTGAAACACGCTTTGCATACTGAATGTTGATTCTGCGTTCGCCAAGTTCAACAAGAACAACTACAACGATAAGTGCAGCAATAGCAACAAGCACCAAAGGTAAGATGTACCAAAGTGTGTTGTTACGGAAGCTCTTGGAAGCATCAGCGGCAGAAGTAATATACTCATTAACAGTTACGGGGAAACGTGCGATAATACCAACAAAGATGAGCATTGAAATACCGTTGCCAACACCTTTTTCGCTGATTTTGTCACCGATCCAAAGTGCAACTGCAGTACCGGCTGTAAGCGAGAAGCCAACAAGCAGGTAGCAAAGAACTTCGTTAACGCCGGAAACGAACATCTGTTCGCCCTGCTGTGAGAAAGCGAAGCAAATACCGATAGCCTGAACGAAAGCAAGACCGAAAGAAGTATATCTAACGATTTTGTTTATCTTTTCTCTACCGTTTTCCTCGCGACCTAATCTTTCAAGGCCGGGGATAACTACCTGAAGCAGCTGGATGATAATTGATGCGTTGATGTATGGCGAAATACCCATCGCCATAAAGTGATAGCCCTGAAGCGAACCACCGGTTATGATGTTCATAAGACCCCAGATATTTTTATCTGCAGCCTCAATCTGCAAGCCGGGATTAACGCCGGGTGTGGGAATCATACAGCAAAGTCTGTATATAAGGAGCAAAAGAAGTGTGTATAAAATCTTCTTACGAAGTTCCGGAAGCCTCCAAGCGTTCTTGAATACCGAAAACATTTATACCACCTCAGCCTTTCCTCCGAGCGCCTCAATCTTCTGCTGAGCCGTACGGGTGAAGGCTGCAACCTGAACAGTAAGACGCTTTGTCAATTCACCGTTTCCAAGGACCTTAACGCCATCTTTCTCTATCTTTGCAATCAAGCCCTTTTCCTTGAGAAGCTCAGCTGTAACAACTGTATCCTCATCAAAGATATCAAGCTTTGCAACGTTTATCTCTGTGTAAACCTTGCTGAAGGGGTTGAAGAAGCCGCGCTTGGGAAGTCTACGGGTAAGGGGCATCTGGCCACCTTCAAAACCGGGACGTACGCCACCGCCGGAACGGGCATTCTGACCCTTGTGACCTTTACCGGAAGTTTTGCCTAAGCCGCTGCCGGGACCTCTACCTC
>JAZQTV010000133.1:0-2316 GCA_045630945.1 Clostridia bacterium
CGTTATATACATTGGGCCTATCTTTAACGCAAGCATCTTGCTTACGCCCGTTAAAACGGTAACAACACCGAACACAAAGCCGAAAATTATTGCAAACAACGATGCTTTTTGGGTAATGGCAATACAAAAGAAAATTATAAAGCCTGCCAAATACTGAAAAACGTTAAACGAATACGTATCGTATTCCTCACGCAAGTAGCTTTTTCCAACCTTGTTTACTATAACATTAGAACTTACAACCGCTATAATTGAAATTATTAAAAGAATAACGTGCATACCTATTTACCTTCTATCATTGATGCTGTCTTTAGTTTAAATTCGGTAAAAATGTTTTTTTCAATCTTTTCACCATTGATAATGTGCATTGCTAAATAATAAAAAGCATTTTCTGCCTGCTTGGAAATATCCTGATCGACCGTGATTGCAACGGTATTATCAATAAGATACTGATTTAATTCAGGATACGTATCAGTAGTTACAAGAACTATATTCTTACCGCTGTTTTTTACGTATTCACACAGCGAAAGCGAGTTACCGCTTGTTATATAAACGGCTTTAATATCATCAGTTAGAATGCTTTTTATATTTTCCTTAAGGTACTGTTCGTCATCAAGCATATTGAACACCGTTTTTACGTTCATACCCATTTCATTGCATCTTGCAATAAATGCTTCCCTAGCATTATAGTGAACACGCGCACTAACGTCGCCCGTAAGCAAAAGCACGTTTTTTTCTTTTTCGTGCTTTATACTGTGATAAATAAAATCACACACCGCGCAAGAAGCAAGCTTTTCGTTATGATGGGATGCAAACAGATATTCCACACCTTCATTAATGCTTTGAAGCTGCACGGTCTTTTCACTGTCAAGCTTACTAAAAAGCGAGGTAAACTTGGCATCACTCATTCCCGAAACTATAATGCCGTCATAGGAAGCGTATTTTTCAAGCGCATCATTTAACTGACTGATAGAATCCGGATTATTAAGCAAAAATACGGAAGTTATATCACAATTCACCTTATAATCCTTTAACTTAAGAAATGCGTTTTTTACACCTTTCTCCATTTCTTCCTCAAGCCTTGGTGATTTTGAAGCAAAAATGCATCCTATACGAATAGTTTTACCTGACATTCGCGAGGCGAACTTATTGGGTGTAAAATCATATTTTGCCGCCGCCTTAAGCACTTTTTTGCGTTTTTCCTCATCCACCCTACCGTTTTGTGAAAGCGCTCGGCTTACCATTGAAGGCGACATTCCAAGCTCTTTTGCAAGCGAATATATAGTTACCTTTTCTTTCATAAGCCCTCCTTGATGCAATCGGTTGCATAAATTATAGCACTATTTTCAGATATGTCAATTACTATTATTTTTTGCACTAATGAATTTCAATTTTTCTATTCTTGCAAAATAACTTGCAAAACCAATGTTTTTAAGCGTGTTTTACGCATTTTTTGAATTTATTTTTACTTTATCCTTCAAAATTTCATTAAATTGTTGTTGCTTTTTCCACACTTGTAGGGTATAATCTAATAGAATAGTTATATTGGAGAGATTTGTTTTTCTCTTCTGTGTTTCAAATATTTTAAGGAGGTCACTAAAAATGACACTAAACATGACAAAAAACATCAAGCTTATAAAATGGGTTGATGAAATGGCTGCACTTACCCAGCCCGATAGCATTATGTGGATCGATGGCAGTGATGAGCAGCTTGAAGAACTTCGTAAGGAAGCAATGGCTACCGGTGAGCTTATTAAGCTTAACGAAGAAAAACTTCCCGGATGTTATCTTCACCGTTCAGCCTTGAACGACGTTGCCAGAGTTGAGCAGCGCACGTTCATCTGCACATCCACAAAGGACGGCGCAGGCCCCACAAATAACTGGATGGCTCCTGCAGATGCTTATGCAAAATTAGGTCAGCTTTTCAAAGGCTCAATGAAGGGCAGAACAATGTACGTTATCCCCTATTCAATGGGTCCCGTTGGTTCACCTTTCGCAAAAGTTGGTATTGAGCTTACTGACTCTATCTATGTTGTTCTCAACATGGTTATCATGACAAGAGTTGGCAAAGATGTTCTCGAAGTACTTGGCGACAGCGATGACTGGGTTCGTGGTCTTCACTGCCGTTGCGATATCGACGAAGAAAAGAGATATATCTGTCAGTTCCCTCAGGACAACACAATTATCTCCGTTAACTCCGGTTACGGCGGAAACGTTCTTCTCGGTAAAAAATGTTTCGCACTTCGTATCGCTTCTTACCAGGGTTGGAAAGAAGGATGGCAGGCAGAGCACATGCTCATCCTTGGTATCGAAAATCCC
>JAZQTV010000134.1:0-2245 GCA_045630945.1 Clostridia bacterium
ATAATAACCAAGCAACGTGATGAGACGGCCGGGGGGCACGAAAGAGAAATCTTTCGAATACACTTGATACGGAGAAGTACTCAAGAGGCCGAAGAGGCGCCCCTGCTAAGGGTGTAGGTCGGATTTAACCGGCGCGAGAGTTCAAATCTCTCCTTCTCCGCCAAAAAAGTCCTTGATTTTCAAGGACTTTTTTCATTTTCATATCCGAAAAATCCCTTACAATCCCATACGGACATAAAAATCACGATTTCCCATACTGGAAGCACGCAGAAATGCGTGCTTTTTTGTTTTCTTCGGGCGTTGGTTGCTCGCCTCCCCTTTGTTGATATTAAAAACGCCCTGCACTAAGATAGAAATACAACTCCGAAAAAGTATTTTCAAAATTGTTCGACATTTTTTCTGAATAACGCTTATAAACCGCCATATAATGCATAAGTAGCTATAACTCCACCTTCTCGTCGGTGGATGCGTCGTTATAGCTATGATGTACAAAACTTGCGGTGCAAGCACCTATAAAGCCAGTAAGGAAACAGTTTGGTTAAAATTGTTTCCGCTGGCGTATGTCATAACGTTAAATTAAAGTAAAGGAGATATAAACAATGCAGATAATGCAAATCTTTCAATCAAAATATGATTTTGTAACAAGTAAACGGTTTAATAACAAAATCAAGGAATACGAAAAGTTAGGCTTTGTAATCACCAATTCAGTTATTGATGATTGTAATTTAGCTTATCTTGACCAAGTATTGCTTTGGTTAAATCCTACTCGGTATTTAAGCTATGTAGATGGTTATTTGCTCTACGTTGATGATGCTAACCAAAAATATTGTATTAAAAGTAATGGTGCGTATCAGCTTTTTGGTAAATATCAATTCCTTAGACCTTTTGCATTTATTAAAGATGTTTTAGGTTTTACTGAGTATCAAACGTATTATATTCTTCACATCTTTTTGAAGAAAGTTAGTAAAACGGATATTGCAAATCTTCTTAAAGCAACATACCCATTGTTGAAACCAGATATTCCTATAAACGCTGATTGCCTTAATCATTATAAAGAGCTTAAGCCCAGTAAAGATGGCTTAGCTAAGCTTTATGGTGTTTATAAGTATAAGCATCATATAGATCATAACTTATTGTCAACGATGATGTTTAATCGTTTTATTACCTTAGACGAGCAAGGCAATATATACTATCCTACATCCTATAATGATAAGGTTGTATCGGTTTATAACCTTTCTGCAGGTGAGCTTTATTGTAGTGATCGAAGCGTTGGTTCTTTCTTTGCAGAGCATCCAGCATCTAAAAGTATGGATGAAGTAAAAAGGTTATTCGTTTTTACTGACATTCTGGATATGCTAAGCTTTATTACCTTGTATCGCAAAAATTTGTTTTCGTCCTTTAAGATTTTCAAATCTCAAACTGGTTACTTATCCTTGAATGGTAACAATTATGATGAATTTGTTCGCTTCATAAAACAGCACCCAAACATTAAGTCTGTATTTGATTGCACTAAAAACCAAGGATACAGCTTTATACGTAAAATAAAGGAATACGGTGATGATGCCAATATAGCAATAACGCCAGTTGATAACCTTAGTGCCGAAGAAGCTGAGTTGCAAGAGCATCTGGAACACCAGTTTTATGCATCTGGCAGGTACAACCAATACCGTATTGAAAGTCGATTTAAGAACAAACTAAAAAAATGCCTTGGTGAAGATATTTTCTTTTGGGATCTTCACGACATTTTGAAAAATTATGATTGTGATGGTTGTGGAGCTGTGAGTTGGCAAGCTATATTGCAAAAAGAATATGCCAAAGGGAGCATCACAAACGAAGCAAGGATTTTGCTCCCAGATGCCATTGATCAGTTTATTATTTGCAAACGGTTAGAAAAGAAGGTTACTGAAACACAGGATACGGAAACGCAAACGCTAAACGCAGATAGCATCAAGGTTGGCGACACCGTAAAGCATAATAAATATGGCGTAGGTAGCGTTAAAGAGATTACAGATAATATGGTTATCGTTTCATTCAACGCAGAAGAAAAGAAATTCCCATTTCCCATGGCTTTTGACAACAAGTTCTTATTCCGATGCGAAAACGCACCGCCCACGCCTGTTGTCGAAATTGCTGAAAGCTATATACCGACAGGTATAGATGATCCCAACCTACCAGACGATTACCTTCCTTTCTGAGAAACAAGCAAACAAAAAAGTCCTCTCCGGTACAAACTCATTGTACCAGA
>JAZQTV010000135.1:0-12688 GCA_045630945.1 Clostridia bacterium
AATGTACGTTATCCCCTATTCAATGGGTCCTGTTGGTTCTGAATTCTCAAAGATCGGTATCGAATTAACCGACTCAATCTACGTTGTTGTATCAATGGCTATTATGACACGTATGGGCAAGGCTGTTCTTGATCAGCTTGGCGACGGTGACTTCGTAAAGGGTCTTCACTCAAAGGCACAGCTTTCAGAAGAAGACAGATATATCTGCCACTTCCCCGAGGACAATGCTATTTGTTCAATCAACTCCGGTTACGGTGGAAACGTTCTTTTAGGTAAAAAGTGCTTTGCTCTTCGTATTGCTTCCTACCTTGCAAACAAGGAAGGCTGGATGGCTGAGCATATGCTTATCCTTGGTATCGAAAATCCCAAGGGCGAAGTTAAGTACATTGCTGCTGCATTCCCCTCCGCTTGCGGTAAGACAAACCTTGCTATGCTTATTCCCCCCGAGCTTTATAAGAAAGAGGGCTATAAGGTATGGTGCGTAGGCGACGATATCGCTTGGCTTCGTCAGGGTCCCGACGGAAGACTTTGGGCTATCAACCCCGAAAACGGCTTCTTTGGCGTTGCACCCGGAACAAACGCACATTCAAACTTCAACGCTCTTGCAAGTACAACCAAGAATGCTATCTTTACAAACGTTGCACTTAACACCGCTGATAACACAGTTTGGTGGGAGGGCATGACAGACGAGAAGCCTGAGCATGCTATCGATTGGAAGGGCAACGAATGGACACCTGCTATGTTTGACAAAAAGGATAAGTCAACCTATGCGGCACATCCCAACAGCCGTTTCACAGCCCCTGCTGAAAACTGCCCCTGCATTTCTTCCGAATTCAATTCAGGCGCAGGCGTTCCGATTTCTGCAATCATCTTCGGCGGCCGTCGTGCTAAGACTGCTCCCCTTGTATATCAGTCAAGAAATTGGCAGCACGGTGTATTCGTAGGTTCAACAATGGCTAGTGAAACAACTGCCGCTGCAGCAGGTGCAGTTGGTGTTGTTCGCCGCGATCCTATGGCAATGCTTCCCTTCATCGGCTACAATGCAAACGATTACTTTGCACATTGGCTTGAAATGGGCAAGAAGCTTGGCGACAAGGCTCCCAAGATCTTTAACGTTAACTGGTTCAGAACCGATGACGAAGGTCACTTCATCTGGCCCGGTTTCGGTGACAATATGCGTGTTCTTATGTGGATTCTTGGCCGTTGCGACGGTACAATGGATGCTAACGAAACCGCTATCGGTTACGTTCCCAAGGCTGAGGACATCAACATTGACGGTCTTGACATTAACGTTGATACAGTTAAGGATCTCCTTAACGTTGACATCGACCTTTGGAAAGAAGAAACCGTTGGTATTGACGAGTTCTACGATAAGCTTGGCAGAGTTCCTGAAGAGCTTAAGGGTGAGCTTGCAACACTTAAGGCAAACCTCAACAAATAATTAAAACACATAACGGCAGATACAAAGGTATCTGCCGTTGTTTTTTTGAAAAATAAGCGCCTGAATTTTTCAGGTGCTTATTTTTTACATTGTACTTTTTAAGCGTTCCTTTCTTGCCGCACGTATTACGTAAAGCATCAAGAACAATACCGCCACCATTATCATACCGTAAATGAAATAACCCTTTGCATAACCACCTGCAATATCGCAGATAATACCGATAACAAACGAGCCTGCCGCATAACCTGCAACATTTAAGCCTGTTATCAAGCCGATTGCTTTATCAAACGATTTGGGGCCGAAGAACTCGGATGCAAATATAGGAAGCATAATTGTTTCGAGGGGGCATGCCACGCAGGAAATAAACGCATATACTGCGGCAAAGCTTTTGCCCACAACGTTGTTATCCATAAAGGTAAGAAGCATAAGTGCAGCAATACCTGAAACCGCGCAAATGATAAACGTTGTTTTTACACCAAACTTATCATAAATAACGCCCGTTAAGAACTTTGAAGCCGTAAGAATAAGCAAATGACTGCTTAATATATTTGTTACGTAAACAGGGTCGTTAAAAACGTCCTTCATATGCTGAGTTGACGTTCCCGTCATACCCTGCAACGAAAAGCCGGTAAGGAATATACAAACAAGACAGATATAAAAATAAGGTTTTCTTAAGGCTTCCTGAAAGGTAATGCCTTCCCAACCAACGTCGCGTGACTTTTTCTTGTTTGTAACAGCCATTCCACGATTCTTATATAATAAAGTAACAATAACACCTGTAACAAGAATGATCATTGCGCAAAAGAAGTATGCCCTTTTATAACCATCTGCCCCGCTTTCTACAATAGGCGAAACTATCTGCGTTGCAACCGCACCGCCTATACCGCTTGAAGAAAGCACAAGACCTGTTATAGTACCCTTGTTTTTATCGCACCAGCTGTTCATTATACTTCCTATCATGGTAGTTGTTGTAAACGAGATACCAATACCAAGAAGTATAGCGCCTATCCAGTAAACGTATATCTGCGGTGCAACCGAGTATATCATCAAACCGCCCGTTATACACGCAAAACCGATTGCTATCATTGCTTTCTGCCCTAATTTTGCAACAAATAAGCCGAAGCAAAGATTCATTAGTGCGGTAACCACAAAGCGAATACTTTCTGATAAAGAGAACACACCTCTTGAAACGTTCAAGCCATCACATACAGGCTGAATAAAAAGGCTACGTACGTTATGACCGAAGCCAAGAACTATGAATATCATAATAAACGATATTACATAAATGACATAAGCGTAATTTAACTTTTTTTCTTTTTTGTTCTCCACAAAACTCGCCTACACTTTCAATCGTGAAACCTTATGCTTAATGCGTTGCATTGCATTATCAACACTTTTAGGTGTTATCTGAAGTTTTTTTGCAATTTCAACATATGACTTATCTTTAAGATACTCAATAAGTATTTGTTTTTCCATCGGTGAAAGCATTGTGCTTATAATTTTCCTTGTGTTCTGCTTTTTCTCCGAAATAATGACCATACTTTCCGGATCAAGCTGACCATCCTCAAGCAATTCACCTAACGTAGAACCATCTTCATTTACAGTTTTATTTAAGGAAATGCTGGTATTTAACGGAATGTTGCGCTTACAGTTTGCCGAGTTCATTTTAGACAGCACGCGGCGCTTAATGCACATAGCGGCAAAGGCTTGAAAGCAGTCGTTTTTCTCAGGATTGAACTTCATAATCGCCTTATAAAGCCCTATCATTCCCTCCTGAATAATATCATCATCCGTTGCACCTGCTATGCGATAACGCTTGCATATGCTTTTAACAAGACGTTTGAATTTTTTCAGAAGAATTTCAGATGCGCGGCTATCACCCATTTGTGCGAGGACAGCCAATTGCTCATCTGTTATATCTAATTTCATTTATTTTCGCCTTTCTGCCTTAAAACGTCATATATAAGTATGCCTGCGGCAACCGACGCGTTAAGGGAATCTATCTTCCCAACCTGCGGCAACGAAATAAGGCAATCACAGTTACGCTTGACAAGGGTTGAAAGACCTTCGCCCTCAGCACCGATAACGATAGCACACGCGCCCGTCATATTCACACGGGAATAGTTTTTACCTTCCATAGACGCGCCGTATACCCACACGCCTTCTTTTTTAAGCTTTTCAATTGTCTGCGAAACGTTTGTTACACGGGCAATACGCATATATTCAATTGCACCTGCAGAGCATTTTGCAACAACGGGTGTAAGACCTACTGCACGGCGCTCGGGAATAATAACACCATGTACACCTGCACATTCGGCACTTCTGATTATTGCACCTAAGTTTTGGGGATCGCAAATACCGTCAAGAATCACTATAAACGGATCCTCTCCCTTTTCCCTTGCATACTCTAATATTGCATCAACGCTTACGTATTCCTTAACTGCAACGTAAGCAATAATACCCTGATGTGCGCCTGTTACGCTTATACGGTCAAGATGGGCACGTTCAACCTCTTGAATAATAGCACCGTTCGCTTTTGCATCGTATACTATCTCCTTAACCGAACCTTGAATTTCGCCCTCGGCAACAAACAGCCGTTCAATATTTCTGCCTGCCTTTAAGGCTTCACGAATTGGATTCCTGCCCTCAAGAATGTTTTCGGTATTTTCATCGTTATTCTCACGCTTTTCAAAACGCTTGGGCTTTTCATCCACAGGTCTTTCAAAACGCTTGTTATCGTCAAACTTCTTCTCGAAGCGTCCGTTTTTATCACCGTAGCCTCTACCGTCGCGCTTTTCATATCCGTTGCTTTTACGGGGGCCTTTCGTATTATTAAAATTCTTTTTATCGTCAAACCTTTTCATTTTCATTCTCCAATACAGTTTTTATAAGCAAATTGATCCTATCCTGTTTATTTAACACGTAAAGATATCCGAATACAGCTTCAAGCGCAGTAGCCATACGGTAATCCATTATATCAGCATTCTTGGGTACAGTACCCGGATGTGCATTTCTGCCGCGCTTTGCAATATAGGCTTCATCATCATCAAGTATTTCTTCAATAAGGTCAAACGCCCTTCTTTGCGCCGCCGCACACACAAGCTTTGCCGCCTTAATATGAAGCATATGAGCACTTAAATCATGGGTTGCAACCATATGACAGCGTACATTAAGACTGTACACTGCATCACCTATTGATGCAAGAATCAACGGATTTAATTGGCGAACCGCATTTTCATTGCCGTTAAATTTTTTTAAAAGCTCATCAAAAACAAAATTTTCCGTCATTTTTCACCTTTTGTATATCGAAATATCTGTAATATTATATATATATAATTCAATATTGGCAAGTGATTTTATTTTCTTACACTTTTTACCGACACATAACAAAAAAAGCACCCCTCTTTTTTTAGGGATGCTTTCATTAAATTTTATTGCTCGTATTTTTTTCTGCCTGCCTTAAAAAGATCGTTTCCTTCTGCATCAATAGCAACTATCAACGGAAGTTCTTCAACCTTAAGCTTATGTATTGCCTCGGAAAGAAGTTCAGGAAAAGCAATAACCTCACATTCCTTTACGGATGCGGCAATAAGCGCACCTGCACCGCCTGCCGCCGCAAGATATACCGAGCCGTTACGCTTGCAGGCTTCAACAACCTCACTATTTCTTTCGCCCTTTCCTATCATAACTGCTTGTCCCAGATCAAGTAGTAACGGTGCATATGCATCCATTCTTCCGCTTGTAGTTGGGCCACAGGAGCCGATAGGCTTATTTTCGGGCGCAGGACAAGGTCCTGTATAGTAAATTGCAATATCCTTAAGGCTTATAGGAAGCTCCTTCCCCTGTTCAATTAAATTGACAAGCTTTTTATGCGCCGCATCACGTCCGGTATATATTACACCTGAAACAAGAACGGTTTCGCCTGCTTTAAGCTGTTTAAGGATACTTCTATCCTCTAACGGAAAAGTTATATGCATCATAATATCACCTCACCGTGCCTTGCGCAATGGCATTGAACGTTTACCGCAACGGGCAAGCCCGCAATATGCGTTGGGTAAGTTTCGATAAATACGTTAAGACAGGTATTTATTCCGCCCATTCCCTGCGGACCGATACCAAGCTTGTTTATTTTCTCAATAAGTTCCTCCTCAAGCTTATAAATTGCACTGTCGCTTGAGCGTTTTGAAACCGCAAGGGCGTGCTTTGACATAAGCGCTGCCTTTTCCATTGTACCGCCTATACCAACGCCGATAACAACGGGCGGACAAGGATTTGAGCCCGCAACGGAAACGGTATCGATAATAAACTGTTTGATGCCTTCTAACCCCTGCGATGGCTTAAGCATTTTTAATGCACTCATATTTTCGCTGCCAAACCCTTTGGGCGCAACGGTAAGCTTGATGTGATCGCCTTCAACAAGCGAGGTATGTATTACCGCAGGCGTGTTATCACCTGTGTTCACACGTTCAATTGGCGATAAAACGCTTTTTCTGAATGGAACGTAGGCTTTTTTTACACCTCGGTTTATTGCATCCGTAAAGCTACCCGAAATATGAACGTCCTGCCCGATTTCAGCAAAAACAGTTACCATTCCCGTATCCTGACAGATGGGCATATTTTCTTTTTTGGCAATTTCAAGATTATCAAGTGCCATCTTTAAATTTGATTTTCCAAACGGTGAAATCTCGGTATCATACGCTTTTTTAAGCATTACTACCGTATCGTCAGGCATATTGATGCACACGTCGGTACAAAGCTTAAATATAGCGTTTTCAATTATTTGATCACTTATCTCTCGCATAGCTTTTACTCCTAAGTTATTTCAAAGGAATTATACTACACAAAACAAAATATTGCAATTAGATATTGTCCGGAGTTTGCGCATTAAGAATATACTTTACCGTACCGTCAAATATTGCATATGCTATTTTATCCTGATGTTTTTCTTCAAGCAAAAGCTTTTCTTCCTCCGGACAGGATAAAAAACCGCACTCAACCATTACGTTTACCGAGCTACCGTGCCTGAGCATATAAAAATCAGCCTCTTTAACGGTGCGCTGATTTAGTGAATCAACGTATTCGGTTATACTGCTTTTAATGCACTCGGCAAGGATTTTACCCTGCTCGGAATCAGGATAATAAAACACCTGCGCACCCTTGGCACTTTTATCCGCGGGAAAACTGTTGCAATGCACACTTATTACCATATACGGCTTGGTGTTTTCAATTATTCTTGCGCGATTCGTCATATCCTCCATTTTGTTAAAGCCGCCTTTACATAGTGCTTCACCGTCAGAGCGCGTTAGCACAACGATTGCTCCCACACTTTCCAAAAGCCTTTTTAATTTTAAAGTGATGCTTAAATTGATTTCCTTTTCTCTTGTAAGCGTTGTAATACCAATTGCACCGCCATCCTCCCCCCCGTGACCTGCATCAAGCACAAAAACGTAACCGTTAAGTGCCGCATCGCCCACGCAATTAACGACATTATTGCCGTCTTGGTTAACAGATATTAAAAATACGCTTATGAGCAATAACACACTTAAAACCGACTTAAAAGCACGAAAAATCATGTTTGTACCCTCTTTTTAAAATATGCATATTCTATGCATAATATTTTTGCCCTATTTTTTTAACGAAATTGCAAAAATTACGGGTTTGTAACACTATTGTAACAAACAAAATCAAAAAAAGTAATCCACCGTTAAAACATAGTAAAATAGGGGGTTTTTGCATCATTGTGTGGATAACTCCGTTTTGCACCAAAAAGTTATCCACATTTAATATCCCCATTTTACCGCACATATGAATTTATCCACAAATGAAAACAAAGTTATCCACAGGTGTTGATAACTTGTTTTTTATAAAAGTTCCCTTGCAGAAAAAAGTTATGTCAAGCGATTTTTTAATGATTTTTTGTAAACTTTTTGCATAATTATGAATTATTATGCATTTTTATTTTCTATATTTTTCCACCAATTCACTTACCCAATCCGCATCAGGACTCTCTATTGTAGATAGCGGTGCGCCACTTGAAAATGGTGTATCTGTCTTGAACATATAAATTTTAACGTGTCTGTCCTGCTCATTACTTATATGCGCAAAGAACAATGCGTAATCGTTATAACCCTCACAGTAGCCAAGCACGGAAAACGTACCGTATCCTTGCGGAATAGGGTATCTTTTATCAGCAATAACGGGAACGGAAATCTTTTCGGTTCTGCCGCTCATATCAGTATAGACCTGCTTATCGCATTCAGGAATGACTATTCTTACGTTTTCAATCGGTAAGCCGCTGAAGCCGTCAATTGCTGTGAACGATACCGTACCGCTAAATTCATTTTCACTTTCGTTTTTTGAGCATGACGTGCACACAAGCATTGAGCATGCAAGCAAGATTACTATAATTTTTTTCATCATAATCCCCTTTCTTTTTTATTACGGTAAATTATATTCGAAATATTTTAAAATAATGTACGCAATTATGTTTACAATTTGATGAGATATATGATATAATAATAAAAGAATTACGCGTCGAAGGAGAACTATATGCGCAAAATAATTACAATTATTTTGATTATTTCAATGATACTTTCAGTTGCAACTTTTGTTAATGCGGAAGAAGTCAACTGCATTGATGCGGCTAACTCAAGCTTTGAAGGCGTCACTAATGTAAAAAACACGAAATGGTATAAGTTTACCGATACTTCCGGTGATACAAAATTATCAGACAAAAATTTCAACAACATTGAAATTAAAACCACAGGTGGTTATTCAGGTTCAAATTACCTTTCAATGACCGCAAAAGAAAGTTGGGTTTCACCCTCAATAAACATCTTCCCCTTTATCAAGGAATCAGGCGCAGGTACTTACGTGCTTACGTTCCGCTATAAAGCAAGCTCAACGCTTAAGCTTAAGCAGTTATGTATCCGCGGTCTCGAGGCTGACGTAGAAACTACTGCAGGTCTTGATTTTGCAATAACCCATCAAGGTAACGGCAACAAGTATCTTTACCTTAACGGTTCCACAAGTGAAACAGCAGATAAGGGTTGGTTCTTATTTACTTCAAGAGCTTTTACCATCGATGCATCACAGCTTAAGAGTAATCACAATTGGTGGTTTACAATAGATAATACCCCTGCAACGAGTACTTCTCCCTTTACTTTTGATATTGATGATTTTGCTATTACAAAAAGCACAAGTGCAGCAAACCCCACTCCCACAACGGCACCTATCGCAACACCTAAGCCCAACGCTGTTATTAAAGACGTTGTTACTTATGATGACAACCTTGTAACCGCCATTGATTCAAGCTTTGAAGGCAACACCGCAATTAACAAAACAAAGTGGTATAAGCTTACCGATGCTTACGGTTCATCAAAAGGTGCTTCGTACAATCGTATTGAAATCAAGGGTGACGGCGGTCACACAGGCACAAACTATTTATCCACATACTGCAGTCAATCCTGGCATTCGCCTTCAATAAACATTCACCCGTTCCTTAAGGCTGGCGGTGAAAACACTTACGTTATCTCATTCTGGTACAAATCAGACGCATCCCTTAATATCAGCAGATTTGTTATCCGCGGTCTTGAATCCGATTCAATCGAATCAAAGGATTATGACATAAGCATTGTTCCGAAGGGTTCTGGCAATTTCTATGGCGATTTAGCAGGTAGCACAACCACAATTGACGGCAGTGATTGGAAATGCTTTGTATCTGATCCGTTTGAATTATCAGCAGATCAGATAACCGATGATTTTAACTGGTGGTTCTGCCTTGACCAGCTTCCCGCCCCCATTACCATTGACATTGACGATTTTATTATCGTTCCCGAAAGCTCGTTTGAATATCCCGAGGAAGAAATAGAAGACGAATTAAAGACCGATATCACATATCTTACCGACGAGGTTAAGAATAACGTTATCGCAAAGCACACTCCCTCGGCTAACGCAACACCTGCACCCGATGCACAGACTCCTGCTGACGATAACACAAACACAGCGAAAGAGACTGCAAATTACACTGCTACAATAATCATTTCATCGGCAGTATTCGTTGTTGCCTTTACAGGATCGTTCTTTACGGTAAAAGCTTTTAAGAAGAAAAAATAAATAAAAAAATGCCGCAGTAATAATTGCGGCTTTTTTTAAGAGGTAATTTATGAGCATAACAGATAAAATAAAAAGGGATAAAAAAGAATTTGGCGGATTACCGTTCTGGAGCTGGAACGATAAGCTTGAAGCTAAAGAGCTTAAAAGACAGATTCGCAATATGAAGGATATCGGACTTAACGGCTTTTTTATGCACGCACGTGGCGGTCTCGCAACCGAATATTGCTCTGACGAATGGTACGATGCAATCAAGGCTTCGGTAGAAGAGGCAAAAAGGCTTGATATGGAGGCTTGGGCATACGACGAAAACGGTTGGCCAAGTGGCTTTGCAGGTGGCAAGCTTCTTGAGGACGAAAGAAACTTTGTTACCTTTTTAAATAAAAAGATTGGTGATTTTGATAGCGAAGCATTTAAGGTTTACGCTTTAAAGGACGGTATGCCCGTTTTAGTCAGCGTACCCGACGGCAGTAAGGAATACCTTAACGTTTACAGAGAAAAATCACCAAGCTACGTAGATATTCTTGACAAAAGCATTGTAAAGAAATTCATTGAGGCTACACACGAAGAATACAAAAAGCGTTTAGGTGACGATTTTGGCAAAGCAATGCCCGGATTTTTCACCGATGAGCCCCAATATTACCGCTACGCTACCGCGTGGTCCGATACGTTTATAAACAACTTTGAGAAGGCGTACGGATACAGTGTTGACGATGCTATTCCTGCATTATTTATTGACTTTGATGGCGCAAAGGAATTAAGATACGATTATTGGCTTTTATGCCATAAGCAGTACATCGAAAGTTTTGCAAAGCAGATTTACGATTGGTGCACAAAAAACGGTGTTCAGCTTACGGGACACACCATTGAAGAATCTTCTTTGCACTTTCAGATGGTTTGCTGCGGCGGTGTAATGCCCTTCTATGAGTACCAGCATATTCCGGGAATCGACCATCTTACAAAAACTATCCGTGACGACCTGCAAACAAAGCAGATTGGTTCTGTTGCGGCACAGCTTAATAAGCGCAAGGTGCTTACTGAAACATTTGCATTATGCGGTTGGAACGTTTCCCCTGTTGAGCTTAAAAGAATTGCCCAATGGCAATATATAGGCGGTGTAAACCTGTTATGTGCTCACCTTTATCCCTATTCCGAACGCGGTGAACGAAAGTACGATTACCCTGCACATTACAGTGAGCATTTACCGTGGAACAAGTATTTACTGCAGTTCAATAATTATTTTGCAAATCTCGGCGCCGCATTAAGTCAGGGTAAGGAAAACGTAAACGTTCTTATCCTTCATCCTATACGTTCGATGTACCTCTATTTTAAGCGTGACGTTGGCGATGACAGCGCACCCCACATTGAACTGCCGTATCATGCACTTCTTGATAAATACAGTGATAACGGTGTACAGTATCACTTGGGCGACGAAACAATTATGGCACGTCACGGCAAGGTTGACGGAAGCAAGCTTACTGTTGGCGCATGCAGTTATGATTACGTTGTTATCCCCAACGTTGAAACGTTAGATTCAAGCACCTGTGTACTCTTAAAGGAATTTATAAAAAATGGCGGTAAGATAGTTTCAGAGGGCGATCTTCCCACACGTATCGACGGAAGAACAAGCAATCTTTCCTGGCTTAAACCTAATGCAGACTTTGACGATATTTTAACTTCACGAGAAGCGTATATCACAAAAAACAATAAGGCTATCCGCCGTATGCGCTTAAACGTTCGCACTACCGAAAACGGAAGAACGTTCTATTTGACTAACCTTACTCCCGAAGAAATAAAGAATGCAACACTTATAATTAAAAACTGTAATGGTGTTACCAACATAGATATGCTCACTTTAAAGGAGCAGGGTGTTAAATGTAAAAAGATTGGCAATGATCTCGCAGTTACCCTTGATTTTATTGATTCAGGCTCATTCTTCCTTACAGAAGAAAAGAAAAAAGCATATAAAAAGATCGAATATGCCGACGAAAAAATCAAGCTTTCAACCAAAGCATTCAAGCTGACAAGCACGCCCGAAAACACACTTGTGCTTGACTACGCAGAGCTTTCGTACGACGGTGTAACCTACGAAAAGAAGCGTTACATAAAGCATATTCACGAACTTTTATTAAAGCGCCAATACGAAGGACATGCATACCTTAAGTTTAAGTTTAACAGTGAAGTTATGCCTAAAAAGCTTCTTCTTACAATAGAGCCGCTTAAGGACCTTTGTGTTTCAATTAACGGCACAAGAGTTAAATTGACTGATAAATGGCGTATCGACAGACGCTTCAAAGTATTTGACATTGCAAAAAGAGCTGTCGTTGGTGAAAACGAGATTGTTCTTTCGTTTGAATATTATCAGTCAGCGCAGGTTTACAACGTTCTTTTCCAAAGCGTTATGGAATCATTAAGAAACTGTCTTACACTTGATACGGATATTGAAGCAATCTACCTTACAGGTGATTTTAAGGTTGATGCAAAAGATGCATATTGCGATGGAAAAAACTCAAGCTTGCTTAACGATTCATTATTTACGCTTAAAAAGCAATCAAGCACAGTTTCAATAAATAATTTTGTTACCGACGGTTACCCCTTCTTTGCAGGCAAAATGGCTTGTGAAAAGCAAATAAGCGTTAAAGAAAGCGGCAAATACAACCTTAAGATTAACGGTGATTTCAGCGTTCTTAACGTATTTATCAATGGCAAAAAAGCTGATACGCTGATTTTTGACCGCGAATGCATAGTTAAGCTTAACGAAGGTGTTAATCCCATTAAGTTTGAAATTATAAACTCAATGCGAAACACGTTTGGCCCCCTTCACCATGTTGACCATGAGCCTGATTTTGTTGCACCCCCTTCATTTACAAACGAAGGCTGTTGGGGTGAGGATTCCGTTGCACAAAATCATACCGACACCTATGCGTTTGTTAAATTTGGTATAAACAATATTACGTTTACAAAATTAAAGTAAAGAAAAAATCCGATAGCAAAATGGACCGTATCCAGAAAAACAGACATTGAAATAAAAATCCCCCTGTTGTAGAATATCTACAGAGGGGGAATTTTTTATGGCAAGAAACTATACCAAAATGAAAATATTAGCAGAAGAAGTATTTCGTAGAAAAGAAGCTG
>JAZQTV010000136.1:0-2190 GCA_045630945.1 Clostridia bacterium
AAAAAGTCGGCAAAATCTTCCGCACCGAGAAGTATTTGAATATTACTTCCGGGGCTACTCATATAAATTGCGCGCAAACGCTTTTTAAAAGCTAATTTATCAGCTTCAATTTGTTTATTATTTTCCTTGATTTCAGCCTTATTTGCTGCAATTTTTTCATTAATTGAATTGATTTGCCTATTGCAAACGTCAATTTGGCTTTGCACGTTAGCCATCTTGCGCTCAATTGCATTTTTTAGGCTTTGTTGTTGATTAATTTTTCCTTGATACTTTTTGATTTCAGCCTCAAGCTTTTTAGACTCAGCTTCAAGCTTGCTGATTTCATTTTGTAACTCAGATTTGGATGCTGCACCCGTATCAATTACGAAAAAGGCTGTCAAAAATAAAACGACTGCCATTAAAACCGATACAGATTTTAAGATTTTTTTATGCATATAAACTCCTCAAGAATAGGTTAAATTGCCGCAAATTCGCTTCCCTCTTTACGAAGGTACTTGCTAATCATAATAGCACTACCAACAACACCCGAAAGAATACCGATTCCGAGGAACATTAAAAGTAAGTTCCAAACCATATCTCCAAATGGAATCACACCGCCGAAGGTTGCAACTATATTTTCGGTCGCAATTCGGTAACAGAAGTACAAAAGACCTTCCGCAATCAAGGCGGAAATAAGACCTATTACCATACCTTCAACCACAAAGGGTACTCTTACGAAGGTATCGGTAGCACCGACAGCCTTCATAATGCTTATTTCAAGCTTACGAGTGTACATAGTAACACGAATAGTGTTAGAAACAATAACAAGCGAAATTATTAAAAGAATTATGATAATCCAAATACCTGCAACCGAAATACCATTTTTTATAGCTAAAAGTTTTTCAGCCATATCACTGTTAGACTGAATTTTGCTAATGCCTTCAAGCTTTGAGATTTTTTCAACCGTTTGGTCGAAAAGTCCCATATCTTCCATAGAAATTTTGGCCGCACAGGATAACGGATTTTCCTTATCGCCTTCTAAAAATTCAAAAAATTCTCTATCTTCTTCGGGGATAGACTCTATTGCGATTTCAAGTCCGCCCTCGCTGGTAACGAAGCTTACCGAAGCCACGTTATCAATTTTTGCAATCTCATCGCAAAGTGCTTTAGCTTCTTCTTCATTGTGGATTATATAATCCGAAGGCTTAATGCCGTTTTTATCGGCGTCCTTATCGTTACTTGGGGTTACACCGTCGCCATAAAGCGCCCAAGCGTAATCCTTCATATAAGCCATTACAACGTTTTGCTTTTCAAGATTTCCCATTGCCATATTAGCATTTTCAGAAATCATAACTGCAATACCCATAATAACCATACAAGCAACCAAAACACCAACCGAAGCGATTGTCATAAGACGGTTTGTCCAGGTGTTCTTAATGCCTTCTTTTACGAGGTATCTTACACTGCTCAATTTCATTATAAGGCACCTCCCGCATTGTCGGCAACAATCTTACCACCATCAAGCATAATTACGCGATGTTGAAAATCACGCACAAGATTGTGGTCGTGTGTTACCATTAAAATTGTAGTTCCGCGCTTATTAATTTCAGTAAGCAAGGAAACAATTTCATAAGACATATTCGGGTCAACGTTACCTGTAGGCTCGTCCGCGATAATTAAATCCGGAGAGTTTACCAAAGCACGGGCAAGACCCACACGCTGCTGCTCGCCGCCGGAAAGCTGATTAGGCATTGAACGCGCCTTGTGGCCTAGTCCCACCAAAGAAAGTGCTTTCGTAACTTCGCGACGAATATTGCGACTGTCCGCTCCCACAACGTGCATAGCAAAAGCAACGTTATCAAAAACGTTCATATTGGGTATTAGGCGGAAATCCTGAAAAACTATACCCATTGTTCTGCGAAGAATCGGCACTGTTTTTCTCTTCATACGTGTTAGGTTAAAGCCGTTTACCACAATTTTACCGGTGCTTGCTTTTTCTTCACGCATTATAAGCTTCATAAAGGTACTTTTACCCGCGCCCGATGAACCCACAACGAAAACAAACTCGCCACTGTTGATTTTAATATTAACGTCCTCTAAAGCATGAGTGCCTGTTTGATAGGTTTTTGAAACGCCGCGAAACTCGATAATAGGCTTTGCGGAAGCAAGCTGTATTCCTTGTTCAATTTGTTCCATTAAAATAATCCTTTA
>JAZQTV010000137.1:0-25052 GCA_045630945.1 Clostridia bacterium
CTGACAGTTATCAACTGTCATTCACTACCGCTCCTACTTCTCGCCACGAGCTTTTTTGAAAAATGGCGACTCGGATGGGGCTCGAACCCACGACCTCTAGCGTGACAGGCTAGCGCTCTAACCAACTGAGCTACCAAGCCATTTCCGATTGAAGCCCTAAGGCTTCTAAAGTCGGATCGTAGCCATGTCGTTCTGTGAGCCAAGGAGTTGTACAAAAGGATTGTCTTCCTAAGACCGCTTGGCCTCCGACTTCTATTGTTCCCACCATTTGGCCCGGTAGCTCAGTTGGTTAGAGCGCTAGCCTGTCACGCTAGAGGTCGTGGGTTCGAGCCCCATCCGGGTCGCCAATAATATGCGGTAGTAACTCAGCTGGTAGAGTGCCACCTTGCCAAGGTGGATGTCGCGAGTTCGAATCTCGTCTATCGCTCCATACGGCGCTATAGCCAAGCGGTAAGGCATGGGCCTGCAAAGCCTCCATCCCCGGTTCGATTCCGGGTGGCGCCTCCAAAGCCCCAAGGACGAAAGTTCTTGGGGCTTACTTCTTACCTATTACCTCTTCACTCTTACCTCAAAATATCCTTGGGGCTTTGGAAAGTAATAAGTAAGAGTTAAGAAGTAATAAGTATTTTTGCAAGGCTTTGCCTTGCTCTTTTTATTTTATAGTGGTATAATGAAATAAAGAAAGGCGGTAATATTATGGCAGATAGTCCGTTAATTATAAAATCGAAAGAATTTGCATTGCAGATAATTAAAGTTTGTAATTATGTAAAACAAACTAAAAAGGAAAGTGTTTTAACAAACCAACTTATCCGTAGCGGTACAAGTGTGGGTGCTAATATTCGTGAAGCATTTTATGGACACGGAACCGCCGATTTTATTTCCAAACTTCAAATTGCGCTCAAAGAATGTTCTGAAAGTGAGTATTGGTTAGAACTCTTGATTGAAAGCGGTTATTACGATAATAACGATATTTTAGAAAGATGCATAGAAGTTAAGAAATTACTTATAACATCCATTAATACTGCAAAGAGTAAATTAAACAAATAGTTTAAGGAGGAATAAAAAATGAAGGAATTAAAAATTAATGGTGTAATTAGCATTCCTGATGATATGACCTTACAACAATTTTGTGAAATGTTTAATGAGATTATGGATAAATATGATTTTTACTTTTCTGGCCGTATTAAAGAGCAAGAAGAGTAATTTAAATGGAAAATCCTCAGTTTTTGCTCAGTTCTTTTTCTGGCACGAATGACAAACGAAAATCCGTTCTCTTTCGAGGACGGATTTTTGTTTATATTTTTTACTATTCATTTTTCATTACTCATTAAACGAGCGAACGGATTTTCGAATAAATAATGAAAATGAAGACGCTTTTGGCTAATTAATAATTATTGTATCTCCGTCGCTTTTATGCTATAATACCCCAAAGCGACAAAAAAAGAGGAGGAAATTCAAATGATGACTCTTGATAAAAAATATGAAGACGAGCTGATTTCATTAAGGAGAAGGCTTCACTCTATTCCTGAAATAGCTGAGCAGCTGCCGTTAACAAGAAAGCTTGTAAGGGAATTTCTTGATGAAAACAATATTCCTTATACCCTTAATCCTTTTGATGACGGAATTATTGCCGATATCAATGGTGGACACGATGGCAAAACCATTGCTTTCCGCGCGGATATGGACGGGCTTAACGTGGTTGAAGCAGGTGACAAGCCTTACAAATCCACAATAGAAGGCCGTATGCACGCTTGCGGACATGATGCACATACCGCAATGCTTTTAATGGCGGCGAAGATACTTAACGAGAACAAGGCTTCCTTAAAGGGTAGTGTGCGTCTTATACTTCAAAGCGGCGAAGAATCAGGCTCGGGTGCTTTACGAATGATAGATCAGAACGTACTTGACGGTGTTGACGCAGTATGCGGAATTCACGTTGGCAACCTTGCAGGTGATGAGCATTCTGCAGGTGATATTATCGTGCTTTCAGGCCCCGCAACTGCAGGCAAATCAAAGTTCACGCTTACGGTAAGGGGTAAGAGCACTCATTCGGCATTCCCCGAAAAAGGCATTGATTCTATTTTAATAGGCGCAAGAATAGTCAACGCTTGTGAGGAGCTTCTTGCAAGGGAAATTCCTGCAGGCGCACCTGCAACCCTTAACTTCGGAAGCTTTAACGCAGGTTGTGACCACAACACCATTCCCGAAAAAGCCGTTATGACAGGCAGTATGCGTGTGCACGATAACGCACTTCGCGATTATCTTGAGGTAAGGCTTAAAGAGGTTGCAACCAATATTGCGCGTGCATTTAACGCAGAATGCGACGTAGATATCAAAAAAGGCTCTGCAACCGTACTAAACGATAAAGAGTTAAGCGATTTTGTTGCAAAAAGCATTAAAAATGCACTTGGTGAAAACGCAGTAAAGACCACGCTTTCACATTCGCTTATGGGTGCAGACGATTTTGTACATTACGCAAACCGCGTACCCTCGGTATATTTCTTCCTGCACACCAACAACATCGAAAAAGGAATTACCGCAACCAACCACAATATGTACTTTGACGTTGACGAAGAGGTATTAAAGAACGGTGTTATTTCCTATATTGCCATTGCAAGCGATTTCTTAAAATAATTCGGAAATATTCCGATACATAAGGTATTGAAATACTTCACCTGATAAAGTATAATTATCTAAGAATCAAGTTAAGGAGGAACAGTATGGAACAGGCTAACATAAAAGTTGATTTTTCTAATATAACAGGCAAGATAAGGGCAATGCACGGTGTTGGTCAACCGCCTTTGACAGGCTTAAGCAATTCACTTTTCCACTATCTTACACGGGCAGGTATCCCCTATTCACGTCTGCACGACGTGGGCGGCTGGATGGGACAGAATCTTTACGTTGACATCCCCAACCTTTTCAGAGATTTTGATGCCGACGAAAACGATCCTGCTTCCTATGATTTTAAGTTCACCGATAAAATAATAACAGGTCTTATTGAGGCAGGCTGTGAGCCGTATTTTCGCCTTGGCGTTACAATAGAAAATCAGCATATGCTTAAGGCATACCGCATTTTTCCACCCAAGGATTACGAAAAATGGGCAAGAATTTGTGAGCACGTTATCCGGCACTACACAGAAGGCTGGGCAGACGGCTTCAATTACAAAATAACCTATTGGGAAATCTGGAACGAGCCCGATGATTGCTACACCGACGAATTTGCGGCTATGTGGAAGGGCACTCCCGAGGAATTCTTCCGCCTGTATTCAGTTACCGCAAAGCACCTAAAAAAATGCTTCGGCGATAAAATAAAGGTTGGCGGCTACGGCAACTGCGGTATGTACGAATATACGAAGGATCCCGACCTTAACGGTATCCCAAATCCCCCCGGCTTATACGAATTTGTTATCGAATTTATGCACGGCTTCTTCAGATACCAAAAGGAAACCGATGCACCCGTTGATTTCTTTTCTTGGCACGTTTACGATAACTGCCATCCTTCAACAAAGGAGGATTTTGCAGTTATAAAGGAGCATGCTGAATACACCCGCAAGGTGCTTGACCGCTACGGCTACACAAACTGTGAGCACCACCTTAACGAATGGAATCTTCATACCGACCGTATGCACCGTGATGCCACATTGGGCGCGGCAAAAACACTTGCATTTATGCTGCTTATGCAGTCATCCTCCGTTGACGTTATGTGCTTCTACGATGCAGGAATAGGCTTTAGTGACTACCGTTCGCTGATAAGCGCTGATACAGGTACACCCTACCGCACGTACTATGCATTTATGATGTTTAACGCCTTGTATCAATTAAAAAATCAAGTACTTACCTCTTGCGATGCGAAAAACGTATACACACTTTCTGCAAAGGATAAAAACAAAGCGGTAACGGTTGTTGCAAACACCAATCCCTATCCCGTAAAGCTTTCGCTTGATTTGAACGGCTTTGATTATCACACCGCGCAGGTGCTTCGTATAGACGAAGAAAACCGTTACACCTTAACCGGCGAAACACTTGAAAACGGCTTTTTAATCATCCCCCCTGCATCCTGCATCGAAATCAAGCTTTTCAGCTGACGTTTAACTTAAAATAATTGGAAAAGCAAGCTTCTAAGTCTTGCTTTTTCTATATTAAGTATGATAAAATACCTTGGAGGTGACCATATGAAAACCTATCTTTTTGATTTTGACGGCACACTTGTGGATTCAATGCCTACGTATGTTTCCTCAATGCTCCGTATTCTTGATATCAACAATATTACTTATGATGACAGTATAATAAAAACCGTAACACCGTTAGGGCTTATCGGTTCTGCAAAGTATTATATTCAGCTTGGTGTTCCCGGCACGGTTGAGGAGATCGTTAAGCAAATGGCTGATGATATGCTTGAAGCTTATGTAAACACGATTCCTGCAAAAAAGAACGTTGTTGAAACGCTTTTTGAACTAAAAAAACGGGGATCAAGCCTTAACGTGCTTACGGCAAGTCCGCACATTTCCCTTGATCCCTGCCTTAAGCGGCTTGGAATATTTGATATTTTTGACAACGTGTGGTCCTGTGATGATTTTAATACCACAAAGGCAGATCCCGAAATATACAGAATGGCGGCACAGCGTATGAACAAAAGCGTAAGTGAAGTTCTTTTTCTTGACGATAACCTTAATGCTGACGTTACAGCAAAAAAGGCAGGTATGCTTGTGTGCGGCGTGTACGATGCTTCTTCCGAAGATTACACCGAAGAAATAAAGCGCGCTACCGATTTTTATATTAACGATTTCAGTGAATTGTTACGCATTAAATTTTAGCGAGGTCTATATGAAAAAATTTCTTCTTTCTAAGGAAAACGGTTTCTTAAAAGCCAATTTACACACACATACCACCATTTCTGACGGAAAGCTTACCCCCGAGCAGATTAAGGAGCACTACAAGAAGAACGGATATTCCATCGTTGCGTTTACCGATCATGACGTGCTTGTTCCCCACCCCGAATTAAACGACGAAGGCTTCCTTGCATTAAACGGGTACGAGGTTCAGCTTGACGAATGGTTATCCGAGGATTATGCGGATACCAAAACCTGCCACATCTGCCTTATTGCATTGACCGAGGATACCGATTATCCCGTTGCTTCTGCGCGTTCGGGTTACAAGGTAGGAAACGCAGTTAATTACGTTAATTACCTTAATTTCCGTGACGATCAACCCGACTTTGTACGTGAATATAGCATTGACTGTGCAAATCAGGTGTTTGCTGACGGTAGAAAGCACGGCTACTTTGTTACCTACAACCACCCCACTTGGTCGCAGGAAGGCTATGAGATATATTCTAATTACACGGGTATGCATGCTATGGAAATATACAACCATGGCTGTAACGGTGTTTACTTCGAATATAATTCCCGCGTTTACGACGACCTTTTAAGACAGGGAAAACGCATTTACTGTGTTGCCGCTGACGATACCCATTGCCACTACCCCATCGGTCATCCCCGAAACGATTGCTGCGGTGGTTGGGTAATGATAAACAAAAACGTGCTTGACTACCGCACGGTAACCAAGGCACTTGAGGATGGCGAATTTTATTCCTCAACAGGTCCTGAAATAGACGAAATGTGGGTTGAAGACGGTATCCTTCATTTAACCTGTCCCCCTGCTAAGAAAATTTTATTCCAGACCGGACGCCGAAGCAACGGTTGCTACGCAAGTGACAACTGTGACGTAACTAAGGGCGAATTCAAGTTAAGATCCGATGACGTTTACGTGCGTGCCACCGTTTTTGACGAATACGGCAACCACGCCGACACAAATGCATATTTTATTGACGAGCTTATTGAAAAGGAGTAACCCGTATGTTGTACAAAAAGAATAGCGAAAAGAAGTTATCGAATCAGCTTTTTAAGAACCCCACAAGCGAATTCCGCGGTGCACCGTTCTGGTCATGGAACACAAAGCTTGATGACCAAACCTTGTGCGATCAAATCGACATTTTCAAGGAAATGGGCATTGGCGGCTTTCATATGCACGTGCGCACAGGTATGGCAACTGAGTATTTAAGTGACGAATTTATGCACTTTGTCAAGGTGTGCAACGAAAAAGCAAAGAAAGAGGATATGCTTTGCTGGCTTTACGATGAGGACCGTTGGCCCTCAGGCGCGGCGGGCGGCTTCGTTACTAAAAACCACCGTTACCGTCAAAGAGCGTTCCATCTTGAGCCCACCGACCCTCGCGGCAGAGAATATTTTGCTTCAAGCTATGACGAACACCTTAAAATGACCGAAAACAACGGTAAGTGCTCAGGTTATTTTATTTCACGTTACGGTGTCAAGCTTGATAGTGAAGGCTATCTTATTGATTATAAAAAGCTTGCCGAAAACGAAAGCTTTGACGGTGATATCTGGTACGGCTATATGTACATAGGCGCTGACAGCGGTTGGTATAACGGTCAGGCATATCTTGACACTTTAAATAAAGAAGCGGTAGAGGAATTCGTGCGCGTTACCTACGATGCATACTACAATGCAGTAGGCGAAGATTTTGGCAAAAGCATTCCTGCAATCTTTACTGACGAACCTCAGGTACCCTTCCGCAGATATTTTACAACTTCAACGCAAAAGTGCCTTGTTGGCATTCCTTTTACAGATGATTTTGAAGAAACATACAAAAACGCTTACGGTGAAAGCATTCTTGAAAAAATGCCCGAAATTTTCTGGGAAATTAAGGATAATGGTTGCGTAAAGACACGTTATAATTACGTAGATCATATGACCGAGCGTTTTGTAAGCGCATTCGTTGATACCATCGGCACATGGTGCGAAAAGCACAACATTCAGTTCACAGGTCATATGATGCAGGAGCCTACGCTTCGCTCACAGACTGATTCGCTTGGCGAAGCAATGCGTTGCTACCGTAATTTCCAAATACCCGGCATGGACCTTTTATGTGATAATATTGAATACACCACCGCAAAGCAGGTACAATCCGCAGTGCATCAGTACGGCAGAGAAGGTATGCTTTCCGAGCTTTACGGCGTTACAGGCTGGGATTATAACTTCCGCGGTCATAAACGTCAGGGTGACTGGCAGGCGGCACTTGGCGTAACGGTGCGTGTACACCATCTTACGTGGGTTTCAATGAACGGTGATGCAAAGCACGATTATCCTGCTTCCATCGGCTATCAATCGCCTTGGTATAAGCAGTACAGCTATATTGAAGATCACTTTGCCCGTGTTTACACCGCACTTACCCGCGGTACACCCAATGTGCGCGTAGCGCTTATTCACCCCATCGAAAGCTTCTGGCTTTACACAGGTCCCCACGATAAAACTGCGCTTCGCCGTAATTATCTTGACGACCAGTTTGTGAAGGTCACAAATTCATTATGCACAAGCGGTATTGATTTCGACTACGTCTGTGAATCACTTCTTCCCGAATTATGTGAAAAGGGTACTAACCCCTTGCGCGTAGGTAAAATGAAATACGATTGTGTTATCGTACCCGTTATGGAAACCATCCGTTCAACCACCCTTGAGCGCCTTGATGCATTCAAAAAAGCAGGCGGAACTGTTATTATGTTAGGTAAAGCACCTGCATACGTTGATGCCATACTTTCTGATAAGGCTGAAGAATTAAGCAAGGAATGGACGAATATCGATATCGACTACACCGCCCTTATCAATCAGCTTGAAGCCTTCCGCACAGTACAGTTCCTTGATATGCACACAGGCGTGCATACTTCAAACATCGTACATCAACTTCGTGACGACGGTGATGATAAATGGCTATTCTTCTGCTACGGTGAAGACCAGACAAAGAGGCCCGGCTACGTTCAAGGTCAGTCAAAAGAAAAAATCCGTGTAACCTTAAACGGCAGATACGACGTTACCGAATACAACACCATTACAGGCGATATTTATACGCCCCAATATAAAATCGAAAACGGCAAGACGATCATTGAATACGTTATGTTCTCCGAGGACAGCTTCCTTCTTAAGCTTACCCCCGCGCTTGAAGATAAGGCGGTTGACGGAAATGCACCCCTTCGTGCAATGCCCCTTGACTTTGCTTCAAGTGCAGACAACGCACTTAACAAGCCCTTTGTTAAGACCGAGGATTACGTAAAATACACCCTTGACGAGCCAAACGTTATTCTTCTTGATATGGCAGAATATGCTTTCGACGGTGAAGAGTACACTTCGTTTACAGAGGATTCTGCACGTATCGGTGATATTGGCAGAGCAAGATTTTATAAAGAGCATCAGATGCAAACAAGCATTCAGCCCTGGGTACCCGTTCCTGATGCGCTTAAAAACGATAAGGGACACACAGTAAAGCGCCGCTTCACGTTTAACAGTGACGTTGTGCTTGAAAACGCATATCTTGCACTTGAAGAATCCGAGATTTCCACTATTTTTATTAACGGTGAAAAAATCTCAAACGAAACGTTCGGCTGGTACGTTGATAAGTGCATTAAAATGGTTAAGCTTCCCACACTTAACCCCGGAAAAATAACCGTTGAAATTGAAATGCCCTTCTTCCTTCGTTCAAGAACAGAATGGTGCTATATTTTAGGTGATTTCGGTGTTAACGTGAACGGTAAATTCGTCACCGCAACCAAGCGTGCCGAGCGCCTTGCATTCGGTAACATCGTCAACCAGACACTTCCCTTCTACACCGGAAACGTTACTTATCATACATCCTATTATGAAGCCGAGGGCAGCAAAATACGCACCCTCCAATTACCCAATATTGCAGGTGCACTTGCACGCGTAAGAGTTGACGGCAAGGATTTAGGCGTTATTGCTATTGAGCCTTATGCAATTTCACTTGGCGAAATGGCAAAGGGTGAGCATAAAATAGATATTACCCTGTTCGGTACGCGTATGAACGGCTTTGGCCCCATTCATAACAACGTAAAAAAATACGCCTGGCAGGGACCGCCCTCCTGGCGCACCTACGATTCACCCCAATGGAACGATTGCTATCTGCTTCGCCCCGTAGGAATTCTTAACAATCCCACTGTATATTAATCAGGAGGTCTGTATGCCTAAAAATGGTACAGAGCACATAAATAATTTAATTTTAGAAGCCTTAAATAACGGTTCAGACTCAGCAACCGTTACAGGCGATTGGGAAATTGATTCTGCCGTTTTACTGCCAAGTAATTTTACGTTGGTGCTTGACGGTTGCCATCTTACAATGGCTGACAACTGTTATTCTAATATGTTTGTGAACGAGCATCACGGTACCGAAATAGGTAAAACCGTTGACGGCACCGACAGAAACATTAAAATTATCGGCAAAAACGGCGCCGTGCTTGACGGTGGAAACTACAACGGGCTTTCGGAATCCACGCAAAAAAAGAACGGTCTTCCGCCGATTTGGAAGAACAATCTTATTCTTTTTACTAACGTTGACGGCATTGAAATATCGGGGATCTTCTGCCGCAATCAGCGTTGGTGGGCGCTTAACTTTATCTACTGTGCAAACGGTTATCTTCACGATATTGATTTTAAGGCTTGCGACGTTTATATTGACGAAAACGGAATCGAGCATCACGGGCTTATACTTGAAAATTACGTAGGAATTCTTGTTAAAAATGCCGACGGTATTGATTTAAGACAGGGATGCCACAACTTTACAATAGAAAACATCACAGGCTTTACCGAGGACGATTCCATTGCACTTACCGCCCTTAACGGCAGCCTTGAAAGAACGTTCGCGGTCGAAGGTCTTTCCCCCGACATTTGTAACGTTACCATAAAAAACGTTAGCACTGCTGCGTACTGTTCAAACGTACGGCTTTTAAACCAAGGTGATATAAAGCTGCACGATATTTTAATTGACGGTATTACCGATACCTCAAAGGAATCGCCCCATCTTGAGCGTGGAAATTATGCAATTCGCATCGGGGATACCCGCCTTTACGGTACCCGCCACGCAACCAAGGATGAAACCTATAACATTACAATCAGGAACGTGCGCTCCCGTGCAGGCGTTGCCGCTATCGGTTTAAAAGGCGAAATAGGTAACCTTGTGATTGAAAACGTCGAGGTCTTTGACGGCACAACAGAATTTGAAGATAAACGTTAATATTAAAACAAAAAGGAAGATGTAAATGTGTCGTACACTTAAGGACAGTTTCCTAAAGGTATGAGCATTGCGGGCAAGAGAATTGAGAGAAGTTTAGCTTCTCTCTTTTTTCTTGCCCTTTTTCTTTTTATATCGGTACATTCAACTATCAAACCTAAACCAATCATAGCCGTTTTTATTTCTTATCAAACAATGCACGTCGCTGGGTGGAATGGCGCATCAAAGCTCTCATTCCGTCGATATCTTCGGTTTCAAGCATTGTTTTGAGAGAGTTGAACTTATCTATAAACAAATTCATTTGATCAAGAAGCACATCCTTATTCGCAACGAACAATTCGCTCCACATCAAATCGTTAATTCTTGCAATTCGGGTAAGGTCACGGAACGAGTCGCCCGTAAATTTTTCCATATCTTCTTTATCGTTGCAGGTCATCAACGTAATAGCAATGCAGTGCGTGAGCTGTGAAAGAAATCCAATCATTTCATCATGTTCTTCGGGAGAAAGCGTTGTAACATTTGAAAAACCAAGCAACCGTCCAAGTTCAATACAGGTTTGTATTCCTTCAGGCGTGTTCTTTTCTGTGGGGGTTACAATGTAGTTTGCGCCAATAAACAATCTGTCGGTACTGTTTTCAACTCCGGAAACCTCACGTCCTGCCATTGGGTGAGCCGCAACAAACTCTATATCAGAGCGAAGCATATCTTGAATTTGATATACGATACTACGCTTAACACCTGTTACATCGGTAATCAACGCTCCGCTTTTAAGGAGTCTTTGATTTTTCTCAATCCATTCCACGAACACGTGAGGATACAGTGCGAAAATTACAAGATCTGCCTCTCCAATAATTCTTTCATCAAGCTCGGTTGAGCCTTCATCAATAACATTCTCTTTGATAGCATAATCTATTGAGCTTTGTTCCAATGTAATAGCACTGATATGAAATCCAAAACGCTTGAGCACCTTTGCGTAACTGCCACCAAGAAGCCCCAAGCCAACAATCAATATTTTCTTACTTACATCAACTATCATAATAACTCTACCTCTGCTCCAAGTTCTTTTATACGGAATTGATACGCACGGGATACAGCCATCAAGTGTTTTATGTAATCAATATAATATCCTTTTAAGACCTCATCTTCAACAAGTGCTGAATTCTTCTCAATAACGGCATCCTCTCTTTTTTGGTCGAGAATGGGAAGTCCGAATTCTTTCTTGTATTCATAAACCATTTCAGCGGCTCTCATTCGCTTGACGAACAGTTCTGCCATTTGCGAGTCCACTTCATTAATGATTTTTCTTGCTTCTTCTAACTTGTTTGACATCATTGTTCAACCTCTTGTTAAAGTTTATCTGCAAGACCGAGAATTAGTTTCTCGGTCTTCTCCCAACCAAGGCAGGGGTCGGTAATGGATTTACCAAAAATATGTTCTTCCGGCTTGCAAGCACCATCTTCAAGGTAGCTTTCAATCATAAGACCTTTCACAAGGCGTTTAATGTCTGCATTCTGATTGCGGCTATAAACAATATCCTTTGCAATACGAACCTGCTCAAGATATTTCTTGCCGGAGTTGTTATGGTTGGTATCAACAATAACCGAAGGATTTGTGAGGTTAGATTTTTCATAAAGTTCTTCCACACGAAGCAGATCCTCGTAATGATAGTTCGACACATTTCTGCCTGCAAAATCAATATATCCACGAAGAATTGCGTGAGAATATGGGTTACCCTCACTTGTGACTTCCCATCCGCGATATATGAATGTATGACTTGATTGCGCCGCTACAATGGAGTTCATCATAACGCTAAGATCACCGCCTGTGGGATTCTTCATACCAACAGGAGCGTCAATGCCACTTGCAACCAGTCTGTGTTGTTGATTCTCAACTGATCTTGCTCCGATTGCTACATAGGAAAGAAGGTCAGAAAGGTAACGATAGTTTTCGGGATAAAGCATCTCATCTGCACAAGAAAAATCATAATCACTTAAGGCTGCAAGATGCAATTCACGAATTGCTACAATGCCTTTATACATATCCGGTTTTGCATCAGGATCGGGCTGATGAAGCATGCCTTTGTATCCCTGACCGGTGGTTCTCGGTTTGTTTGTGTAAATACGGGGAATAATGATGATTTTATCTTTTACTTGCTCTTCGATTTTGCGAAGTCTTGAAATATATTCAAGTACAGGTTCGCTATGATCGGCAGAACAAGGACCGATAACAAGAATAAATTTATCTGAACTGCCGTCGAACACGGCACGAATAGCCTCATCACGAGCCACCTTAACCTCTATCATACGATCTGTTAAAGGATACTCTTTTTTAACCTCTTGCGGAATGGGTAATTTTCTGTGGAAATTCATTTGCATTGTTTTTTACCTCAATTCTGATTTGTTTTCAAAAAATAAGTCCGCACATGTTCAGTGCAAAAGCACAACAAATGCGGACTGTCCGTTTTATTAAACCCAAAGAGTTTATTTTTTGGGTATCAAAGAAGACGGGCAGCCACTAATAAAGTAATAAAAATAAATATTAAACTTTGTCATAGTTCCCATCTCCTTTCTCATTTTTAATTAGTCTAACATATAATTCATCATTTGTAAAATAAATGATTTTGATGATAGCTATCAATATTTTAAATGTTCGTTGCTGATAAGAGGGTTTTAAAGTTTTTCAATATCTGCCTCTGTAACAAGTTTGAAGCCTGCGTCTGTAAGCGCAGTTTCAGCAGTAGCATTATCTTCAACACGAATAACCACATAGGCGTGTTTTTCGGTGCGAGCCATAAAGGCATAAAGATACTCCATATTGATTTTGTTGTCATCAAGAACTTTCAATGCTTCGGAGAGTTTGCCTGCTTCATCACCGATTTTAACACCAACAACATCGGTAATCTTGATGAGATAGCCTTCCTCTTCCAAAATCTTTTCTGCAGTTTCTTCATCGTTTACGATAAGACGAAGGATACCAAAATCTTGTGTCTCTGCAATAGAAAGCGCTCTGAGATTGATATTATGCTTGGAAAGTGTATCGGTAATAGATACAACCGTTCCTTGTTTATTTTCAACGAATACTGTTAATTGTTTAATTGCCATAATTAAAACTCCTTCCTAATGTTAGATAAGTTTTCTCTTATCTACAACACGAACTGCTTTGCCTTCACTTCTTGCAATGCTCTTAGGAGCAACAAGGTGAACGGCAGGATTGATACCCAGCATTGTTTTTAATGCATTAGCGAGAGATTTTTCCAAAGTGATAATCTCAGCAACCTTGTCAGTAAATTTCTCAGCAGTCATTTCTACGTTTACTTCAAACGTGTCATTGTTATTTACACGGTCAACAACAATTTGGTAGTTGGATTCGTATCCCTCATTCAAAAGAACGGTTTCAATTTGACTTGGGAAAACATTTACGCCACGGATAATAAGCATATCGTCGGTTCTACCCATAGGCTTTGCCATTTTAACAAGGGTACGACCACAAGAACATTTTTTGCGAGAAAGCACGCAAATATCACGGGTACGATAACGAAGTAATGGAAATGCTTCTTTGTCAAGAGAAGTAAATACAAGTTCACCCTTGCTACCTTCAGGAAGAACCTCGCCGGTATCCGGATCAATAATTTCTGCATAGAAGTGGTCTTCGTTTACGTGCATACCGGTTTGTTCGCTACATTCAAAAGAAACGCCGGGACCGCTAGTTTCTGTAAGACCGTAAATATCATAAGCCTTAATTCCGAGAGATTCCTCGATGCCTCGACGCATTTCTTCCGTCCAAGGTTCTGCACCAAAGATACCAGCTTTCAAAGGAATATCTTCGGGTTTGTATCCTTGTTCTTTGAGAGTTTCAGCAATGTATGCTGCATAAGAAGGAGTACAACAAAGAATAGTAGCACCAAGATCTGTCATAAATTGAATTTGACGTTCGGTGTTACCCGAAGACATCGGCAAAGTAAGACAACCCACTTTATGTGAACCACCATTGAGGCCCGAACCTCCGGTGAAGAGTCCGTAGCCATAAGCCACTTGGCAAACATCCTTTTTCGTGCCGCCTGCAGCTACGATTGCACGTGCACAACAGTCTTCCCATAAATCAATATCTTTTTGTGTATAAAACGCAACAACACGTCGACCGGTTGTACCCGAAGTAGAATGAATACACACGCAATCATCAAGAGGTTTTGCAAGCAGACCATACGGGTATGCATCACGCAAATCTGCTTTGGTAAGGAACGGAAGCTTGTGAAGATCATCAATTCCTTTGATGTCCTCCGGCTTTACGCCTTTCTCATCCATAAGGTTGTTGTAGTAGGGTACGTTTTCATAAACGTGCTTCACCTGTTTAACGAGTTTTTCGGATTGAAGTTTTTTCATTTCCTCAACAGGCATTGTTTCGATTTCTTTTTGGAAATAGTTTTGTGTCATTTTGACCACCCTTTCATTTTGCGCTTAGATTATCTAAGATGTAAATTTGTTAGTCCGAAGTGTGAAAGGACAAATAAAAACGCCCTCAGCATTCCGATAAAGAATACAGAGGACGAGAAAATCAATACTCCCGTGGTACCACCTCTATTTATCACCACCTCACGATAGTGACCTTTTCAGGTACTAACATACCTCAGTTCTATGACGGGAACTCCCGTTGCATCCTACTACAGATATCTCTGATTCAGCGCACTGCTAACAGAATGAATTCAGAAGGACGTCCACTTTGCCTTGCACCAACCGGCAACTCTCTCCAGATTCTTTCCAACCTACTAGTTTCTGATCTTCGCATTTAGTGTTACGACGTATTTAATTGTCGGTTAGTATTATATCACTTTAGATTAGCAACGTCAAGTTTTTTTATTCATTTTTTTGCTGAAATTGGTGTTGCCATAAAAGCAATCGAAGTTAGCTATCGACACGGCCACCCAATCGCTTGTTTCATACCCAAAAGTGCAATTACCCGTTTCACCGTTCTGCACTTCCCTTCTTTTTTCACACTTACCGCCTGCTACTTATTTAAAGCTCTTTTGATAAAGCTCATATAAATAAGCCAATCCTGTCTGCCTAAAAAATGTATGCCGTCTCTTAAATGATAAGAAACGTCACCGTCCATAAAGCATTCACCGATTTTGGCAGGCATTTCTTTGCCTATAAAGCCATCTTTTCCAAGCAGCTTCCACGCAGGTGATGCACCTACGCAGGATAATTGTTCTGAATACTGATCCGCCCAATAATCAAGACTTGCCGAGCCAACGCAAACGTACCGCGGACAGCATGCAGCTAAAAGGAAGTGTTGGTCAAACGGTCTTTCATCTTCCCTGCCAACGTATTTTTTATAATTTGCGCAAAACCAGAATGGGAACGTTGTTGTTATTCTTTCTATCGTTTCGCTGTTCTCGTGTTTAATTCGTTCATACGCGGCACCTGAACAACCTGAATCATTGGAAATAACGTACTTAAAACGTTCATCCTGCGCGCCACACCAAAGCGCAGTCTTTCCTAAACGCGAATGCCCTATAACCGCAACGTTATCCTTATCAATTTCTTCCCTTGTTTCAAGGTAGTCAAGTGCACGGCTTGCACCGAATGCCCACATAGAAATTTTGCCCCAATGGGTATCTTTATCCTTTACTTCATACATTGAAGCGATACCGCTTGTAAAATCTCCGTTATCCTTCGTTATATCATTATAATGTATAACCGCCAATGCAAAGCCGTTATCAATAATCTCTTCAAGGGGATAATACATATCATAAAGGTCGGGACGGAAATTAATTAACACAATAAGCGGACTGTTTTTTCTATTTTGGGGATAAATAAAGTTTATGGGAAATTGAAATACTCCCTTTTCAGCTTCAAAGGAAACGTTAATCTTCTGAATGACTGCGTGACCTGACGCAACCTTTGTAATTTCTTCAACAACCTCACCCGTAACCCTTTCAGGCTTTTCAGGAGAATATCCATACTCCTCACGACATAAAATATCAATTATTTCTTCTCGCCGTTTTTGCCATTTTTCTTTTGTGACCTGCTCACCGTTTTTAAATTTTAAAAGTTCAGGAAAAAAATCCATAACAACACTTCCTTTTATTATTTTACAGTATTAAATACTTGAATTAAATTAATATTGACAAAACTAAGTTCCGTTATTCTTCGTAATACGAGGGCAATTCCTTTTCGATAACGTCTTTAAGAAGCCCAAGCTTCCACTCAATATGCGCTTTGTCAGTCACATATTCCATACTGGGCTCATATCCCAAGCGCGAATCAAATTCAACAAGCGGAATGGTTTCCTCAGCATTTTTAGCTTCCGCGCAGCAAATCTCAAGCATTTGTTTAACAAGTGCGTTTCTTTCTTCGCCGTGGGTATCCTTTAAAACAAACTTGCTCTTATAAAATTCCTTTATATTGATTGTTGTTCTTAAGGTATTACGGTAGAAAGCACAAAGCGCAAGTATGCGGTTTGCGTTTTCCTTTTTCCGCTCCGAAATTTTTTCTATTGCGTTTTTCAGAATTTCACAGCCCTTGGTATAAAGTTCCTCAGCAATACGGAAACTGTAAATTTCGTAATCAAACTTTTTATTCTTTTCCTCATCACCAAGCACGCAATTACCCCAAGGTGTGCCGTAAACGGGGAACGTAATTCTGTTTCCGCCAAAGTGTGCATACGAAACCTTCGGTATTTCAACGTTAAGATTTTCAAACAGAATAAACGGATATGAGGGTCCTATACGGCAGGGACCGTACTGATCCGCCGTGGTTGAAATATGATGATACGTGCCATCTGAAAATAGCCTGAATGCCTGACACACTTCATCGGTGACCTCGCTTGAAAAATCCCGTGCTACAATTTTGCGAAGCGTTTCTTCAAGGTCAACGTACGGCAAATGGAACGCCCACTTTGCAAGGTCGGATATAAACGACGGATTAAAGCCGTAATGGTGCGAATCCATAGTTCCGCACAAACCGTAGCCGTCGTGGGCATTGCGCATACCCTCGTATCTTTTTATCCATTGGTACGGCGCAGGCACATAAGGAATTACACCTACGTCCCACGTAAGACCGCCCGTATTGGTCATTGAATAAAGCTTTAAGCCGTTTTCCTTTGCAAAGCTTGCCTCGGTGTTAAAGTAATATCCCGGCCCGTGCGAAAAAAGAGTATAATCCGTGGTAAAGTTTTTGATTCCGTCACGGATGACGGTTTCGCCCATTTCAAAGGTTGCCTGAAGAGTAATATCCTTAGGAAGTGTATCCACAAGTGCTTTTCTTGCTTCGGCAGGCGCCCTGTTCCAGTTGTATGACCAAAGAACCACGTCAGCATCAGGCTTTCTTTTTCTTATAATTCCGCCTATCATTTCCATAAGGTCCTTGTAATCATAGCACGGCCACCAGCCAGGATAAGGCTTTGTAATCGGTATTATAGGGTTCCTGTCTTTATCAAGATTATCATGTCGCCTTATGCCGCAAGAATGCTCGTCCTTGGAAGGAAACTCACAGGATTCACCTACGAAAATAATTCCCTTAAAAAGCGGACAGCGGTCAAAGAACTTACCGTACAGATTTTCATAAAACTCATAGGCACCCTCGTCATCGGGATGCTTTCTGTTTGCAAGATAGCTGTAAGCGTAAACATCAAGACCAACCCTTGACGCACGAAAGCAAAGGTCGTTAAAATCCTCATAACCGTGGGGTGTTCTGTCAACGTCATTGATAAAAACAAGCAACGCAGAAATGCCCGAATGCGCTATATTCTGCATATGCTCAACAGGATACATATCAAGTCCATAGCCTGAATGCACCATTCGCGGATTAAAAATTGAGGTTCTTACGTAATCCTGTATTTTAAGGAACGGTCCTTCCTCAAGATTCATCAAATCTTCAAGAAAATATCCCGCCTGCGCTGCCATACGGCTATCTGCACCGCAAAGAATTATCTCGGTTTCGCTAACCGAAAACCTGTAAGAGTATTCCTTAAGCGAGTCATCAACGGAATAAACGATTTTTTTGTTATACCCTATGATTTCTGATTCAAAAGCCACGCGGACAGATATTCCCATTGACGTAAAGAAGTAATCTTCAAGGTCACGGACCGCATTCATAAGCACCGCATCGGCATCACGGGGAACCGTTATACACCAGCTTCCATCCACTTCAACGTAACCTTCAGGGCACTTTTTATCATAATCACGTCTATCGGTGCGATGCACCACAGAAAAACGCTGTCTAAACTGATAATTAAGTTCTTTCATTTTCTACCTCCGTCCCAATATTATAGCATCTATGCACATCGTTTTCAAGCTTTGCGCAGATTTATCTTTCAGGCTAACTCTTTCACATTATTTTCATTTAATTATATTTTACAATACCGCCGCATAAAAGTAAATAGAAATACAGCTCTGTTTTCTGCCGAAAAATGAATTTTTTTGAAATATCCTGTTGCTTCTTTTGTTTTTTTGTGATAAAATTTTCACATAGAGGTTTGAAGCTATGAAGAAAAAACTTATAATTTTTACCGCCGTGCTGTTATGTGTTTTGTCGGTATTTGCCTACGTTATGTATTTTGCAGTATTCTTGCCCAAGCAAAAGAAAGAGCAGCAGCACATTGAGGCAGTTACGAATTACCGTAATAATAAGACCGAGATTTTCTTGGCTGAAAACGAACAGTATGGTGATTTTGAGGTTGACGTTGCTTTTTTAGGTGACAGTCTTACCGACGGCTACGACGTAAAGAAGTATTACCCCAATTTTGTTGTTGCAAACCGTGGCATTGGTGGTGACACCACCTTTGACCTTGAGGCGCGCCTTCAGACCTCGGTATACGACCTTAAACCAAAGGTTGCCGTAATGCTTATAGGTGCCAACAATCTTTCTACCATGCTTGAAAACTACGAACGCATACTTACAGGCTTGAAGGAAAATCTGCCTCAAACCAAGGTGGTATTGCTTTCGCTTACAAATATGGGGCAGGATTGGGCAAAGGGCAATCAGCTTGCCGCATATAATAACGTGATAATTAAAAAGCTTGCCGAAAAACACGGCTTTTATTTCGTGGATTTGTACACCCCGCTAATGAACCTTGAAACAGGTGAAATATTTCCCGAATATACAACCGACGGCGGTCATCTGACGTCAATTGGCTATGACGTTGTTACCGCGCAGGTCACCCCTGTGCTTAAAAGCATTTTAGAAAAATACCCTGATTAAAGAAAGAAGAATTTTTATGCGCGACTTATTTTTTAAATTGTTTGAAATGTCCCACTTTAACACCGGTATTAAAATTACCGCTTTTTCCATCCCCCACTTTGTGTATATGTTTTTGATATTCGGTTCAATATTCCTTATATGGAAGCTTAATCACAAAAAGGATATGGATAAAAAGGATAAGGTATTACGCTTTCTGGCGTATGCACTTGCTTTTTCGTATTTCTCCGATTTCTTCTTCCACGAATTCGTTTACGGCGAAATGAATACGGATAAGCTTCCCTTCCACATTTGCACGGTTCTTTGTCCCCTTACACTTGTTGCCCAATTCAACCGCAAGGGTTACCGCATTATTGAGCCTGTGACCGTGCTTGCAATACTTGCACCCCTTATGTATCTGTGCTACCCCGCAAGCATCGGCGACGGCGAGCCTTGGTGCTATCAGGCAGTACAGACAATGTTCTTCCACGGTGTACTTCTTTCTTGGGGCGTACTTAACCTTGCACTTGGTAAGGTTAAGCTTGATATCAAGCATTTCTGGAAGTGTGCCGCAATGCTTGTGGGCATCACGCTTTGGGCAAAGCTTGGCAACGTACTTTTAGAGCACAATTGGTTCTTCTTAAACGAGGATGCACTTTACATTGGTCTTGTTGAAGGCGGAATAATCCCCAAATGGTCGCTTATGATAATCAACCCCGTTATGTTCTCACTTGCGGCATTATGCGTATACGCCATCGCATGTCCTATACAAAAGAAGGTAGCACTCAAGGCAGCGGCTTAATTAAAAAATTAACAGCTCTTATGAGCTGTTTTTTTATACGCATCAACTGTCCACGTAGTTACAAAGCATATGCAACGCACACACATTGCGCCGCATATTCAAAATGATATAATCAAATCACAATTATAAATAAAAGGAGTAAAATGTGAAAGAAAAATTACGCATAGGTATTTTAGGATGCGGCGAATTCCCCTTAAGCTTTGCCCCACTTTTTAAAGAACACCCGTTTGTTGAAAAGGTTGTGTGCGCCGACACCGACGTAGAAAAAGCAAAAGAATTTGCCCAAAAATTTGATATTGAATGGTATAGCTCATTGGACATGCTTTTAGCAACCGACATCAATGCCATTGCTATTTTTACTCCGCGCCACACCCACGGTCCGTTTGTTATCAAGGCACTAAAGGCAGGCAAGCACGTTTACAGCGCAGTTCCTATGGCATCGGAAATAACACACTGTCAGGAAATAGTAAAGCTTGTTGAGGAAACGCATTTAACCTATATGATGGGCGAAACCTGTGTTTACTACCCTTGCTCATTATTCTGTAAGGAAAAGCACTTAAACAATGAGTTCGGTAAATTCGTTTATGCAGAAGCACAGTATCATCACGATATTTCACATTTTTCGGCTCACCACAAAAGCGATATTCAGGCACTTGGTGTTCCCCCGTTTTATTATCCTACCCATTCGTTAGGTATGGTTTTAAATGCGACGGGCTCTTACGTTACAAAGGTAACGGCTATGGGTTATGAGGATACCGAGGACGACCCATATTTTAAAAAGGGTGTAAACCTTTGGGATAACGTGCACTCCAATGCATTTTCTTTAATGCGCCTTGCTAACGGCGGTGTTATCCGCATTAACGAATGCCGCCGCATAGGTTGTAAAGCACCAAGCTCATATATTTCTTCCTTCTATGGCACCAAGGGTGGCTATCAGTTTTCAAACGCGCAACACATCTTCACAACGCAGGCAACAAAGGGTGTAGATCTTGTTGACGTCAGCGATTATCTTAATCCCGAAGCAATGACGCAAAACAAAAGTTTATCAGACTTTAAAAAACGTGTTGCTAACCACGAATGGCAAAACGACAGTCACGCACCCATTCAGGATAAAGCACGTCTTCCTAAAGAATACGAAGGCCTTTCAAACGGGCATATGGCAAGCCACAAATTCCTGATTGACGATTTTTGTACTGCCGCATATAACGGCACGCTTCCCAACGTAAACGCATGGGTTGCGGCAAGATATACCATTCCCGGAATCGTCGCATACGAATCCTTAAAACAGGACGGCGTGCCCATGCTTGTACCCGATTGCGGCAACCCGCCTGAAAATTGGTAAGATTAAAATTATAGCAGAAGCCTTTTACGGCTTCTGCTTTTTTATGCGATAGTATTAAGCATTTCTTCACTGATTTCGCAGTGCAGTTTTTCTTCATTTAAAAATCTTTCAATTTCCTCAACCGAATGTGCGCCAATGCGAAGCTTTCCGTTTGCCCAAAGCCCTGCGATATGGGGTGTAAGAATAACGTTTTTAACGGTACGTAAGGGATGGTCAGCTTTAAGGGGCTCCGGATCGTGCACGTCAAGAAGCGCATATTTAAGATTGCCTGCCATCATATGATTATATAAAGCCTCAGCATCAACAATAGCACCACGTGCAGTATTGATAAGTATTGCATCTTTTTTCATAAGCTTCAACGTATCGGCATTTACCATATGGTATGTTGCAGGAATATTAGGTGCGTGAATTGATACAATATCAGCCTTGCTGAAAAGCTCGTTAAGCTCAACCTTTCTACAACCTAATGCCGCTGCCTTTTCTTCATCAACAAATGGATCGTAAAGAATAACCTCAACACCAAAGTTTTGGCAAAGTTTAATAAAATGTCTGCCAACGAAACCTGCTCCGATAACGCCAACAGTAAGCTCGTAAAATTCTTTTACGTTTACACGTTTTTCAGCATATCCGCCATTATGTAAATCATCGTTTAATTCATATTACCCTTGCCCACAACTGCCATATCGCCATATCAACAGGCACAAGGGCATTAAGCACGAAGGTTTTGCTTACCGAAATCCCCATCAGCGCCTCTATATAGGAATGGCACTTTCCCGAAATTTCACCCATTATCTGTCGCGGATTTTCAAAATCCGCATTAACTAATAAATCAAGGGCATATTTGGTTACTTCGTACATCAGTTCATTTGAACGTTTTTCTCCATACTTAACAAATACGTTGGAATCTGACCACAGCACGCTTTGTATGCTAACGCCTATTCCCATTTGGCTTCCCGAAAAAACCATAACCTCGGAAATCCACGCAGACGTCAATGCATTCCCTTTAAAGCTAAAAGGCGTTATAAACGGTTCATTTTGATGTATACATTTAACACCGGTAATTTTCAAACCTTTACCTCACTTTATATAAATCTTGCCCTGTCTTTTGCCATAAGCATCACAATACTCACGTCCGTCATACTTAACATCATAAAGCAAGGGCGAATCAAGGCTGACTTCAATTCCGCCATTTTCTTCCGAAGCCTTTCCTGCAAGCATAATCATAACTGAATTAAGCATTTCCTCCGTCGTTGCCATTGCAGTTTTGTCACCCTCTAAATAATCGCAAACCTTATTAAGCATTGCTTCGTAGAATTTGCCGTTATTAACCTCAAAACAAAAATCGGTTCTGGGCTTGGGTGCTGACGTAACAACAATAGTGTTAAATATCATAAACTTGCCCTTCATACTTATATACTGTGCCATTGAACCATCGCTGAATTTAATAAAATAATTCTTACTTGTAACTGTATCAACCATCCCCGTGCCAACAAACTGACAACTTATTGGTTTAGACTTATGGATTGCACAAATTTCCTCAACTGCGTGAATGGCATAGCTGAACTCATCAACGCCAACCGTTACAACCGTATGTAGTGGCGATGCGCCCATTTCCGCCATTTTAGCGTTAACGTTTGCAACCTCCTCACAGTATCTTAATGCAGAGGTACCTATAATTTCCGCACCGTTTAAACATAATTCGCGCATTCTTTCAACGTCTTTCATATTGCCAACGATAGGCTTATCAATAAAAACAGGCTTGCTTCTTTTAATAAAAGCTTGGGCATAATCAAGATGCTTATCCCAATCACAGCTGTGAATAAATCCAATATCAACCTTTTCGGCAAGCTCATCAACGGTTGCACAAATTTCAAGATTTTCAGTTTTTGCAAAGCCTTCGACCTCATCATTCTCACGAAATCCGTCATTAAAAACCGCAACGTATCTTGCGCGGGGACTATCATGAAGAATTGCCGCAAATGCCTGGGGATGTGAAACATCAATATTTACTGCACCGATTTTAATCATATAAAACACCTCTTTTTTGTTTAATTGTAGCATTTATCAACACAAAAGTCTTTATACAAAGATGTCAAAAGCGAATAAAAATTTGCACAAAATTCTGTTTTAGTTGCGCATAACGGATAAAAAAGGTATAATCTATATTGAGAGGTGAAACGTATGGACGTTCAGGTTTTATGGGTAGCAGACCACATTGCTTTCGACGTTGGTGCACATACCCACGATTTTTATCAAATGGCTTTTTGCCGCAAGGAAGGCGGCACTATCACCATAGCCGATAAAACGTATTTTGCACAAAAAGGCTATGTATATATGATGAAATCATCGATTCCCCACGCAATGACAAAGGGCGACAATATGGCACTTATTGAAATAAAATTCCTTGTCACCGATAAAGAAACCACCCAAAAGGTCAATAATCTGCCTCACGAATTCCGTTTTGATAATATGGAAGAAATGATTTGCCGCATATCAACTGAAACTTTAAGCGGAAACCCCTTCAGCAACGAAACGGCAAATTCTGCCTTAAAAATTTTTCTTGCCCACGCCATCTGTGAAGTTGGTGAGCAGAAAAATTACGCTATGCAAAGTGCAAAAACCGTACGCCTTTTCGGTACGAATTCTTACACAAAAAACAATAACGATATTCTGATTTTGGGCTTAAAGGATTATATCGAAGCCAATTTAAAAAGAGAAATTACCGTTGACGAGCTTGCCGAAAAGGTATTTTTTAACAAGACATACTTTATAAAGCGTTTTAAAATTCTTTGGGGTACAACTCCGTTAAAATTTATAAACGACATCCGCATCGAAAAAGCAAAATCAATGTTGCGCGACAAAAAAAATTCAATTTCCCATATTTCCGAAGAATGCGGGTTCCAAAGTCTTCACTATTTCAGCCGCTACTTTAAAAAATCAACGGGTGACTCGCCCAACGCATACAAGAAAAAATATTCACTGACAACAAAGCGAACAGATGTGCGCTGATGCGCTCCAAATAAGCCGCCACTATAAATACCCAAGCAGAAGTTTTTTTGAGCTTCTGCTTTATTTTTTGCAACAATTTTGCACTCCGTCCCCCTTTTCGCCAAACTTTTCACAAAAAACATATTGACAAATTGCAATTTATAGCATATAATACAAGCGTAATCCGTTGATTACCCTATATCGCGGGGTGGAGCAGTTGGTAGCTCGTCGGGCTCATAACCCGAAGGTCGCGTGGTTCAAGTCCCGTCCCCGCAACCAACAATGCGAACCGATTTAGATATCGGCGCAAGAAATCCAGTAACCACAACGGTTACTGGATTTTTTTATCCCATTTTTTCAAGTGAAACTCAATAGATATCCTAAGCCCAAAACTGCTTTCGGGAGGGACTTGAACTAAATTCCATAGATGTCAAAGGCAGATTTTACTATTTTTTTCGTAAAGTCTGCCATTTTTTTGAATTTGTAAGAAGTTTGTCATACCTTTGATGTTATAATAAACCATTATAGTGGGATTAGTGTATATATAATTATATATTACTATCCCCGAATGATAAGGGAGGAGGTAAAATGAGCTGGAAAACATAGACCTAATTTGTATGTGGATAGCAGAATTGGTCCCACTCTCTGCAAC
>JAZQTV010000138.1:0-13222 GCA_045630945.1 Clostridia bacterium
GCATTTGCTGCAACAGTACCCTTAAGAGCGTTCAAGCCAATATCTGTTTCTCCCGACGTTTTTGTAGTATAGTCCCAAATGCCGTATTCGGTAGGTGCAAAACGAACCTTCCAATCCTTTGCGCCATCCCAGAAGCCAGGCATTGTGATTGTTGTGCCTGTTGAACGGTTTACAAACGTTACGTCAAGCTCAGCCTCGGTTATATTTTTTACGCTGACGGATGCAGTAAACGGAATTTCTACCGCAACCCACTTTTGTGTAACGAAATCAGTTTTTTCTGTTATATCCTGCGGTGCTTCCGTGGGTGCGGGTGTGGGTTCGGTTGCCGAAGAATTTGTTCCGCCATCAGTATTGCCACAGCCTACAAGCACTGCCATAAGCATAAAAACCGTCAAAAGCAAAGAAATTATTTTTTTCATATTTACTTTTCCTCCTTTACGGCTTTATTTTTCTTTTTAATAGCTATTACCGTTACCAAAGCGCCTGCAATTAAAGCAAGTGCGCCTGCACCGATAACAATATATACGGTAGCAGATGAATTGATTCCTTTTGAAGCATTTGTGCCGTCTATAACAATTCCTTCAGGAAGAGTGGTATCAATACCCTCAGTAAACGTAACACCGTATTTATCAAAGCCGATAGGATTATAAATTACCGGAGGTGCAGGTGTTCCGCTTGCACTTGAACTCGGTCCGCCATTGTCGGTTTCTTCCTCAACAACAATGGGCTCGTACTCGTCAGCAAGGAAAATACCTACGTTTTTGACCTGAAATTCATAGAGGAAGGCGCATTCCTTCATCTGATCGAAGCAAAGGTTCCACGTTGTCCAGAATTCATCATTTATATCCTCTTTGGTAAACGTTTTCTCTATTTCAATACGCTGCCATTTATCAGTAAACTTTCCTGTGCTTGTAAGTGAACAGTAAATACCTGCACTTGAGCCGGTATTGGTGAATGCGCTACCCTCATACAGTTCCTTAAAAGCTTCCACATCTTTTATAGAATCAGAATAGTTAGGTACACGCAATTTCATACCGAAGGGCTGTTCCCTACCATCAATACTCAATGCACGCACGTCAAGAACTATCCAAACCGAAATTTCATCCTGATCGCCCATAAGTGCTTTAATTGAAGGATAGATATTCATTGCAGGAGTAGCAAATTCCGATTTAATGTTTCTTACTGTCAACATAGGCTGACCGTTAAACTCTTCCTTGGTAAGCACTACCGCACCAAGACCTACGCCCCATTCAGTACCTGCGATAAGCTTATTGCCTTCGGGAAGAGCAGGGGTATCTTCATCGGAGGTATACTTCATATTAGGATCAAGCTCGGGTTCCTTATTAAGCTCCTCCATATCAATAGTTACTTTTCCTGCGCCTGCTTTTTCATCAGTCACGGTAATCTTGGCATTCTTAATGAACAGCGTGCCGATGGATTCATAAGGCTTCATATTATCAAAGCAAAGCACAAGTTGCGACCATAAGCCTGCATTTATATCGTTAGGTGTAAAGGTAAGCTCACCCTCGTAGTTTTCCCATTCGTCACTTACTTCTACATCGTTTATAATACGTGCACCGTAGTTGGTTCCTGTTAAGATATGGATTGCGGTGTCTTTATAGAATTCCTTAAATACATCAGAGCTCTGCTTGATTCTTTCGTGGTTACCCTCGGTACGAAGAAGAATACCAATGGTAACGTCATCACCTTCACAATCCTCAGCGTAAGCAATCTTAACGTCCATAGATATTGTTACGGTAATGGAATCTTTACCCTGAATAAGCTCCTTCAAAAGAGGCATAACGTCAATACCTGCAGTATGATAGCTGGCACCGATGCCCGAGAAGCTTACAACACTTTCACCGCCCTCGGTGGTGTTTTTGACCGTAATCTTACCGAGATGGCTTTTCCACTCGCCTGTAATAGCATACTCTTCATCTGCCGCAAATACGGGTACCGCAAACGACACAAGAAGTGCAAGAATCAGCAGTACTGAAAAAAGTTTTTTCATAGTATCTTTCCTTTCAATATTTATGAATATATAATATCATATAATATAACAGTTAGTAAATATCAAATTCACAAAAAACTATTGCATTTTTAACTTTTTGGACATTTTGTAAAAAACAGACATCGTTCGATGTCTGTTTTGGGACTTATTTAGTTCTTTGTTACAAGAAGTACCATATCATCTGCTTCAGGCTTATCAGGTACGCTATAAACGTACGTACCGTCATGCTCGGTAGGAACTACCTTTGCATCAATAAGCGTATAGATGCCTGTTCTTGGATTAAACCACTGTGCCGTGTAGGTTGCATCTTTATCCATATTGGCAAGATTGCCGCCTGCCGTTACAGACTTACTGTAAAGATATACAACATAAACGTTATTTTCATCAGTTGCACAAACGTAGAAATCCTTTTGAATATCGATATCCTGATAATATACGCCTTCATCAAATCTGGGAATAAGCTTCCACCAGCCTGCAGCCTCAAGGAATCCGCGCATATAGGTCATCTGATCGCCCGAGGGCAGAAATACGGTTTCTGACCATTTGATTGGCTTTTCAGCCATTGTTACCGTTTCAAAGCCATCCGAAGAATCGCTGTCAAATGTATAGTTGCCTTTATATAGCCACATATCAGCAACGCCGTATCCATAGCCGTACATTCCACAAAGGAACGAGGTCCATCCTGCAACACGGTTACCGAATTCCTTGGTGTAAAGATATTCGTAACGTGCTTCATAGTTGATAGCAACCTTTTCTTCACCCATAATCCAGTAGCCCTTGGGAATTGCAAAATCTGTTTGTCTGCCAATTTCAGGACGCCACTGAACGCCCCACCAATCGTGCTCGGTCATACCGTAGAATGCAGAGCGTACGTTTACACGCTTTGAAGGATTTTCACCTGCATAGGATGAATACGAAACTACACCGCCGAAGGCACCAACCGCAACGGCGTTCATCTGATGCGCGGTACAGGGATGATCGTAAGGATCAAGTGCTTCAATCTGCTCACACATTGTGATGAAGGGGTTCTTATCGCCATCTTTTACACCTGAATAACCGTCGGGGTCAACTTCCTGACCAAGCGTCCATACAACAGGGTATGCCGCATAACGTGCTATCCAATAACGAGTAAGATGATAAACGAATTCTTCATCCTGAAATCTTGCATTTACGCTCGAGGGGAATAAAAGCATTGCGTTTGCGTGTACAAGACCGCTTTGCGCAATATACTTAAAATACGGATCGGCATGTGTAAAGCCCGGAATATCAGCATTTGTTATACCGTTAGACGTATCGTAACGTGCACCGATAGGTTCACTTTGATATACGGTGAAATGCTGTGCTACGCGACGGTCAACAATATACTTAAAGTGCGAATCAGTTTCAATGTTACCTGCATTGGTGCCCTTTGAATCATATTCTTCTGCAAGCATATTCCAATGTGTATCACCTAAATAGAAAAATGGAGTTCCGTCAGCATGGGTAAAATATCTTGTGGGCTTTGTAGCCTTTAAGAAGCCGTGCTGATAGATAGCAAGGTCGCCTTTATATGCGTTTGCCGCAAGGGTACCCTTTACTCCGTTAAGTCCGATATCTGTTTTTCCCTTTGTTTTAGTTTCATAATTCCAAACACCGCACTCAGTAGGTGCAAAGCGGACAATCCACTCGTTTCCGCCATTCCAGAAGCCAGGCATAACAAGCGTTGTACCTGTTTCGGAGTTAACGAACACAACGTCAAACTCAACCTCGTCAATGTTCTTTATTGTTGTTGTGGCTTCAAAGGGGATATCTACTGCAACCCACTGTTCTGTTTTATAATCCGTGGTTGCCACAACGTCATCAGGCGCCGCAGTGGGTTGAGGTGTAGGATCGGGGGTGACCTGAATAACTGCCATAGTACCTGCCGGATCGCCATTACTGCCGCAAGCAGTAAACACTGTGACAAGCATAAGAAGAACGCATACGCATGCTATAAGCTTCTTCATTATTCATTCACCTCCGAATCAGTTTTTTTGCTTTGTTTTTTCAAAATTATTATGGCAACCGTAACTCCGCCGCCAATAATTACAACTGCAGCTACTATTGCTATTACTATGCTTGTATCCAAGCCTTTTTCTACAGGCGCGGCAGTTACTTCTGCGTCTTCACCGTTTGTTGCGGTTGAGGTTGCAGATGCAACCTTTGTGGGAACGGGAGAAGGCGTCTGATTAGGATCAAGTGCATCTGTAAAGGTAATGGGATACTTGTTAAATCCATGGGGTTTATAGATGGTTACGGGTGTAGGTGTTACGTTTCCCGAAACGCCTGATGAGCCACCATTATCATCGTCATCCTCTACCTTAACGTTTATAGGCTCGTAATCATCCTCAAAAAATATACCTGCATTCTTTACCTGAATAGCTGAAACGGTATTGAACTGCTTCATTCTGTCAAAGCATACTATCCATTGATTCCAGAACTGCTCGTCAATATCATAGCTGTACGGGCAGAAAAAGAATTCATAACGTTGCCATTCAGACGTCATTACAGTATCACCGATAAGCGTATTGTAAACGTTTCCGCTTGAATACATAAACGTACCTGTTTCGGTATAGTTCTGCGCAAAGCTTTCAGAGGTATTTGTGTTTTCAGTAAGACCGTACGCACGTATCTTTACACCAAAGGGGAATTCTTTAGTGCTTGAATTAATGAATTTTGCCCTTGCATCAAACACAATCCAGAATGCAAGCTCCTCATCAGGCTCATCCGTCTCATACTGCTGAAGTGTGCTAAAGATATCAAAGCCGGGTGAAATGTATTCTTTATTGATTCCGGTAACAGTATAAACTGTATTTCCGTTAAATTCACTTGTTGAAACGTTTACGGTGCCTACACCATTTGCCCAAGCAGTATTTTTAAGGAGATTGTTTTCAGGAAGCGTAGGTGTATCAGCCGCATTGGGATCATCAGGAGAAGGTGTTACCGTAGCGCCTGTGTTGCCGCCTGAAGCCGTCTGTGTGGGCTTTGGCTTGTTTGTTGCAACACCTGAATCGTCACCTTTGGTAGAATCAATAACGTATAAGCCTGCGTTTTTAACGTGAAGTTTATCAAGCATTTCGCACTGCGCCATTCTGTCAAAGCAAAGGTTAAGGCCTGACCAATAACCGCAATTAATATCGTGCGCGGTGATTTCTACCTCAGCCTCAAACGCAGTCCATTCTTCAGCGTTTATAATGAAATTTTCCGTTTCGTCAGAAAGCCTGCATACAATATTACCGCTTGTGAGATGGAACAAGCTGCCTGCGTAATAACTTTTAAAGCCATCCTCACTGCTTACCTCACTTGAAAGTCCGCTTGGACGAAGAAGCACGCCAAGTGCAAAATCTTCATCCGCATCATTTCCTGCTTTATACGTGGCTTTAAGTTCAAGCTCAAACCTTACGGTTATAGAGCTATTGCCCTTGATTGCATTTTTAAGCGCAGGTAAAATATCAACACCTGCCGTATAATATGACTGTTCAACTCCGCCAAAGGAATAAACGGTGCTTCCACCTTCGGTGCTTGTCGTAACGTCCGTCTGACCGAAGATTTTTACCCAGGTAGAATTTTTAATAATATTCTCACCTGCGCCAAAGGCAGTTATTGCTGTTAACGTAAGCGCGATTACCAGTATAACAGCGAATATCTTTTTCATATGGTATCTCCCCTTTAATATATTTCTTCTATCGTATTATACCTTAAAATTTTTTGCCGCACCATTGCAAATATTGCTTAAAACCAAAAATTATTCTTATTTTTTTGCAATATGTGCTTTTAATGAAAAAAATTTTTCTTTTTCAAATAATAATAGTTGTATTTTTTTGTAAATTAGTATATAATACTTCTGTTATTTTTGTTTTTATCAAAAATACTTACTTTTTTTCGAAAGAAGGCAACATTATGGACAAATATGAAAGAAGAGTCGGAACTGTATCAAGAGGTATCAGATGCCCCATTATCCGTCAGGGTGATGACCTTGCAAAAATCGTGGCTGACAGCGTATTAGAGGCCGCACAGTATGAAGGCTTTGATATAAACGACAGAGACGTTATTTCTATAACCGAATCCATAGTTGCACGCGCGCAAGGCAACTATGCTTCGATCGACGCTATTGCTAAGGACGTTAGAACAAAGCTTGGCGGCGGCACAATAGGCGTTATATTCCCCATTCTTTCAAGAAACCGCTTCGCTATCTGCTTAAAGGGTATTGCTATGGGCGCAAAGAAGGTAGTACTTATGTTAAGCTACCCCTCTGACGAAGTAGGCAACGAGCTTGTAAGCCTTGACAAAATAGATGCCGCAGGTGTTAATCCTTATTCCGACGTGCTTTCGGAAGCTAAATACCGTGAGCTTTTCGGTGAGAACAAGCACGAGTTTACAGGTGTTGACTACGTTGAATACTATAAGGGTCTTATAGAAGCAACGGGTGCAGAAGCTGAAATCGTTTTCGCTAATCAGGCAAAAGCAATTCTTAACTACACCGATTGCGTACTCACCTGCGATATTCACACACGTGCACGCACAAAGCGTATTCTTAAAGCAGCAGGCGCAAAAGTCGTACTTGGTCTTGATGAAATACTTAACGCACCTGTTGATAATAGCGGTTGCAACGAAAAGTACGGTCTTTTAGGCTCAAACAAATCAACTGAGGATTCAATAAAGCTTTTCCCCAGAGAATGCAAAGAGCTTGTTCTTGATATTCAGAAGCGCATTTTAGACACAACAGGCAAGCACGTTGAGGTAATGGTTTACGGTGACGGTGCGTTTAAAGATCCTGTGGGTAAGATTTGGGAGCTTGCTGACCCCGTTGTTTCCCCTGCATATACTGAGGGACTTGAGGGTACACCTAACGAGCTTAAGCTTAAGTACCTTGCTGATAACGATTTCAAGAATCTTTCAGGTGATGCACTTAAGGAAGCAATTTCAAAGAGCATTCGTGAGAAGCAGGAAAACCTTGTAGGTAATATGGCTTCACAAGGAACAACCCCCCGTCAGCTTACCGACCTTATCGGTTCGCTTTGCGACCTTACAAGCGGTTCAGGCGACAAGGGTACACCCGTTGTTCTTGTTCAGGGTTACTTTGATAACTACACTAACTGATAAAGAAAAGCATTTAGCAAACGCTAAATGCTTTTTTTTTGCGAAAATTTAAGATTATACCCGTTTTTATCTTATGCAAAGCAAGCTTTATCAAACGATATTTTGAGGCGCGCCGTTAATGAACGCCCTGATGTTATCACAAACAACGTCCATAAGCCTTGTTCTTGTTTCCACACCTGCCCACGCAATATGCGGTGTTATGTAGCAGTTGGGCACGTTATATAGCGGACAATCCTTATCCATCGGTTCTTTTCTTAAAACGTCAATGCCTGCCCCCAAAAGCTTACCTGTTAAAAGTGCATTTTTAAGGGCATCTTCATCTACCATTCCCCCACGTGCAGTATTTACAAATATAGCACCGTCCTTCATTTTATTGAATGCGGTTTCGTTCATAAGGTTTTCAGAATCCTTATTCAAGGGGCAATGCAAAGTAACGATATCGGATTCCTTAAGAAGAACTTCAAAGGGCACCTGCGTTACGCTTTCATCATTCACATTGCTTCTGTTATTTACAAGTACACGCATATTAAATGCCTTTGCAATTAAGCCAACCTGCCTGCCTATTGCACCGTAGCCCACAATGCCGATGGTTTTGTTATAAAGCTCGGACAACGGCAATGGGAAATAAGAAAAAGTCTTGCTTTTTATCCAATCACCCTGCTTTACGGTTTCGTTATACTCGCCTACTCTGTTAAGAATGCTTAAAATAAACGCAAAGGTGTGTTGTGCAACCGCCTGTGTAGAGTATCCGGGCGCATTGCATACAGTAATATTGTGCTTTTTTGCATATTCGGTATCAATATTGTTGTAGCCCGTTGCAAACAAGCCGATATACTTTAAATTAGTGGCAGATTGCATAACCTCTGCCGTTAAAACCGATTTATTGGTTATAACTATATCTGCATCGGCAATGCGTTCCTTTAAAAGCTCCGGAGGTGTAAGGTCGTATATCACCGTTTCACCAAACTCTCCAAAGCGCTCGAACGTAATATCACCGTTAGTTACGGTTGAAGCATCAGTAATTACTATTTTCATACAAAAACTCCGATTTGATTTTTTTTAATTATATCATTTAGGGTGCTTTTTGAAAAGTAAAAATTTACACGTTGCTTTTAACACGGTAAACATATATAATATACTTAAAAAGGAAGTGTAGTAATGAAAAAATTATGCCTTATTTTAATTATTGCCTTGTTACTTACAGGATGCGGCACAGATATGCCAAGTGATACTGACGTTATTACAAATTCACCCGGCGCCACAAGCACGCAAACTGCGACCGAGGCTATATATACACCCGTTTTGACTACAACGCCTACGTTTGCACCCACGCCCACAATTTCACCCACAGAAGCATTATCACCCACGCCCACATTTTCGCCCACAGAAGCATTATCACCCACACCCACATTAACTGTAACCCCAACCTTAAAGCCCACACAGACGCCTACTGCGAAGCCTACCGCTAAACCTACCGCAACGGCAGCCGTTACGCCAACACCTGCCGCACATGCACAAATAACCGAAGCAATGCTTTTAAAAATAGAAGCAGGATTTTTGGAGCTTGTTAATATGGAGCGTGTAAAAGTAGGTGCCGCACCGCTCACATCAAACACATATCTTCGCGATTATGCCTACGTGCGTGCTGAGGAAACCGTTACTCTGTTCTCGCATACGCGTCCTGACGGCACAAACGCACTTGACGGTATTGATTCCGACAAGTATCCTTATTACACAGTTGGCGAAAACATCTGCTACACTACCCATTTAGGTAATGCCTACATTACACCTGAAACAAGATATTTTACAGGAAGTGATGCACAGCTTGAAACGCTTTCGGCAATAATATTCAGCTTGTTTAAAAACAGTCCCGGACATTATCAGAATATGATAAATTCCAATTTCACCGAATGCGGTATAGGTATTTCAACAGCAGTAAGAAGCGATACGGACATACCGTTCTTTTACGTTGCGCATATATTTGGAAGCAGATATTAAAATAACAGACCCTGCAAAAAATTGCAGGGTCTTATTTTTTATAAAAAACGTTTATTTTTCCTTTTTATTTTTTATTATTGCAAATGGCAATATAATTACCGCCGCAACAAGCGCCGCAAGGAAAATATCAGCATTTGGCACAAACGACGTTGTACCGTCATTATTTGTAATTATCTCAGCATTTTCAAGCACCTTTTTACCGATAAACGGACCTATTATACCGGGAAGAAGCACCTGCGAGAATATTCTTATTCCCTGAAGCCTTCCTGCCTTACCCTGCGGTGTATAATCCCTTATAACTGCACCGAACACCGCCATTCCCGCAAGATAGCCGCACATCATAAGCAGTGAGCCGACGAACACAGGAACGGTGGTTCTTGTAAAATACAGTACAACGTAGCCTGCTATAAGTGAAAGCATTGCTATTGCAAACGAAAATCTGAAGCCCTTTTTATCATACACTCTTCCCCACAACGCAGTAACAATTGATGCAAGAACGATTGCAGGTGCCATAATGAGCACGTAATTGCTCATTTTTAACGAAACCTCGTAATAAATAATCAGATACGGCATAAATATCTGTATGGAAATATTGAAGATCACAAATGCCGCAAGATACATATACAGACTTTTGTTTTCTTTTACCGTTTGTGGCATAAAGCCATAGAATATCCCCTTTAAATAATTTTCTTCAGAAGGCTTAACGTTGGGTTCTTTTATTATGAAGAAGCCAAGAATACCCACGATAAGCACCACTATACCTATAACTGTAAATACCGTTATCCAGCTCGACGGCATATCAAGGTTTAAAAACATAAAGCCGCCAAACACCACCAGAATGCTTACAAGGGGCATCATTGCATTTATACCTTCCGCAGCACCTCGATTGGTGGAATCGGTAGAATCGGTAAGCCACGCATTAAACGCCGCATCGTTTGCGGTTGAGCCAAAGAAGGTCATAACGCAATCCATAATAACAGTAAGGCTTATGCCCACGGTTGCCGCTGATACGGTCATACCGAATATTCCGCTTATAATTTCCTTGCGGATAAACACAAAGCTGAATATTGATATACCCCACAGGATATAGCCAAGGCATATAAATAGTTTTCTTTTGCCTATTTTATCCGACAACGCCCCCATAAACACCGTAGTCAACGTTGCGGTAACGGCAGATGCGCCAACCATAAGCGATATATCGCCTGCAGAAGCATTAAACATTTTATACACGAATACGTTGAAATACATATTTTCAACTACCCATGCTATTTGCCCCATAAGGCTGAACACGGTAAGTGCAAGCCAGAATTTTTTGCTTAATTTTGTTTTCAATTGATACTCACCTCTAAAAAAATTATACCACATTTATTCTTAACCGTCAAAGGCGGTTGCACAACATTGAATTTCATGCTATACTTATGAAAAATAAGGAGGATAAGTTATGTTAAAAAGAATTTTACTTACTTTAACCATTATTTCACTTGCATTTACCTGTGTTGCCTGCGGAGGCAATAATGATGCTTCAACTGTAACCCCCACTCCTGTGGCTACTGCTTCACCCACGCCAGAGCCAACGCCAGAGCCAACACCTGCAATTGTTTATATTTCGGATGCAGATCTTAAAGAATCAAGCTGGACATATGACAATTTAATTGCCGACGCAAAGGGACTTATGGAGGAAGGTATAAATAAATCGAAGTTTGATATTGCACTTCCCTCACAGAAGGCAGGCGAATATACTGCACAGTTCTATCTTTTAAATGAGAAAGCTGTTGCCGACTACGACGTATTAGGTTACACGTATTCCGATAAGGACAACAAGAGTATGCTTGAGATTTCGTACAAGGAATACGAGGGAAAATCTTCCAACATAAAGTTTATTGACGTAAAGCTTAACTACAACCTTGCTTGCCAAACAAGCGATATGGCCTCAAAACTTATTAAAAGAGATATTGAAACATTATGTACGTTTACAGGTGTTCAGGCAGCCGACGTCACCACCGATGCTGACTTAAACGATGCAACGTATAATGACGTAATAAGCGGCGCAAAAACCCTTAACGTTACGTTTAACGAAAACGTAAGCGCAGTATTTACAGCAAAAACAGTTGACGGTGTTTTATTCTATAACGCTGATATCGTTATTAAATAAGTATTTAAGCAAGCTAAAAGAAGGTGCGGATCGCACCTTCTTTTTTTATTATTTTCAGTTCTGTTTATCCATAATACAATTAAAGAAATCCATATGATAACGTAAAAAACTAACGTTTATTCATCAGGTTGTAGTAGTATATCGGTATTGCACTCCAACCGTGGCACAGGCTTGCGGCACCATCGAAATCACTTGCACCCTTGATTGTTTCCCAGAATGACGTTGCACCCTTTTCAAGCATATAACCATACTTTTCACGTATATCATTTATAACATATTCTTGTTTGCTCATATCTGCATTTAACAATGCATCATACACAAACGTAAGCATTGAAAGGGTTGCAGGCACAAGTGTTTTATCGTTGCGCACCGCATCCTCCGTACGCTTATCGCCAAGCCCGACGAGCAATGCAAATGCGTTACCCAACTGCGAAAACACCTCGGGCTTATCGCTTCTTAAATTAAATAATCCCGTTTCGTTGTGGTAGAATTCCTTTATAATTCCCTTCTTTATTTTATCCGTATCAACATTAAAGCTATGATTTACCGTTTTACACAATTCCTTGAAGCGTGCGTATGAATAAAGGAACGCACAATTTAAAATCAATGAATAATAATCGTGCTCGGGTCTGCTGTTTTGGGATGGTATTGCATCGTACGCACCCTCGGTCCATTCATAAAAATTCCAATAGGGCCATTCCAAAGATTTAATTAAGCCGTTTTCATTTAAGCGTGCCTTGAAATTTTCCATTATCTTAAGCATTGTGGGGAATGTTTCCTCTAACACACTATTATCACCCGTATGGTTAACATATTCGTACACCGTAACGGGATACATCATCGAAAAAAACGGTATGGCAGGGGTATCAACCGCAGGATAGGTCAGTTCAAGGAAACCATCCTTCTTTGTTCCCTTTGCAATAAATTTAAGCATTTCACGCGGGAAATCAGTTTCTTCAAACGCATAATATCCAGAAAGCATCTGATTGCGTGAATCAAGCACATAAAGCGCCTGCTCGCGCCACGGACAATCCTCATAATGATTGTTCATACAAAGGCGCAGGGTGCGCACGCAGGTATCGTATATTTTTTTATCAAGTCCCGTAAGCGTATTAGGCTTTTCCGTCAACGGATAAAGCGCGGGAATTAAGCCAATTTCTTCAATCACTGCACCTTCCGGCAGAAGTCCCTGAAAATATCTGCCTGCAACGCGCACGTAATAATTTGTAAATTCATATTCACCTTGATCAACCCGAAAATCAAAGGTGAAATCACGGTATCCAAGCTTGTGCGGCACTTGACCTTGTTCATCAAGATGCTCACCATAAGCTATCTGCAGGGTGCACGGCTTTTCTGCCCTAATCTTAACACGAAGATAGCCCGCAATTTCTCTGCCCATATCATATAGGTTTTCGCCTATCACGGTAGCTTTTTCGTAGGGATAAAGCTCTGCCTTGCGTACGGGGCGCGGAAGAAGCTTTGTGCACTTTTCAAATTCCTTTGCCTTTTCCGAGAGCGTATATCCACCTGAACGCATACCCACCGTAAAGCCAAGCTGAACGGTCAGCATACGCTCCTGATGCTGAATATACCTATCATCATAACCGCATTTTGTTTCCTTTGAACTGTTAAGAACGTTTTTACCGTCAATATCAAGCGAATATATTACACCTGCACCGTCATCGATGTGGGTAGCTGAATCCATTCCCTCATAACGAACTGATACGGTAACAACGTTTTTACCTTTATTAAGGTATTTTGTTATATCGGTTTCCTCATAATATTTGCACGTCGGATAGCCTGCAAAGTGACAGAATGCCGCCACTTCCCCATTCACCTGAAGCACATAATCGCTTTCGGCGCAAACGGTAAAAAGTGCCGACCTGCCGCAAAAATCAAATTCTTCTTCAAACACTGCGTATTCATTTTTTGAAGGCTCGTTA
>JAZQTV010000139.1:0-24440 GCA_045630945.1 Clostridia bacterium
ATAAAAACAAGGAAATACCGAATACTGTATAATAGACCTTATACGGTGTGATAAGTGCAAAAAAGCACAGAATCACACCGTATTTTATTGCAAATTTCCCAAATTCCTTGCTTGTAAAAGCTTTTTTTATTCGATTTAAACGTGAAGATTTTTTGCTTGTTGTTATTGTGGGCTTTGTAAGCGTGATTGTTAAATCAATTATTTTTTCTGAAGAATGTATGGTATAGCTTATATTTAAGTCACTTAAAAGCTGAATGCATCCCGAGGTCATTCCGTTTACAGAATAAATATCTATGTGCTTGCTTAATCCGTTTTTTCTTAGATAATGAATTAACTTATCTTCGTCAATACCCGTAAATGAATTATCGGCAAGGGAATCCTTGAAGCATTCGTTAAATGAACTTTTATCAACAAGCATAAGCAGGGTAAGCGACCTTTTTGTTTCTGCTAAATGCTGTTTTTTCTTTTTTGCCCGTTGACTAACTTTTGTTCGGATAGTATAATATATATAAGAAAAAAGAATTGCTCCACAAATCGATGCAAGCATTGCGCCGTTGCGTGTTGGTAAAAGATATTCGTTTATTGCGTATAGTACAATAAACGTAAGCGGAAGCATAAAAATAGATGCTAACGTATTAATCACCTCGTATTAGATTATTTACTGTATTTTTTAAGGTATTCAAAATGAAGGTTGGTATTTTGGGCGGAAGCTTTGATCCCGTTCATAACGGTCATATTGAGCTTGCTTTATATGTAAAAAGCGCATATAAGCTTGATAAAATTATGTTTCTGCCGTTAGGCGATCCACCGCATAAAACACTTAGAAGCAACAAGGAAATACGCGTAAAAATGCTTAAAGAAGCGCTTAAAAACGTTGATGATTGCTTTGTAAGTACGTTAGAGGTTGAAAGACAAGGCACAACCTATACGTTTGATACGGTAAGTTGGTTAAAAGCAAATACTGATGACGAATATTATTATATAATAGGCGGCGATACTGTAGATACCTTGCACAAGTGGCACAGGGCTGAAGAACTTTTCAAAATTATAAATTTTATAGTTATTGATAGGCTTAATATTGATGAAACCGAAGGCATAAAACGCGTAAAACAAATGGGTGCAAAGCTTTATATTGCCGATCACACAGGGCTTGATATTTCTTCAACACAGGTTCGTGATTATGTTAAGAACGGCAAAAATATTGATGAGCTTGTTCCTTATCAGGTGAAGGAAATAATTGTACAGCATGGATTATATAAAAATTGAAATAGTAAAAGAAAAACTTAAAAAAGATTTGCTTCCTAAACGTTATGAGCATACGATGCGCACCGTACTTAAAGCAATGGAATTGGCTTCCGGCACAAATGCAGATAAGGATGTGGTATTTACTGCGGCTCTGTTGCACGATTGCGCTAAATATAAAACACCAAGCAAGGATGAAGAAAAATTGCTTGGCGATTTTGTTGAATATATGCCTATATTACATGCTCCGTTTGGTGCAATCGTTGCCGAAAAAGAGTACGGAATCAAGGATGAAGCAATACTTAACGCAATAAAATATCATTCAACCGGCAGATTTGGAATGTCAATCGAAGAAATGATAGTATGCCTTGCTGACGCTATTGAGGATGGCAGGGAATATCCTAACCTTGATGCGATTAAGGATGCGGCAAAAATAAGCATTGAAAAAGGCTTGCTCAAGTATTTAAAAAACGTTGTGGAATACGAAAAGGGCAGGGGGAACAGTATACATCATCTTACGTATGAGGCTATCAATTTTCTTGAAATAACGGAGGAAGTATGACAAAAAAGGAAATAACCGAAAAAATATGCCGTGCGGCACTTGATAAAAAAGCTGAAAACGTTACTGTAATCGATGTTAAGGAGCTTACTGTTATAAGTGAAAACTTTGTTATTTGTTCAGGCGCGTCGAAATCGCAGGTTAAGGCAATAAGCGATAATATTGAAGAGCAGTTAAAGAAAAACGGTGTTACACCGTCGCGTATTGACGGTTACAGTGACGCACGCTGGGTAATTCTTGATTACGGAAACGTGCTTGCTCACGTTTTCTATGAAGAGGACAGAAATTTTTATAATCTTGAGCGTTTGTGGAATAACGGAAGCAATACTTACGCGATAACAGAAGAAAATTAACAAAATATTTCATTAAACTGCATTTTTTATGCAGTTTTTTTGTTGCAACTAAATGCGTTATATGTTATAATAAGCTGATATATTTTATAAGAACATATGTGAGGTGTATATTTTATGGATAAATTTAAGTTAAGACTTGACATCAATAATATGATGACTGAGTATATTGGTGAAAAAGGCTTTACTGAGGATGAGCTTAAGAATGTATCATCAAAGGCTGCCGAAGCATTTGAATACGTTAAGGCTAACCGCGGTACAGGTATGATGGGATGGACGGAGCTTCCTTACAATCAGGATGAAATCGTTGAAGATATCCTTAAGCTTGCCGAAGAAGTAAAGGCAAAGTTTGAGTATTTCGTTGTGCTTGGTATAGGCGGTTCGGCTTTAGGTCCCATTGCTATTCAGCAGGCACTTAACCATTTGCATTATAACGAGCTTCCGAAGGAGAAAAGAGACGGATGCCCTAAGCTTTACGTTGAGGATAATGTTGACCCTGAAAGAATGCGTGCGCTTTTCGATGTAATTGATATTAAAAAGACTTGCTTTAACGTTATTTCAAAGTCAGGAAGCACCAGTGAAACGATGACACAGTACCTCGTTCTTTGGGATGCTTTAAAGAAAGAGGTTGGCGATAAGGCAAACGAGCATATAATTGCAACTACCGATGCTGAAAAGGGTAATCTTATTAAGCTTGCAGATAGAGAAGGCTTTAAAAAGTACGTTATTCCTGATGGCGTAGGCGGAAGATTTAGCGAAATGTGTCCCGTTGGTCTTGTTGCTGCGGCAGTTTGCGGTATTGATATAAAAGCTATTCTTGAGGGTGCGGCTTATATGGATAAGCTTGCAGCAAGTGATAATATTTATGAAAATTCAGCGCTTATGGCTGCTGCAATGCAGTACCTTGCAATGAATAAAGGTTATAACGTTTCTGTTATGATGCCTTATGCTGATAGCCTTAAGTTTATGGCTGACTGGTATTGCCAGCTTTGGGGCGAATCGTTAGGTAAAAAACACGATCTTAAAGGTAACGTAGTAAACGTAGGTCAAACGCCTGTAAAAGCGCTTGGCGTTACCGACCAGCACAGTCAGGTTCAGCTTTATACAGAAGGTCCCTTCGATAAGGTTATAACCATTCTTGGTGTTGACAATTACAGGTGTGAGGTTACTATTCCCGGCGGATGCGAGGATATTCCTGCGGTAAGCTTCCTTTCAGGACATACTATGAATGAGCTTATTACTGCTGAACGCAATGCTACCGAGTATGCGCTTTTAAAGAGCGGTCACCTCAATCATACGATTATGCTTCCTGAGGTTAATGCGTTTACAATAGGTGAGCTTATGTATTTCTACGAGCTTGAAACTGCATACTGCGGTGCAATGCTTGGAATCAATACGTTTGATCAGCCCGGTGTTGAAGAAGGTAAAAATGCTACTTATGCACTTTTAGGTAGACCGAGATATGAAGAAAAGAAAATCGAACTTGAGAACAGACCTGAAAAAAGTAAAAAATATATAATTTAATCTGGAGAAGTTTACGATGGAAATTTCGTTGGAAGTTGTATTAAAGGTTTTGCGTAAATCTGCAGCAGTGATGATTGTATTTGCGTTGTGCGCAGCGTTAGGTGCATTTTTAGTTTGTGGCTACCTTGTTGAGCCTACTTACGTTGCAAGTACGCAGATCAACCTTATCGGTAACAGTGATGCAAATATAGGAAGCACTCTTGAAAATAATAATAGCTGGGTATTTGCTAATAAACTTGCAAAAACGTGTGCGTCAATCCTTACCACAAATGAGTTTGCATATCGTATTAAGTCTGTGGCAGGTGTTGATTATAAGCCTTCATTCTCGGTTTCGTCGGATGAAGACACAACGGTTCTTTCAATAAAGGTAATGGACCATAACCCTGAAAATGCTTACAAGATTGCTTGCGCTATTGCTGATTCTGCAAATGATCATTTAAAGGTTATGACTAAAACGTCGGTTGAAGGCATTGTTATTGAAAAACCTGTTCTTCCGAGCAAGGCATCATCACCCGATACTTTGTCATATACTTTAATTGCCGCTATTGCCGTTGCTGTAATTGTTTTCGTTATACAGCTTTTACGTGAATTGCTTGGTAAAAAGATTAAGGACGAAACGGAGCTTTCAAAGCGCTACGGTATCCCTGTTATTGCTTCAATTCCTGATTTTAATGAAGCATTCCGTCATAGCTCCAAATACGCTTATAGTGACTATTATATAAGGGGGGAGAATTAAATGGCTACGAAATATGGCGATAAATACAATCGCGTAGGTAATGCTGAATTCTTCACTATTGAGGCATATAAGCTTGCCAGAACAAATATTGCGCTTTCAGTTATTAAGCACGGTTGCAAAAAAATTGCTTTTACAAGCTCGGTATCAGGCGAAGGAAAGACTACCACATCCTGCAATATTGCCGCGGCATTTTCAAAGCATTTGAATTGTAGAACGCTTATTATTGACTGTGACCTGCGTAAACCCACTGTTGGTAAATTCTTTAATATTAAGAATAACCCCGGTTTAACTAACTGCTTGAGCGGAATGTGCACTCTTGATGAGGCAATACAGGTTGTTCCCAATACCAATCTTTCCGTTTTGTGTTCAGGTATCGTACCTCCCAATCCTTCGGAACTTTTATCCAGTCAGGAGTTTAAAGATCTGCTTGATACTCTTTCAGAGCGCTTTGATTATATAATTATTGATACTCCGCCCGTAAATATCGTCGTTGACTCAATCCCTGTTATAGAAAACTCGGACGGTGTTGTAATTGTTACCTATGAAGAACGTTCAAATTATGTCGAGCTTGATAAGGCAGTTGAAGCGATTAAGAGATGTAATTCCAAAATAATTGGATTTATCCTTAATGGAAGCCGTCAGAAAGAAAAGCAAAACAGAAAGATACGGTCGTATCGTCAATGAGATTATACGATATTCATACGCATATACTGCACGATATTGATGACGGGGCTAAAAGCTTGGAAGAAAGCAAAAAGATGCTTGAAGTGCTGAAAAACAACGGTATTACCGACGTATTTCTTACACCTCATTATTATCCGTTCGATATGCCTGTTGAGCGCTTTGCAGAAAAGCGTCAACGGCGCTATAATGAAATTTTACCCATTGCAAACGAGTTGGGTTTAACATTACACATCGGTGCTGAAGTGTATTATTCCGACGTGCTTCTTGCGAATAATGATATTTCAGCATTGTGTATGGGGCAAAGCAATTATATAATGATTGAATTGCCGTTTTGCGTTAAAAATGCACAGATTATTATAAACTCGTTATACAAGCTTTGTGCAAGATTTTCTGTACATATTATCATTGCACATATCGATAGGTATCCTCGCTTCTTTAAAAAGCGTTTTCTTCGTGAAATAGATGCAATGGGCGGTATCGTTCAAGTTGATACTGATTCGTTAAAAAAATACTTTCTTCGCAAAAAAATTTTAAAATTCATTAAACTAGGTTTTATACAGTGTGCAGGAACAGACTGCCACGGTGCAGAAAAACGGACTCCTGAGCTTGAAAAGTTAAAGGAATCCGTTGATGAAGAAACGTATTTCTACTTATTAAATAATATAGGTGAAAAAATTAACCGCTGACTTAAATCAGCGGTTATTTTTTATTCATTATTGCTTGTGAAAATTTCTATAAGTTTCTTGTTAAACTCGTCGGCGCATTCCTCGTGAAGAAGATGTCCGCAGTTTGCAAACGTTGCGGAATATACGTCGGAAAGAGCATCCTCGTAAAGTTCAAGCATTTCGATGGGGTGCCACGTATCGTTTTCGCCCCAGAATATGTATGCAGGTGCGGTTACTGAGCCAAGCTCATACGCAACCTCACTGTCATCCCAGTTCGAATAAGCAACAATTGTGGCGTCAAGATTTTCCTTGTTTGAAAGAACCTTGTGATAGTGCCTTACAACGTCGTTTGTTATAAGATTAGGGTCGAAGTATGCTTGTTCAAGCACGCTTTTCACCATTGATTTATTAAAGAACGTAAAGATTATATCGGATAATATTGGCGTTGAAAGATGCTTGATTGTTGCAGGATAAGTTTTTGTTACACCACCGGGTGAAAGCAGAACTAATCTGTTTACGTATTCGGGGTGCTTAATTGCAACGTCAAGCGCGATAATTGCGCCGGTACTGAAGCCTGCAAGTGAAGCGTTTTCAATACCCATTGCATCCATAAAATCAACGATAAGTTTTGAAAAATCAGCAATAGTGTAATCAATTTCGGGCTTGTCGGAAAGACCGTGACCGAGAAGGTCGATAGAAATAACGTGGCAATATTCAGAAAGAATACGAACGTTTTTTCTGAACGTATACATTGCCTGACCAAGACCGTGTATAAATATTACGGTTTCGCCCTGTCCTTCTTCAAAATATCTTACGTTATATTCACCGATTGAAATATATTGTCCACCGGTTTTACGTGCTTCTGTGATCTCGCTCATAATATAAAAATCCTCCGAATTTATTGTGCGGGTGTTGCTTCAGGTGTCGGGGTAATTAGATTTGTTGACGGTGCGCTTATTTCATCGGTCGGCGTAGTGTAATTGAATTCGTCCTCTGAAACAAGGAACCTCTTTTGCAGGTAACCTTCCATGCCGAAATCAGTGCTTACCTTTACCCAGTCATCATGCTCCGAAATAATTGTAACGGTTGTACCGTGCGCCAATGCAGCTTGAATTACCGAGCTTGTGCTTGGTTGTGATCTTAAACGCAACGTGCTCTTGGGATCTGTAAGCTTGATTCTGAACGTTGCACCGGGTGCATACGGGTTTTCTGTGACGGGCGGTGTTGGAACCGTAGGCGGAATAGTGGGAGTGGGTGATGGTGAAGGTGTTACGTTTTCGGGTAAGCTGTCGGTAGGAATCTGAACATCCGGTACTATATTTGTATCGGGATTTGTATCCTGATATTCCGAATCAACGTCACCAATCGGAACGGGGTATACCATCTTTGCGTGAACAACAATTCTATACTTGTTTGTAGCATCGCAGGTGGAGAGAGTTAATATTCTGTCGTTAGCTGTAAACGTGGTGGCTTCATCTTTAAATAAGCCTCTGTCATTTGTTTCGTTACACCAGTTTACAAAGGATGAATTACTACCAAAGGTTATTTGTAGATAAATATCCTCGGGTACACATTGATATACGCTGTAAATTTCGTATCTGTACGTTCCGTAAAGTGTATCAATAAATATATATTTATGCGAGTCGTAGAATGCCCTTGTGCCCTTAAGATAGTTGGCAAGGGTTGCAAACATTGTTCCGTCACGCATATTGTGACCATGAAGAATGAGGTTGCGGGAAATGGGATTTACGCTACATGATGGCGACATAAAAATTGTGCCCGACGTTGATTGTGTACCGTCAAAGCTTCTTCTTAAATAATAATCCCTTTTTCCGTTTTCTTCGGCGACGGGATAATTAATTCCCATACCGTACATATATATCCATGCGGTGATATCGGGGTTAATATTTTTATTTATTGACCAAATGGTTGCTTGCTTGTTGGTGTAACCGAGTGCTCTTTCAAACTCACTTGTTCCAAGAACGCCTGAAGGCCGTGAACCGTCAGTGCCTTCAAGGGGGGAAAGTGCCAATGGGTCGAAACCGTCAATATCGGTTGTTGTATAAATCGAGCTCCAATCAATATTTATCGGATCGTACGTATCAAGCGTAGGGTCGTCAATATGACCGCGGTCAGCAAGTGCGCTATGCTTTACTTCTGCAAGAATTTCGCTTATACGTTTATTAAAAATGCTGAAACCGCATACGGCGATAATAACCACAAGGCATATAGGAACTGCCCTGAAGGCGATTGCGCGTATTAAATTAGAATCAGCACGTTTCTTCCTTTTGATTTTAACGGGCTTATAATCGTTCATTTAAAAACCTCCACGAGTGTTACTGAATATATTATACACCAAAATCGAAAAAAATGCACTATATATTTTTTTATATTATACTATATAAATAAATCTATTGCAAGATATAGTTTTTTAGGGTAAAATAAATATATAAATCAGAATCGGAAGTAAAAAAATGAATCAAAAAGTACAAAGTATATTGGAATTTGATAAAATTAAATCAATGTTGGAGAAAAACGCGATTTCACACGAAGGCAAGGAAGCGGTTTTAAAGCTTACACCTTCCACCCAACTTGAAGACGTTGTTTTGCTTCTTAACGAAACAGATGAAGCCTGCAAGGTAATCGAAACCAAAGGTCATTCGCCCTTAAACAAGTATAATGATATACGCGGTATAATGTCGCGCCTTCGTATTGAAGCTGTTCTTTCGATGGGTGAGCTTTTAAATATTGCGCTGTTTTTAAAGTCTGTGCGTGAAGCGCGCAGGGGTATACTTGACGGTAATGAAAACGAGGGCGGTATATATTCGCTTGCTTCGCTTCTTGTTCCGTTCAAAGATATTGAGGATTCCATTTATAACGATATCCTTAACGATGAAGAAATGGCTGATTCTGCAAGTGCGAAGCTTTTTTCATTAAGAAGACAGATACGTCAGCAGAATGACAGTATCCGTGACCGACTTAACAGTCTTGTTCGTTCGCTTGATAAGGATGGCGTACTGCAGGAAAGCATTATAACAATGCGTAACGACAGATACGTACTTCCTGTTGTTGCCGCACATAAGGGCAGGGTACCGGGAATAGTTCACGATCAGTCTGCCAGCGGTGCTACACTTTTTATTGAACCTATGGCGGTTGTTGAAATAAATAACACTATACGTCAGTTAAAGCTTGATGAACGCGATGAAATACAGCGCATTCTTGAAAATTATTCAAGAATGCTTGCGGAAGAATACAAGGTTCTTGAAAGTAACAAAAGCATTATGGTTAAGCTTGACGTTGTTTTTGCCAAGGCACGATTAAGTCGTGAAATGGATGGCGTTAAGCCGATAATAAATAAAAAAGGCTATATAAACATCAAAAACGGCAAACATCCGTTGCTTGAAAAAAACAAAGCAGTGCCGATAAACGTGTGGCTTGGTAAGGAATTTACACAGTTACTTGTCACAGGTCCCAATACCGGCGGCAAAACTGTATCTTTAAAAACCATCGGTCTTTTTCAGCTTATGGCGCAATCGGGCTTGCATCTTCCCGCTGAAGTGGGTACAGAAGTGCCAGTATTTGATAAGATTTTTGCCGATATAGGTGACGAACAAAGCATTCAGCAAAGCTTAAGTACGTTTTCTTCGCATATGAAAAATATTGCGGCTATAATGCAACAACTTACTCCTGATTCGCTTGTTTTATTTGATGAGCTTGGTGCAGGAACCGATCCTGCTGAAGGTGCGGCACTTGCAATGTCAATACTTGAGGAACTGCGTAAGCGCAGGATAAGGACTGTGGTAACCTCGCATTATGCTGAGCTTAAGGCGTATTCACTTGCTCACGGCGGCTCCGAAAATGCTTCTGTTGAATTTGACGTTCAATCGCTTAAACCTACGTACAGGCTTATGGTAGGCGTGCCGGGAAACAGTAATGCGTTTTTGATTTCACAAAAGCTTGGTCTTGAAAAATATCTTATCGACAGGGCACGCAGTTATGTTGATGAGGATTCGCGCAAGCTTGATAAGGTACTTACAAATGCTGAGGAATACCGTGCATCAGCATATGCAAAGAAAACCGAAGCAGAGCAGATAAAAATTGAGATTTCTCAAGAGCGCAGAACGCTTGAAAAGGAAAAAAAGAACCTTGAGCGTGAGCGAGAAAAGATAATAAACAGTGCACTTAAGGAAGCCGAGGAAATAAAGAAAAAAGCAATCGAGGAATCTGAAAAGGTTATCGATGAACTTAAAAATCTTAAAAATAATGCCGATCCTTCTGCAATTTTCAAAGCACGTGAGCTTAAGAAAAATATTCGTTTAAATGAAGAAAAGCAGGAAGAGCTTCCTGTTGCGGGCGAACCTATCAAAAACTTTGTTCTTGGTATGGATGTTTTTGTGACAAGTCTTGATAAAGCGGGCATACTTGCTTCGCTTCCAAACTCAAAGGGTAAGGCGATCGTCAGCATCGGTATTATGCAAGCCGAGATTGACGTAAAATATCTTACGTATTCCCAAAAAACGAAAAAAGAGGAATCAAGCGTAAGCGTTCACCGCACTTACTCAACTGTGCCCATGTCCCTTGATGTGCGAGGTCAGCTTTCTGATGAAGCGGTTGCCAACGTAGATATGTATCTTGATCTTGCCTTTGGCAGAAATCTTGGTTCAGTGACGGTAATTCACGGAAAAGGTACGGGTGCATTAAAGAATGCAATATGGGAATATCTGCGTACCAACAAAAAAGTAAAGTCATTCCGCCTTGGTAACTACGGTGAAGGCGATGCAGGCGTAACAGTTATAGAATTTAAATAAAAAAATTGTCAAAATGGCACAAGTTGTGTTATAATATAAGAAACTATAAGTTATAGTGCAAAAACGGAGGTAAAAAATATGATTAATAAAACTAAAATTCTTGTTGTTGATGATGATAAACATATATCCGAGGTTGTAAAGCTTTATCTTGAAAAAGAGGGCTTTGACGTTTACGTTGCTGAGGACGGTATTGAAGCAGTAAATAAGTTTAAGTCTGTTCAGCCTAAGCTTGTTATTCTTGATATTATGCTTCCAGGTATGGATGGTATGCAGGTGTGTAACGAAATACGCCGCATAGATAACACGCCCATTATTATGCTTTCTGCAAAGGGTGAGGTGTTTGATAAGGTGCTTCTTCTTGAGCTTGGCGCTGATGATTACCTTGTTAAGCCCTTTGAGCCTAAGGAGCTTATTGCACGTATTAAAGCAGTTTTAAGGCGTAGTGTTCAGCGTGAGGAAACAAGTGAAATCGTTGAATATAAGGACCTTGTAATCAATATTACCGATTACACCGTAACGTATATGGATAGCAAGATTGAAATGCCACCCAAGGAGATAGAGCTTCTTTACTATCTTGCATCACATCCTCAGAAGGTTTTTACACGTCAGCAGCTTCTTGAGCAGGTGTGGGGCTTTGAATATTACGGCGATTCACGTACGGTTGACGTACATATTAAGCGCATTCGTGAAAAGGTTGGCGGAAGCGACAGTTGGAACATTAAAACAGTATGGAGCATAGGCTATAAGTTTGAGGTAGTTGAAGAATGATCATTAGATCCTTGCGAGCAAAATTACTTGTTATATATATTACGATAGTAATTTTGTTCATCGGCTGTCTTGGCGGAGTATTAACCATTTCGTACAGGAAAAATCTTACGCAAATGCGAGAAGATAGCGTTAAACAGTGTGCCAAACAAATCGCCGATATGTATGCAAATGGTTCGTTGACGGTGCTTGATGTTGAAAATGGACAGACAATTCCCGTGTTAATGACCACAGCCAAGGATTTTGATGCGTCCATACAGATAGCTAATATATCAAAACGTCTTTTTTATAATATGGATGCAGAGGAGCTTACCGTTTATGAGAAGGATGAGCTTATTTCGGACGAAATATTTGAAACCGTATACGTTAATGGGGAAACGTACGTCAGGTCCGGTTACTACAACGAACAGATGAAAAAGAATGTCCTGACTGTTGCGCATCCCATTATGTACCAAAAAAGTGCAACAGGTGATAAGCCGTGGGCAATACTTATTATACATTCATCTTTAGATACTGTTAATGAAGCGTATTCGCGTATACTTGCGGCACTTTGGTTGCCGGCACTTCTTGTTACTGTGTTCGGTGTAGTATGGATAATTTTCCTTACAAGCGGTATTGTAGCAAGGGTAAAAAAGCTTAACAGTGCAACGCAGGAAATTGCGAAGGGTAATTTTGATAACAAGGTTACCTTTAAATCAAGAGATGAAATAGGTATGTTAGCCGTATCGTTCAATCGAATGGCTGACGATTTGAAGGCGGCAGATGCTTCAAAAAAGGATTTTGTTTCCAATGCCGCGCACGAGCTTCGTTCGCCCATGACTTCTATTAACGGTTTTGTAGAAGGTATGCTTGACGGTACTATTCCAAAAGAAAAGCATACAATGTATCTTGAGATAGTTTCGTCTGAAGTAAAAAGACTTACAAAGTTAGTTAAGACTATGCTTGATTTAAGTCGAATTGAATCGGGCAGGGATAAGATAGTAGCTTCCAAGATTGATATAAACGAACTTATCCGTCACGTTGTAATTCGTTTAAGCGGAAAAATCGAAGAAAAGGGGATTCAGCCCGAAATTGATATTTCCGATGAACCGCTATACGTTATGGCTGACGGTGATAAGATAGAGCAGGTTTTACAGAATCTTGTTGATAATGCTATAAAATTTACCGGAAAAGATAAAGCGATTACCATATCCGCAAGCCTTGTAGACAGTAAGGTGCACGTCACTGTTAAGGATGAGGGAACCGGCATAAGTGAAGAAGATCTCAAATTTATCTGGGATAGATTCTATACTGTTGATAAGGTGCGCAGTGCCAATAAATCGGGCACGGGATTAGGTCTTTCGATCGTAAAAAGTATTATTGAGCAGCACAATGAAACAATTAACGTAAGCAGTACGTTAGGTGCTGGAACTGAGTTTGTATTTACACTTCAATATGCAGGTGAATAACGATGAAAGATGATTTTTTTGTTGAAAAAAGTAGCAAACGCATAAGCATAACCGTATTGCTTATTGCTATAATTCTAATTGCTGTGTTAAGCTCTTCCGTTGCGTTTTTCTTTATGCCAACGCTAAAGATTGACAGTGCACAAAGTACAGCCCAAAACATTACGTATGCACCTGATGTGTACGTGCCAATCGATGAAAGCTCGTTCACTAAACTGTACGAAGATAATTGCGATACGGTTGTAATTATCGATACGTACATTGAATATGAAGGGGAGTCGGTTCATTATTCACAGTGCTCAGGATTTATTATTTCCACAGACGGTTATATTTTAACAAACAGTCATTGTGTTGTCGGTATTGATAGCTTTAAGGTAACGCTTTATAGCGGCAAGATTTATGATGCGCGGGTGATAGGTTACGATGAACGTACTGAGGTTGCGGTTATAAAGATTGATGCTGAAGAATCACTTAAGTCGGCAAAGCTTGGTAATTCCGATGCTGTTAAGATTGGTTCTTATGCTATTGCAATAGGTAATCCTATGGGATACGACTTTTCGATGAGTGTTGGTTATATTTCGGGTGTTCAGCGTACTGTTAATTCTAAAAATTACAGATATAAGATGCTTCAGATGGATATTGCAATAAATTCGGGCAATAGCGGCGGACCGTTGTTTAATATGTCAGGTGAAGTAATCGGCATAAACACTATGAAAAAATCTTCATCAAGCACGTCTACCATAGTTGAAGGAATGGGATTTGCTATACCGATAAACGTTGCCAAGGAAATATCGGAGCAGCTTATCAGAGACGGTAAGGTTACACGTGCGGCGCTTGAGGTTACGGTAGGTAATAATCCAAGTGCAATTGGCGGTGCGCTTATTAGTGAAGTTCTTTCGGGCGGTGCTGCAGATAAAGTAGGCATTCAGGTTGGTGACGTAATTATTTCCCTTAACGGTGCCCCAATATATACGGTAAACGATTTGATGGAGCAAATGGATTACTATAAGCCCGGCGATACTGTTGAAGTAACGATAGTAAGAGGCGACACGGAACTTAGGTTCAGCGTTGTTTTAGGTTTTTTATAAAAAGATAAAAGCTACCTCGTTTTGAGGTAGCTTTTCTGTTTTTTGGTTATGCGTTATAGATAAACCATGCACGGAATACGGGAGCGCCGTTTTCTGTTTTGCCTGTGCATTCAGCAAAAATCTTGTAGCTTGAACCAATAATGATATTCTTGGAAATATCGGTATTATCAATGATTAACGTGTATTTTACTGAATTTAATTCGCAGGTTCCTTCAAATTTGTTTGCACCGGCGTTCTTCGTTACGGTTACAGAGGGGATAACGTAGTTCCTGCCTACATAGTTTGCGCTGTTTGTTGCAACTGCGGTTGTAAATTTGTTTGCTGACTTTGTTATGGTGTCTTCATCGGGCCAATAAAGGAATTTGAATGCCTTTGTTGATGATCCTTCGCTTGTTGCTGCGGTAATAAGTATTTCCGTTTCGCCGTAGCTTATCGAACTGAGATCCAACGTGATTTCATATGAGTTCTTTAAAAGGTTAGGTACTGTTTCGATAATGGGAAGGCTTGCGCTTATGCTTGCATTTTCATTGGTATTTATATTTAACGTAAGCGTCTTTTCACTGTGAGATTCGGCGTTATTTGAAGCGATTGTAAGGGAAATGGGCAATGCGTCACGTTTTACGATAATTACCGTACTTTTCTTGGTGTGGTACGGTTGTCTTACCTCAAGTGAGTAGGTGGTAACTGTGTCGGGTAAAACAGAAAGCTCGTATTTGAAGTTACCCATACTGTTCATATGCTCGGTGATGTTTTTGTAGTTAAGCTCTACCTTGGCATCGGTTGCCGTCCAGAATTCAAGGGCGTATTTATCGCTATATACTTTAATTTCTTGCTCGGTATTGTTAAGAACAAGCTCGGCTTCGGGAACTGACATCTGGAATGCATCTGCGTTATAAGCATATTCTTTGCCGTTGCGCAGGTAATAGGCGTTCATGTTTGCGGTAATTACGTTACTTTTGAATTCATATTCACGGTCAAAAAGATCTTCAAGATAAAGGTCTAATTCAATGGTTCCGGTAACGAAGGTGTGATACGTGTTATTACATTTTAAATGCAATCTGTCACCGGGGGTGCCTGTAAATATTGCGTGAACGTATTCCTTGCCGTTTGAATCTTTTTGCTTTGAAACTGTAGGCTCGGAAAGATCAAGCAACGTTACTGTATCCTTTATAGGATCTAACTGAACACCGTCATCAGTATTTAAGTACTGATAAATAAGCGTGCCAATAAATATTCCTGCAATGATGAATACTAATGCCAAAATCCATATTGCAATAACAAAGCCGTGACTTTTTTTCTTGTAGGCAAGCTTGAAATGCTGCTCCGTTGTTTCGTCAAGGGATAACTCGGCTATCTCGTCGTTTTCGTCTTCGTATTCTAAGAATTCGTCGTCACCATATTCTTCGTCGTCGAATTCATCATCATACTGCGTCGAATCTTCGTATTGGTCATCGTTATACGTTGTATCGTCGTCATCTGTGGTATCGGTTTCGTCGTCAAAGCCGCCTGATAAGTCATCGGGGGTGTAGGTTGTTGTTTCTTCGGTTTCGGTGATATCGTCATCGGTATAGGTTTGTTCGATATCGTCGTCAAAATTATTTGTATAAATATTTTCAACCTCGAAACTTTCCGTCTTTGTTTCATCAACTGATTCTTTTTTTACGGTGGTAGACTGCTTTTTTATTTCTTCAACCCTTTTCTTTATTACGGGGGTCGGTTGCTTTTTTATTTCTTCGGTGCTTTTTGATGGGGGATTAACGCCTGTTGCGGTAATGGGGGAACCGCAATGAAAGCATTTTACTCTTGTATCGCTGTTTTTTGCACCGCATTTATTACATATCATACTAAATCACCTTTAAAATTTATTATTGATAGTATAGCATATCTTTTATGTATTGGCAATGATTTGAATATTTTTTTTACTAAAGCTGATAATAATTTCGGGTGATAGTATGAAAAAAATTAAAAAAAGATGGATAGTAATTACTGTTTTTTTATTGGCGTTGATTGTTCCCGTAACATATATAATTGCTACGGTTCCGGATTTAAGCGTTGAAAAAATTATTGATATCGGTCAAACACTTACGTTATACGATAAAGACGGAAACATATCTGCAACGTTAAATAGTGGCGAAAACAGGGAAATAATTAAAATAGAAAGTATACCCCAATACGTTGTTGATGCATTGATTGCCACTGAGGATATACGGTTTTATTCACATAACGGAATTGACGTAAAGCGTATATTCGGTGCGCTGATAAATAACGTGGGCGCAGGAAGCTATAAAGAAGGTGCAAGCACCATAACGCAACAGCTTATTAAAAATTCTCATTTAACGCGAGAAAAAACGGTTTCAAGAAAGATAAATGAGGCAATATTGGCGCTTCAGCTTGAAAGAAGATACGATAAGAATGAAATTCTTGAAATGTATTTTAATTTTATGTACTTTGGCAGAGGTGCGTATGGTATTCAAGCGGCGGCAAAGGCGTATTTTGGAATTGAAGCTGAAGACCTTACTTGTGCGCAGGGCGCAATGCTTGTAGGCATACTAAAGGCACCAAGCAAGTACGCGCCGCATATAAGCATTGAAAAGGCTGAAAACCGCAGAAATACTGTGTTAAGCCAGATGAAAAAATACGGATATATAACCGAAGATCAATACGCTGAATACAGGAAAGAAGCAATCGTTATTGCGGAGGATGTAGATATAGGTGATTACGGATATTTTACCGATTACGTGCTTGAAGAAGGGGCAAATATATTAGGTATATCTGTAAGCGATTTTATGGGAAGCGGATATAGGGTATACACAACGCTTGATTCTTTTGCACAGGAAGAACTGCAAAATATTTATTCGAACACCGCATATTTTCCTGATAAAGAGTCGCAGTCAGCGGCGGTAATTCTCGATAATCAAACGGGCGGAATATCTGCAATGATTGGCGGACGTGAGCATAACGGTATGCGGTTATATAACCGTGCAACTGCATTAAGGCAGCCTGGTTCATGCATTAAGCCGATACTTGTTTATGCGCCCGCCTTTGAAAACGGGAGCATAACTGCGGTGACAGTGCTTGATGATTACAGAAAGGATTTTGATGGGTATTCACCTTCAAACTTTAAGGACGTGTATTACGGCAAGGTAACGGTGCGTGAGGCGCTAAGAAGGTCTTTGAACGTTCCTGCGGTTGAAATTTTAAGTAAAAACGGTATTGAATATTCAAAGACATATGCAGAAAAGGCAGGAATAGTTTTTGATGATGCAGATAATTATCTTGCGCTTTCGTTAGGCGGTATGCGTTACGGTACGTCACAGCTTCAACTAGCAGGTGCATACAGATGCTTTGCATCGGGCGGAAATTACGTTAAGCCGTGGTGTATTGATAAGATAACAGATGCGGATGGAAAAGTGTTATATAAGCACAAGATAAATGAAACGCCTGTTTTTAAAAGCAGTACTGCTTGGATTATAACGGATATTCTTTGTGATGTTTCAAAACAAAGCAACAATCCATTAAGTAATTTAAAATATCCCGTTGCTTGCAAAACGGGTACGGTGGGTTTTAAGGGAATAGGCTATTCCGATGCACTATCTACGTCCTATTCAACAAAGCATACTATAAGTGTGTGGATGGGATACGATATGACGGACGAGGAAAACTGTCTTGATGAAAGCATTACAGGCAGTACTTATCCTACCGTGATTGCAAAAGCTATGTTTGAAAAGTTGTTCGAAAAATACGGCTATACTCCCTTTGAGGCTCCCGATACGATAACGGAAAAGGCGGTTGATGTGAAAGCGCTAAAAGCAGGTGAAACTGCAGTAATTGCAAATGCGGATACCTTTGACGGAGAGGTAATGTATGAGTACTTTGATATTTCTGCAGTTCCCGAACAAGTGAGTTATGAAATTGATATACCGCAGTCGGTACAGGATTTTTCTGTTTATTATAATGAAATTCGTAAGGTAGAGTTGTCCTTTACGGTACTTGAAGAAGATGTTAGCTACGTTATATATAAAAACGGTGCTGAATATAAACGCATCAAGGGCAAAAGAAATGAAAGAATAATTCTAACTGATGAAGAATATAATTCGGGGGATTCATATAGTATTAAAGCGGTAAGAACGGTATACGGTGCGGTAAAACAGGAAAAAGAAAGCCAAATGAGTAAAGAATTTGTTGTGCAGTAATATTTTGCTTTCAATTTTTCGATATATATGGTAAAATGTTATCGGTGATGATTATGAAAACAGCAATATACGATAATGCAGGTGTAAAAATAGCAGGTGACAGCACCCTGTATGAAAAATTACCGGTTCATATTTTAAGTGCTGAACTTCCTGTTATTGAAAACGGCAATTTGTATTCACGTCTTTCCGACGGAAGCATCTCTCTTATCTTTGCCGATGAAAAAACACTTCAGCGTTTCGTTGATGAAAAAAATGAAAACAGGCGTCTTACTAAAACCGAGTTTGTAAAAAACTTGTTGTTCGGCGTTGTGGGTGATGACGTAAAAAGCATTGGTGCAAGATATTCGTTTTATTTTGATGAAGTGCGCAGGGTGTTTGTTGCCGAAATTAGTGAGGATATTTCCGGCTACGTTTCTACGTTAGAGGAAATGCTTGATAACGATGACGTAACCGTTATCGGTATTGACGGGCGTCGGATTGCGGTTATTTGTCAGGAAAACGAGGATTCTGCTGAAGAAATGGCGGATGCTATCAGCGCAACGTTTATGGAACTTAATACGGAGTGCTTTATAGGTGTAAGTTGTATTTGCGATAATGCACAGCATCTTTCTGTTGCATTTGAACAGGCGCTTTCTGCAATACGGCTTGGTAAAAGACTTTCGTATAGCGGCGGTGTTTGGTTTTTTTCGGATGTTCTTCCTGAATTGGTTATATCGCAACTTCCCAAAGATGCGGTGCTTGAATTAAAGGAGAAATCAGAGCACATTACAAAAATGCTTGACAGAGAAAGCATTGAAATTGCGCAAGAGTTCTTTAAGCACGATCTTAACGTTAGTGAAACGGCAAAATGCTGCAATTATCACAGAAATTCACTTATTTATAAGCTTGATAAAATACAAAAGGAAACGGGACTTAATATGCGCAACTTTAATGATGCGGTCGCGTTAAGAATGTATATTGCTACTAACAAGGTGTTAAAGTAAATGAAAAGAAAAGGTATATCACTTCTTGCGGTTGTTATTATCGGTGTTTTGTGCTTTACAAGCGGATTTTTTGCTAACAAGCTTTTGTTTGCAAGCTCGCTTTCGTTTGAACAGCTTATTGCAATTAACCGTGCTATAAGTTTAACCCAGAATTATTCTATTTACGATCAAGATAAAGCTCATACTGTTGATTTTGCAATAAAGGGTATTGCGGCATCGTTGGACGATGACTATGCGTATTATTACACTGCGGATGAAATGGTCGAATTTAGTAATTACGTAGCGGGCATTGTACAAGGTGGAATTGGTGCGGAATATGCAAACGTAGACGGTGAATGCATATTTACTGAAGTCTTTAGGGGGCTTACTGCATATGAAGCGGGTATACGTGCAGGCGATCAACTTGTCAGAGTTAATGAGATTGATATAACCTCGGAAACTTATTCCGAGATACCACAGCTTATAAAGGGCGCTGAAAACGAAACGGTTAAGCTTACTGTTGTGCGTGACGGAAAAACGTTGGCATTTAACGTTAAATATGGTAACGGACAGCGGCAGATGACCGAATATTCTATGATTGAGAATACAAAAATTCTTTATGTTAAGATTATTGGTTTTAGAGGAAATGTTGTAGAATATTTTAATAAAGCGATAGCCTACGGTGAACAAAATGGCTATGAAAGTATTATAATGGACCTTAGGGAAAACGCAGGCGGCGAGGTCAATTTGTTTGCAGAGATTGCCGATACATTACTTCCTAAAGGCATTACGTTCTATGCTATGGATAAAAAGGGCAATAAAAGCAGTATTAAAACATCCGATGAAGCGTGTATCAACAAGCCCGTATGCGTAATAATCAATGGCTCAAGTGCAAGCGCTTCCGAAGCTATGGCAGGTGCATTGCGTGACCTTGGCAATGCGACGTTGGTTGGTACTAAAAGCTACGGAAAGGGTATAATGCAAACAAGCTTTACGCTTAGTAACGGCGGAGTGTTCAAGCTTACAACGGGTAAATATTATTTGCCTAACGGTGATTGCATTCACGGTGTAGGTATATCGCCTCATTACGTTGTTGAATTAAGTAAGGAGCTTACTCAGAAGTATTGGCTCAGGAATTCCGAGAACGATCTTCAGCTTAAAAAGGCAATAGAGGTCTTGACAAAATAATATAAATGCTTTAAAATATAATTGATCAAAGTGAAGGAAGTATCTGACACGGAGACGTTTTATAACCGCACTGAAGGCAAGGTTTAGTACTAAGCCAAGGTAGAGAATTTATATGGCATACGTATACTCTTTACTGCTTTGCGGTAAAGAGTATTTTTTTTATTTGGAGGTACAATGGAGGAAAGAATAGGCGTAATCGGTATCGTGATAGACGATCCTAAAAAATCGGCAGAGTCGGTAAATGAAATATTAAGCGCTTTTGCTGATATTATTATCGGAAGAATGGGCATTCCGTATAAAAAGCGTAACGTTTCTATCATATCTGTTATGGTTGATGGCACAAATGAGCGCATAGGTGCTTTGTGCGGTAAGCTTGGCAGAATAAACGGCGTTAATGCAAAAAGTGTATTATCAACTAAGATTTTTGAAGGAGAAGAAAAATGAAAAAAATAATCAGTTTATTACTTGCTTTAATATTAATGCTTGCGGTTTTTTCGGGCTGCGCAAAACAAGAATACGTTGCTAAAGATATAAAAATAGGTGCTCTTGTAGGACCTACGGGTATGGGAATGGCAAAGCTTATGGCAGATAGCGATGCTAAAATAACTGCAAATAATTATGAGTTTGAGCTTTTTAGCGCACCTACTGATATTTCTGCACTTATAATTAACGGAGAGCTTCAAATTGCCGCAGTACCTACAAATCTTGCGGCTACGCTCTATAACAAAACAAAAGGACAGGTTCAGCTTCTTGCACTTAATACGCTTGGTGTTCTTTATATAATGGAAAAGGGAAATACCATAAATTCAATAAGCGACCTTGAGGGTAAGAAGATATATTCTTCAGGTCAGGCGGCCACACCGCAGTATGCACTTGATCACGTGCTTAAAGTAAACGGAATTAACTGTGAGGTAGAATATTTCTCAACACACGCTGAGCTTGTAGCACAGGCACTTAAAGGAAATGCAGATATAATTCTTTTACCAGAACCGCAAGTTTCGGTACTTCTCAGCAAGGATGCAGGATACAGAATTGCCGTTGATTTCAATAAGGCGTGGGATGATGCGACAGAAAATAAGGCAATATTCTCAATGGGTTGTCTTGTTGTAAGAAAGGATTTTGCTGAGCAGAATCCTGATGCGGTTAAAAAGTTCCTTGAAGAATATACTGCTTCGGTAAAATATGTAAACGAGAACACCGAAGATGCTGCAAAGCTGATATCTCAATACAATATTGTTGCAGATCAGGCGGTTGCGCAGAAGGCGATTCCTAACTGCAATATGGTAACCATCTCAGGTGAAGAAATGAAAACAAAAACGGCACCATATATTCAGATTCTTTTTGATAGTGATGCCAAATCAATAGGCGGTGCAATACCGGGTGAAGATTTCTATTATTAAAAACGCATTTAAAAAAATAATTACAGGTGTGATCGTGGCTGCCGTATGGATAGGCATATGGCAGTGCGCACATCTGCTTGTTGATAATGAAACGTTTATTCCTGCGCCTTTTTCGGTTTTTAAAAGAATTATTGTGCTTGCTTTTTATTCGCCTGAAGCAGAATTCTGGACAAAGGTTACGTTCAGTATAGGTCGTATTATACTTGGTTTCGTTATTGGCGTATTTATCGGTGCGCTGATGGGATTTGTAACAAGCATAAAACTTGCAGATAAGGTTTTTTCACCGGTGAAGGCAATTGTGCGCGCTACACCGATTGCGTCGTTTATTATGCTTTTGTGGCTGTTTATTGCCCGTGATTCAATTCCCGTTTTTGTTTCGGCGCTTATGGTCGTGCCTATCGTATGGGGTAACGTTTCTACCGGTATTAAAAATGTTGGTAAAGAGTATAGGGAATTTGCTTTAATATACGAAATAAATAAATTTAAGCAAATTAAACATATATTTTTACCCGGAATAATGCCGTATTTTGCTACGTCCTTATGCACGGGTGCAGGTCTTGTGTGGAAAGCGGGCGTTGCGGCAGAGGTGCTTGTTTTGCCAAAGTATTCTATTGGTATGGAGCTTAATAATGCTAAAAATATTATTGAAACGGTTGACGTGTTTGCGTGGACGGTTGTAATAATAGTGGTAAGCATACTACTTGAGTTACTTATTAAGGTGGGGTTGAAGTGGATTGAAAAGCGGTTTGCTTTTGTGGGGTTAACATGATAAAGATTGAAAATTTAAGTGTTAAATACGATAAAACTGTTTTGTCAGGAATAAATCTTCAATTTGCGGATAATGGAATATACTGCATATATGCACCGTCGGGATATGGCAAGACAACGCTTTTAAACGTGATAGCAGGCCTTGTAAAATATGGCGGCAACGTTAGTGTTGAAGGAAGCGTAAGTTATATGTTTCAAGAAGATAGGCTCTTAAATTGGATGACGGCTGAAGAAAACATTATGTTTGTTGAACCTTCAAAGGAAAAAGCCGAAGAATATATGCGGCTTCTTGGAATCAATGAGTTTAAAAATATAAAACCGCAGGAATTATCCGGCGGTATGAAAAGACGGTGTGCACTTGTCAGGTGCCTTGCGTTTGAGAAGGATATTTATTTGTTAGATGAGCCGTTTAAGGGGCTTGACGAAGCAAATATTATTGTTGCGTGCGATATTTTAAAGAGCATGGCAAGAAATAAGCTTATAATATTAGTTACGCATAACGAGGATGACGTTAAAAAGCTTGATGCACACAAAATTTTACTTTGAGTTAAGTACGGAAAGTATGTCCTTAAGTGTATCCGTATATGCAGATGATTCGGGCGATTGATTTAATACGCCCGTATTATTTAATACACTGGTTAATTTTGGTAGCATAGACATCATCGAGGTCATATTATTTATTTTAGAAGTAAAACCGTCAGCGGCTTCAATAGCATTTTTTATGTTATTGAAGCTTTTTTTATTCGTTAGTGAAATCATAAGCAGCATAGGCATAAGGTCGTTCATAAGGTTCACCTCAATATAATAATATGCACGTTTTTGTAAAAAAGTGCATAGATTTATGAAGAGGTGATTTATATGAAAAGAACTCTGCGTGGAACGCAACGAAACGTTAGCGAAAATAATCTTAACGATAGCCAAAAGGCACAACTTGATAAACTTAAGGGGATGGCAAAAAAATACGAGGGCAAAAGCGAAAACGAAATATATAATGATCTTTCAAAGGCTGTTAAAAAGGGGAAAAGCGACGGAACGCTGACGGATGAAAAAATAAACGGAATAGCACAAACCATTGCGCCGATGCTTAATGCGGAGCAAAAACAAAAATTAGATAAGCTGATGAGTTCATTAAAAAAATAAAGGGCATAAACCCTTTATTTTTTTGCTATTTCTGCTAATGCTTTTATAACGTGCTTTATATCCTTAAGGGTATTAAAATAACCAATACTAAGTCGTACTGCACCTTGCGTTTCGGTTTTTAAAAAACGGTGTGCAAGGGGAGCGCAATGAAAGCCGCCCCGACAGCATATTTCGTATTCTTTATCAAGTATATCTGCAATCTCGTTTGAATAACGTTGATTTACGTTAAGCGCAATAACACCGCTTTTTGCCATCCAAGGAGAGTAGATAGTTATTCCTTTAATATTTTGAAGTTCGTTTAAAAGATACTGCGCTAAAAAAAGTTCGTGCTCGCGTATTTCTGAAAAGTTTTGCTTTACAAAGCTTACGCCTGCCTCGAGCGCGGCGATGTTCTGCACGGAAAGCGTGCCGCTTTCAAGATATTCAGGCAGGTCATACGGTTGATTAAGCTCAAACGTTTTTGTGCCTGTTCCGCCGTATCTTAACGGAAGGGGGAGGGTGGATGCGTTTTTTATTACTAACACACCTATACCTTGCGGACCGTAAAAGCCCTTGTGTCCTGCAAGGCAGACGTAGTCGTAATCAAAATCAAAGCGCTGAAGTCCAGCGGCTTGAGCTCCGTCAATAATCAACAGAATATTGTGCTTTTTTTTGAAATCTGAAAAAGTTTTTATATCCTGCACTAAACCGTTTACGTTTGAAACGTAATTCACGATTATTGCTTTCGTGTTTGGCTTTAAATTGTTTTCGAGCGTTTCTAAGGTTATCTGCCCGCTTTTATCGGGTAAAAGTACGGTATAATTAATTCCCTTTGATTTCATATGTTCAAGAGGTCTTAAGACGGAGTTGTGCTCGTATACTGTTGTAAGAACGTGGTCATTCTCCCTGAAAAGACCTTTAATTAGTAGGTTAAGTGAATCGGT
>JAZQTV010000140.1:0-2751 GCA_045630945.1 Clostridia bacterium
ATCGGATATTTTGCCGATTTCGGCTACGGCTTTAAAATATTTTAACTGTTGCAGTTCCATAAAAATAACCTCCTGATAAGGTTATTATACCATAACTGTGCATAAAGTACAAGTAAATCTGATTATTAAAAGGCTTGACCAATTCGGTCAAGCCTCAGAGCACTGACAAACCCTTACAAACATAGCACCCTGCAAAATTTTTGCAGGGTGCTATTTCCATCGTTGCATTCACTTGCAAAATGCGGTCATTTACCACGTCAGCACAAGCTTCGCTTCGCGGTTTCACGCAATAAATTGCGTAAAACCTGTTTGGCTTCGCTGTGCTTCCTCTTTCCCAAAATGCAATCCTGCATTTTGGGATACCCTAAAATACTCCCTTTTTTGCAAGTTCTGCGCCTTGGCTTGCAAGGGTTTCTCGAACTCTGACAGTTTGCTGACTTTGTCAGCAGACTGGGGGAGATTTTTTTATCTCCCCCTTTTTTTAATATTATATGGTTTTTGATTTAAAATGTATTTTGAATATAAGCTGATTAAAGCTGATCAATGTATCTGCAAGCATTTACTGCGCAGGTTGCACCGTCAGCAGTTGCGGTGGTTATCTGGCGAAGCTTCTTTGTGCGGCAATCGCCTGCAACAAATACGCCCTCTGTTTTTGTAAGGCAGTCCTCATCGGCAATTACGTAACCCCACTCGTTAAGGTCGCAAACCTCCTTAAAGGGTGTGTTATCAGGCTCAAGACCGATTGCAATAAACATTCCGTCAACAGAAAGGTCAATTAATTCGTCGTTCTTCTTGATTATGATGCCCGAAAATTCATCGGTATCCTTAATTGAATCAACAACTGCGCCGCAGATTACTTCAATATTATCCCTTGAAGCAATAATCTCCTGAAGCTTCTTTTCGCCTGTTAAGAAATCAAGATTTTGCACTACAGTTACCTTACTACAGGTTTCCGAAAGGAGAATAGCCTCCTGAAGTGCTGAATTTCCGCCGCCAATAAGTGCAACGTGCTTATCCTGATAGAACGCACCGTCACATACGGCACAGAAGGAAATGCCTTCGCCAAAGAATTTTTCTTCGTTTTCAAGTCCTAAATGACGGTGCTTTGCGCCAACTGCAATAATTACAGCTTTTGCGGAATATTCGTTGCCATCCTCGGTGCAAACGGTTTTTATTCCGTTTTCGCTTTTTAAGGAAACAACGTTTTCAACCTCAACCTCCGCGCCTTGCGAAAGTGCTTGCTCAACCATTTTATCTGCAAGCTCGGCACCCGTTATGGTTTCAAAGCCGGGATAGTTTTCTACTTTGGGCGAAAATGCTATTTGACCGCCAAACGCCGCCTTATCAAGAATCAACACGCTTTTGTTGGCACGGCGTGCATATACTGCGGCAGTAAGGCCTGCGGGACCTGCGCCCACTATAATTATATCGTATATCATAATTGAACCTCGCTATATATTAATTAATTAAATTACAGGGCGAACAAGTAGTTCGCCCTAATAATTATTTATTGATAAATGTCTTGATTTCGTTGACCATTGTGTATTTGGTTATTTCACCGTTCTTAACGTCAACAAGCGTGGGTGCCTGCTTGATGCCAAGGCTTTGTGTAAGCTCAACGTTTTCGTGTGCATAAACCTTGGTGTATGCAATCTGTGCCTTTGTAAGAAGTGCTTCTGCTATCTTACAGTTGGGGCAGGTTGCTGAAGCGAACAGGTAAACACCGTCTGCAAGTACGGATTCCTGCTTTTCGCATTCACAGCACTCTTCCTGCTCTGCGGGACCCTCGTGTGTAAGCTTTGAATTAAGAATATCGTAGGTCTTTCTTTCCTTGTATTCCTGACTCTTACCGTCATTCCAGTTCTTAACGGGACGGTAGTAACCTGTGATACGGCTGTAAACCTCAGTTTCCTCACCGCAGATGGGGCAGGTGTACTTTTCACCGGAGATATAACCGTGCTCGCGGCATACGGAATAAGTGGGTGAAAGTGTATAGTAGGGAAGTCTGTAATTTTCAGCAATCTTTCTTATGATGTTAGCTGCCGCCTTCCAATCGGGAAGCTTTTCACCGATGAATGCGTGGAATACAGTACCTGAGGTGTAAAGTGTCTGTAATTCATCCTGAATATCAAGTGCGGTAAAGATATCGTCGGTATAGCCAACGGGAAGATGTGATGAGTTGGTGTAATAGGGTGTTTCAGCATCGGAAGCACAGATGATATCGGGATAATGCTTTCTGTCATGCTTTGCAAGACGGTATGATGTGGATTCAGCAGGTGTTGCTTCAAGGTTATAAAGATCACCGTCGTACATTTCCTGATAGTCAGAAAGACGCTCACGCATATGGTTAAGCACGTTCTTGGTAAATTCCTGTGTTTCCTTATGCGTCATATCCTTTCTAAGCCACTTTGCATTAAGACCAACTTCGTTCATGCCAACAAGACCGATTGTTGAGAAGTGGTTGTTAAATGCGTTGGGAAGATAACGTCTTGTATAGGGATACAAGCCTTCCTCGAATAATCTTGTAATAACGGTACGCTTAACCTTAAGTGAACGTGCTGAAACGTCCATCATATGATCAAGGCGCTTATAGAAATCTTCCTCATCCTTTGCAAGATAAGCGATTCTGGGCATATTGATGGTAACAACGCCTACCGAACCTGTGGATTCACCGCTACCGAAGAAGCCGCCTGACTTTTTACGAAGCTCACGCAGGTCAAGACGAAGACGGCAGCACATTGAACGTACGTC
>JAZQTV010000141.1:0-11045 GCA_045630945.1 Clostridia bacterium
ATATCCTGAACAAGATTTACCGCATTTTCGGTTACGCCTGCTTTTTTAAGACCTTTTTTTAGTGCGTTTACTATTGCGTTTGCCGAATTAAATGCTTCCTTGCCACCGCGAAGCACACACACGTTTCCGCTTTTTAACGAAAGCGCCGCCGCATCGCTTGTAACGTTAGGTCTGCTCTCATAAATGATGGCAACAACGCCTAAAGGCACCGATATTTTGGTTATTTTTAAACCGTCTGCACGAACTGTTTCCTCTAAAATTCTGCCTGCAGGATCTTCAAGCTCCATTACCTCTAAAATGCCCTTTGCCATACTCTCGATACGCTTATTATCAAGCATAAGCCTGTCAAGCATAACGTCGCTTACCGTGCCCCTTGCCTTTTCAACGTCCAGCTTATTCGCTTCAAGAATTTCATCGGCGTTGTCAAGAAGCGCCTGTGCCATTTCTTTTAGAGCATAATTCTTTTTTTCCGAGGTTAAGCTTGCAACCTCCGTCTTTGCGCCCTTTGCAAGCGCTAACATATTATACATTCTTTTTCTCCGTAAATCTTGTACCTATACTTTTTCCGTCAATAATGTCATAAAGCTTCATAGGATCGTCACCGTTGGTGATAACCATATCACAGCCTGCCTCAAAGCACATTTTTGCCGCATTGATTTTCGTTACCATTCCGCCTGTGCCAAGATTGGAGCCTATTCCGCCTGCAAGTGCTTCGATATCCTTGCTTATTTCATTAACAACGGGGATAAGCTTTGCATTTTTATCCTTGTGAGGATCGGCAGTATAAAGACCGTCAATATCGGAAAGCAAAATCAAAAGCTCTGCCTTAACGCTTTTTGCAACAATTGCCGCAAGTGTATCATTATCGCCGATAACGATTTCCTTTGTGGAAACGGTATCGTTTTCGTTTATGATAGGAAGCGCGCCAAGCTCAAGCAAACGGTTAAGCGTGTTTGAAAAGTTTTGATGGCGGTCGTCGTTTTCAACGTCGTCACCCGTGATAAGAAGCTGTGCAACGGTGTGGTTATATTCAGAAAACAGCTTATCGTAAACGTACATAAGCTCACACTGGCCAACTGCCGCTGCCGCCTGCTTTGTAGGAATATCCTTAGGCCTTTCGCTTAAGCCAAGCTTGCCAACACCCATACCGATAGCACCCGAGGAAACCATAATAACCTGATTACCTGCGTTTTTGATATCGCTTATTACCTTGCATATTTCTTCCACGCGCCTTATGTTAAGGTGACCTGTGGAATGTGTTAACGTGCTTGTTCCTATTTTAATAACTACGCGCATATTTTTATACCTCTATATAATATTAAAGATATTATACACTTAAAACCGCAATAAATAAAGCACTTTTTGGAAAATTTTTCTGATATGCTTGCGTAAAAAATTTTTATATGCTATAATTATCTAACTATATTGTGTTTAGGAGATGGTTTGTTGGATCCGCTTCCCCGAAGTTGCCGGCAGGTTATAGCAACTGTTGAAATTGTTACCCCAATCCCGCGTACGTTTGTTCCCGAAAGGGCAATCTGCTTTATGCGGTGCTGATAAGCTTTAAAAAACAGTTTATTTTTATTGGAGGATAACAAAATGAAATTTATAATATTACAAATAGTTCTGATTTTATTAAACGCGTTCTTCGCCGCAACTGAAATTGCCGTTGTTTCTTTAAACGAAGCAAAGGTTAAGGCTAAAGCAGATGACGGCGACAGAAAAGCAAAGAAAATGCTTAAAATGATAAAAAACCCCACAGGCTTTTTATCCACCATTCAGATAGGCATTACTCTTGCAGGCTTTTTAGGCTCCGCTTTTGCAGCTGAGCATTTTTCGGACAAGCTTGCAAAATGGGCAGAGGGCATATTTAACATTGCGCCCCAATATTTTGAGATGGTTGACAGCGCCGCGGTTATAATTATTACCCTTGTACTTTCGTTCTTCACGTTAGTTCTTGGTGAGCTTGTTCCCAAGCGCCTTGCTATGAAGAATCCGGAAAAGCTTGCAAGTGCTACCTGCGGTATAATCAGCTTTCTTGCAATCGTGCTTAAGCCTATCGTGTGGTTGCTTACCGTTACAACCAACGGTATTTTAAGACTGTTCCGTATCGACCCCAATAAAACGGAGGAAACAGTTTCCGAAGAAGATATCGTAACAATGCTTGATGCAGGCGCGGAGGAAGGTACGCTTAATAAGGACAATATCGAATATATAAAGAACGTGTTCGAGCTTGACCACCTTACTGCAGGCGATATTATGACACCCCGTAACAGCATTGAATTGCTGGCAGACACGGCAACCCATGATGAAATTATCGCACTAATCGTTTCAAGCGGTTATTCAAGAATCCCCGTTTATACGGATACGGTAGATAACATTACAGGTATTCTTTATTCCCGTGATTATCTTTTAAAGCACAGCGAACCTGATTTTAAACTTCAGGATGCAATCTTCCAGCCCACGTTTGTTCCCGAAACTGTGCACCTTGATTCACTTTTTAAGGAAATGCAGATGGATCACAACCACATCGTTATCGTTGTTGACGAGTATGGCGGCACGGCAGGTCTTGTTACTATGGAGGATATCCTTGAAGAAATAGTTGGCGAAATCTGGGATGAGCAGGACGAGGAAATTGAGAATTTCCAAAAGCTTTACGCTGATGAATTTAAGGTTTTAAGCACCGTTGCCATTGACGAGTTCTTTGAGTTCTTTGAGCTTGATGAGGACGAGGAAATCGAATCCACCACCGTTAACGGTTGGGTTACCGAGGTTTGCGGCATTATTCCCGAGGTTGGCCACGTGTTTGAATATGAGCATCTTACCATTACCGTTACCGAGGCTGACGAGCTTCGCACACAAGAAATCACCGTAAAAGTTAATCCCAAGCCCCAAAATGAAGACGAGGATGAGGATAACTGATAACTAACAATTAACGCACGGCATAAGCCGTGCATTTTTTATTTTAGTAAATAAAAAAAGATCCCACAAATTCTTGCGGGATCTTATAGTTTATTTAATTAGTTCTCTTCTCTCTTCTTGTTAAGAATAACAAGACCTGTTGCTGAAAGAACCATCATTGCGATAAGTACGTAGGGAACTGCATCGCCTGTGTCATAAACCGCTGACTTGTTCCATGCGTTCTTACCTGTCTGCATTGCGCTGATTAATGCATAATCATCGCCATCAGCATAGATTACGAATGAAGTACCTGCGCTGAAGGTAAATGCGCCATCCTCATTCTTAACGTCAAAACGTGCGAAGAGCTTATCAACAGAAACGTCAGAATCCTTGATGGTAACGGTATTATCATCGTTAACCTCAACTGAGTAGCTAACGGTTACTGTTTCACCGGGAGCAATCTCAACGAACTCGCCTGCCTGTGCAGCTGCCCAGGTATTTGAAGCGCCGTTGCTAACTACTGCCTGAAGTTCAAGCTTAATCTGAATGGTTTCTTTGCTTGTGTTCTTAACCTTGAATGACTTGGTAACCTCGCCGCCCTTAATATCAGCAGTACTTACGATACCACCGTTTACGTTTGTAACTAAATAGCAAGCATTTCCATCAGCATCGATATCCTGAACTGCAACGAACTGTGTGCCTGTGGGATTTTCCTTCTCTTCAGCCTTGGGAAGCTCGAAAACAGGAGTTGCCGTAAGCTTAGCGTGCTTACCTGTGGGCGTCTTATAGATAACGTCATCTTCTACGTTACCTGCGATTACGATTGCATCGCCGGGCTCAACCTCGTCAATCTTAATGTCGAAGCGAGCGAAAATCTTATCAAGAGTAAGGTCTTCTGTTACGTCCTTATACGTTGCGGTAACCACACCGTTTGTAACAGGAACTGAAGTTGTGATTTCAGCTACACCGCCTGCAGGAATTGCAACGCTCTTGCCATTGTTAGGACCTGCCCAACCCTTGTTTACAGTACCCTGAAGTGTAAGGGTAATGGTAATAGCCTTATCGCTGGTGTTGTATACCGTATAGGTAATTTCCTTTTCACCTGTGAAGGTTGCATCAGCTGCAAAGAGACCTGTACCTGTGCAATAGTACATACTGGTCTTTTCGGTTGCCGAAGTTTCAATCTTGATACCAACGGGCTTCTGCTCCTCTTCAGGCTCGCCACCTTCGGGAACAACCTTTGTGATTGTTGCATCGTCAATGTAGTAAACGAATCTTTCGGTACCGAATGCTCTTTCTGCAGCACCGTCAAGACGAAGAACTACCTTGTATGCAACTGAAGCCTTTGCATGCGTACTGTCGTGTACGTATTCAATAGCCTGAAGCATTTCTTCAGTAATTTTGACCGATGCTTCAAACGTCTGCCACTCGTCAGTCATAGTGATAGTAGTGCCGGATGAATAGGTGTTTGAAGAAATTGCAACAGGCTCACCATCTACCGTAAAGCTTGCATTCTTGTTGAAATGAGCCATTGAGTTAAGTACAACGATAAATTTGCCGCCCTTGCCTGCCTCAGCTTTTGCGCGGAACGAGATGATATATTCGCCTGCACCGCCGCCCTTATAGCCTTCTTCTGCATTCTGAATGATTGCAGGACCAAAGTCGAACGCAACTGATGAATACTGATTTGTGCTGTCGGGGGTAAAGATGATTACATTGTTATCTGAATCATCAGGATCAGCAGTAACTTCTGCAGAACCTGCGTGAATATAGCCCCAGTTTGTTTTGCCGTCTTCTACGTCACCGTTTGTAACGACCTTGTCAGCCACAGCTGTGGGCGAAGGCTCGGTGGGGGGCGTTGTTGCAACTACCGGAAGCTCGGTAATGTTTTCGGCGGTAAACTGTGTCTGAAGTGTGCCTAAAAGCTTATCGTTCTGACCGTTTGTAGCAACAACGAACGTATCACCAATTTCACTTCCGCTGCCCTGGAACGTAGCGTTCAAACGAATAAGAAGATTGTTAAGTGTAACGGGCGTACCTGCTACTGAAACGTTACCGTCTACAACGTCAACGCTTGCAGTAAGCTGTGCCGATTCACCGGGCTCAAGCAATGCGCCTACGCCTGCGTTGGGATGTGACCATCCGCCGTTAACAAGTGCGCAGAACACAAGAATGAAGTGAATATCCTTGTCACTTGTATTGTAAATTGTATAAGTAATGGTCTTTGTACCTGTGAAGGTTGCATCAGCCGCAAACGTGCCGCCCTTTGTTACTGTGTACTGCTGACCTGTTGATGCACTCTTTGCAGTAAACTTAACGCCAACATACTCAGGCGCTTCAGTGGGGTCTGCAGGCTTTTCGGTTACTACGGGCTCTGCATAATTAGGAATGTCTTCCGCACCGATTGCAGCAAGACCAAGATTTTTGCCCAAGGTTTCCTTAAGGTATGAAGGAAGAATGCCGTTTTCTGAAACTTCTTCAACAATGAACGTTGAACCCTGAGGCATCCATCCTGCATCAACCTGAACACGTAACGTAAGTTCTGTTATTGCAGCATTAAACACCTTATAAGTGTCGCCATCTGCAGTAGCGGGAAGTTTGAACTCATAAAGCATCTTTGTATTTGCAGGAATAGTCTTTGTAATTGAATACTGGCTGGACTCAGCACCCGTGGGATCTGACCATCCGTTCTGATGATAAAGGCGAACCTTGATGGGTTCACTGTTAAGATTATATACGTAGAAGCTCTCGGTAATATAACCGTCCTTAACCATATCCTTGGTGTATGCCTTTTTAGTTGCATACTCACTACCTGTGCCCTGCTTTGTAAACTTAAGCGCAGAAGCATATTCAATTTGTACGTCATCTATGTAATAGGTGAAAACTCCGGTTTCAAATGCCCTTACACCGTTGCTACCATCCAAACGAACATTAATCTTCGTATCGTTATTTGCAGCCCAAACGTTCACGTTTTCTTCTGTTACCTGAACATACGTGGTAAAGGTCTTCCACTCGTCAGTCATTGTAAACGAACCGCCGGTAGCAGAATACTTATTCTGCGAATAAACGTTGTCAGTTGCAACGTCGCCTGCTAAGCATACGTTAAAAACACCGCCCTTGCCTGCTTCTGCTTTTGCACGGAAAGTAACTGTATAATAACCTACGGAATAGCCGTTATAGAAGGGGTTAGTATCGTTACCAAGCACGTAAGAAGTAACATCATAAGAAACTGAGCCGTACTCATTGGCAGCTGTGAACTTTGCCACGGTATTCGTTGCATCGTCACTGTCTGCAGTCGCGGTATAATCACCGGAACTACGCCATGCGCCCCATGAAGCACCGCCGTCTTCCAAGCCGTTGTTTACAGGTTCAAGAGCAACAAGGTGATCACTTACCAAAGCGGGTGTTGCAGTACATCTGCTGCCGGAGGAATTCCATGCACCAAGAACTGCATTTGCATTATGCTCATCCGATTCATAGGCTGTAATTATTATTTCGCCTGAGCCTGCGGGGTTAATGCGGAAATAAAGGGTTTCAATACCTACTGCAGGCTTTCCGCTGGAGAATGATACCTTTCCGTTTTCAACGGGGATTGTAACCGAAGCAATCTGAACCTTACCGGGCTTAATGGATTTGTTTGCAGCAACACGGGTCTCACCGCTGGGTGTTTCCCATCCTTGACCGTCGCCCTGAATCCAAATATCGTAGGATGCATCGGTTGTGCCTATGTTTTTAATTGCGAATTTTACGGTCTTTGTTCCGGTAAAGCTGGCATCAGCTTCAAAGATGCCTTTGCCGGAAGTAATGTAACCGCTACCTGTTATCGTAAGCTTAACAGCATCGTAAGCAGGTGTTTCTGTTCCGCTTGCGCTTGCAACGAAAACTACCATACTAAGACATGATATAACCATAACAAGTGTAAGAAGAACGCTTAAGATTTTTTTCATACTTTTATCTTCCTTTCTTTATTGTTTGCTCATATAAAAGTAGGTAATTATATACGCTAATATGATACCACATCGGATTATCGTATGTCAAACTTTTTTCATATTTTTTTAAAATTTTAAATGGCAATTTTTGTGCATTTTCGCATAAAAAAAGGACAGCGCTAAAACTGTCCTTAAATCAATTACTAAAACATACCGTTCAAGCCTATCGCACTTGAAGTAATCCATCTGCCGTTAACCTTGTAAACCTTAACGGTGAACTCATACTCATAGTCTTCGGGATCGTCGATTTCCTTTCCCTTAAGGGTACGAACGCATTCAAGCTCATAGCCTGCGGTAACCTTTACCTTGCTATACTTCTTTGCGATCTTTTCCATATACTTTACAACCTTCTTTGCCTGTGATTTTGAAATGCCCATTTCATCCGCCATTTCTTCCCAATCATCAGAATCATAGTCTTTCATTTCTTCAAGCTCGTCTTCAAGATCATCACCGGCTTCCTTGATCTGCTTCTTGAACTCTCTTAACTCTTCGCTTGAAAGCTTATCCTTATCGGTGATCTTGATGGTGTACTTATAGTTTTTTCCGTACTCGTCTTCCTTATCCTCAATGCTTTCCTCGTAGTATTCCTTTGCTTCATCAAGATAATCCTCATATTCATCAGAAGACTTATATATCTTATAGATAGCCTTTATTTCACTTTCACAGAAGCCGTTGTAAATGTCAAACTGGGCTTTTTCATACTTGCTGTAGCTTCTTGCGTTAAGCCTGTCTTCCATCACCTTGATGGGGGTCTTATAGCTATTGCCGCCGCCAAACAAAATAACTGCAATCACGATTACAAGTATTGCTGCTACTGCCGCAATAATTACCTTGGGTGAAAGCTTGCCCAAAATCTTCTTTACGGGATTGGTTTTTTCTACGGTTGTCTCTTCAGAATAATTCTGAACTTCTTCATTGAATTCCATTTTCTTTTTCTCCTTTAATCTGGTGTTTTTTATTTTTAAATATTAAATCTAAAACAATGGGAACAAATGAAAGTGCTACTGCAACAAAAGGTGCTGCCGTTATGTTAAGCATTGCATCCTCAAAGTTTTCAGGAAGGGTAAACGCATCTGTCAAGCCGCCGGAGCTTACCACAACCAAGCTGCCAACTAAACCGACCACAGCACACATAACCACGAAGTAAAGATACTTAAACGCACTAAGTCTACCTATTGCACAGGAAATAGCCGCCAATACACAAAGCACTGCAATTGCAATGAATAATCCGCGCACAACGTTTGCAACCAACCCAAGTTCATTATCTACGTCATCTATATCCTCAATATCAGCTTTGCGCATATATTCATTTTCACCTATTATATAGCTAAGCTGTGCATCATTAAGATCTGCTAAATTTCCAAAGTCTTCGACGTATTTCGGTAATTTTCCCATCACCTCATATACGCCATACAACGAATACTCACTTTTTACAATTCCCTTTACAACCGACTTTGCATTTTTAAACATACGCTTAATGCCGGATTGTGTTGTGGGCAGGTCGTTATCTTCAAGCTCATCTTCGTACTCGTAAGCCTTCATTAACATTCTGCTTTGCATAGCATTAAGATCAGCTTCTGTTTCCCTGCTCATTTCTTTAATTGCTTTTGATTTTACGCCATCCATTTTAAGTGACGTTGGAAGCATCAGCACAAGTAATGCCGCAACAATGCAGACCACGCCTACGATGCGTACAATTATCGTTTTTATCAAATCATTTTTCATTTCTTGCACCATCCTTATCGTATTATAAACTATTATCACATTATTTTCAAGAGTTTTTTTGTGTTTTTTCATATTATAAAACGCAATTACTCGCTATTTTTCGCAAGATTGATAAAAAAATCGCACCCCGAAGAAAATTCTTCAAGGTGCGTTAAATATAAAGTGACTTTAATTAGTCTACAAGCTCAAGTATAACCTTCTCAGCTGCATCACCGCGACGGGGACCCATCTTGATGATTCTTGTGTAGCCGCCACGCTGACCTTTTTCTTCAGCGCGCTTTGCATACTTGGGTGCAAGCTCATCAAAAATCTTTGTGATAACGGGATGATTGTTGCCCTTAACACGAACCTTATAAACTGCCTTCTTCTCGCCATCGTTCTGGGGAATCTCTCTCTCGTAGAGATAAGCCATCATCTTGCGGCGTGCATTAAGGCGATCGGGACCGTCGTTAGTAACCTCGGTTTCAACCTTCTGACCCTTATCATTGATCTTTGACTTTGTAACGTTAACAACATCCTCATAGGTATTCATACCTAAGGTGATGATCTTTTCAGCCTGCTTGCGAACTTCCTTAGCACGTGCTTCGGTTGTTTCGATACGGCCATACCATAAGAGATCGGTAGTAAGACCGCGAACCACAGCAACACGCTGATCGGTAGGTCTGTTAAGCTTTCTGTTACCGGCCATTTTATTATCCTCCTAATTAATCTTCGTTGTTCTTGAGTTTAAGTCCAAGACCGGCAAGCTTCTGGCGAACCTCATCCATAGACTTTTTACCAAGATTGCGAACTCGCATCAGATCAGCCTCATCAAGCTGTGCAAGTTCCTGAACGGAATTGATACCTGCACGCTTCAAGCAGTTATAAGAACGTACTGAAAGATCAAGCTCGTCAATAGTCATATCAAGCGCTTTTGCCTGGGGAACTGCCCCTTCCTTGTCCTCAGCCAGCTGAATACCGCCAACGTTTTCGGCAAGGTTTACAAAAAGTGCAAGATAATCATTCATAACTTTTGCGGCTATACTGATAGCCTCATCAGGTCTGATAGAACCGTCTGTCCACACATCAAGGATAAGCTTATCAAAATTGTCATCTCTGCCAACACGGGCACTCTGAACAAGATAGCTTGCCTTTAAGATAGGTGTGTAGATGGAATCAACTGCGATAACGTCGATAGGCATATCGTCAGCCTTGTTCTTATCAGCAGGAACGTATCCCATACCCTTATCAATAACAATCTCCATATTAAGCACACCACCGTCATCCAGTGTTGCAATGTGAAGATCTTTATTGATTATTTCAAGTGTGCTGTCACCCTTGATATCGCCCGCCTTAACCTCACAGGGACCAACCGCATTGATTGTTGCGGTGATAGCTGTATCGCTGTTAAGCTTCATAGCAAGATTCTTGATGTTAAGAATGATGTTTGTAACGTCTTCCTTAACACCGGGAACTGTTGTGAACTCGTGCAGCACGCCTTCGATACGAATCTGTGTTGCTGCTGCACCGGGCAGGGAGGATAACAAAATTCTACGGAGAGAATTGCCCAAGGTATCGCCAAAGCCGCGACGAAGGGGTTCTACCACAAACTGTGCGTACTTTCCGTCTTCGCTGACCTGCTTACACTCGATAACCGGCTTAATAATTTCTATCATAAGTTTTAACCCTCCTACAATTTATGCGATATTACCTTGAGTACAACTCAACAATAAGATGCTCCTCAATTGTAAGGTCGATATCCTCTCTCTTAGGAAGCTCAACAACCTTACCTGCAAGATCCTGGCAGTTAAGCTCAAGCCAAGCGGGAATAGTCTTATTGGTGCCCTCACGCATAGCCTTGAATTTCTCAATGCTTGTGGAAGCCTCATGAATTGCGATAACATCGCCTGCCTTAACGATGAAGGAAGGAATGTTAACCTTTTTACCGTTAACGGTAATGTGACCGTGACTTACGATCTGTCTTGCCTGTGCACGTGAATCACCAAAACCAAGGCGATAAACAACGTTGTCAAGGCGGCGCTCAAGCAGCTGAAGCATATTTTCACCTGCTGCACCCTTCATATTGGTAGCTTTTGTGAAGTAGCCATGGAACTGCTTCTCAAGCATACCGTAGGTTCTCTTAGCCTTCTGCTTTTCACGAAGCTGAAGACCGTATTCGCTTGACTTTCTACGGCTCTTTGCATGCTGACCGGGAGCTGTTCCTCTCTTAACTACAGGACACTTTGCACTATAGCAACGGTCGCCCTTCAAAAAAAGCTTCTGATTTTCGCGGCGGCACAAACGGCATACCGCTTCAGTATATCTTGCCATAATTTTCTGTCCTCCTAATTAAACTCTTCTGCGCTTAGGCGGTCTGCATCCGTTGTGAGGAATAGGTGTAACATCTTTGATCATGCTAACCTCAAGACCTGCTGCCTGAAGTGCTCTGAT
>JAZQTV010000142.1:0-6173 GCA_045630945.1 Clostridia bacterium
GACCCGTATCACCCTTGGTACAGATACTGCGACATCGGTGTAACACAAAGCGAATACGAGAACTTAACAATTCAACTGGTGTACGAAAAAATCAGTTTAGTTTTAGTTAACCTATTCAATATTCCAGAAGAAGTTATCCAAGATGCAATTACAGAAGCTCAAAAAGGTTCTGTAATGCAAATGTTTTTTAAAGAAAAGAAATCCACAAAAGCAACGGCAACGATTTATTTGAGATTGTTAGATTGTGGAAAATATTTTCCGCTGTTACGCGTAACTGATTTAGATGGGCAGGACATTCTCTGCAAAGATTTACCCGAAACTATTGACTTAAATATTATTGGTGAAATTCAGTTATCAAGCAAAAAAGTAACAATCAAGCCGCGAAAAAATACATTTACAGTGGACTTAAAGCCGATAACTTTTGCACTGTAATTTCCCCCTTTTGCAGTATGCCACACAAGCTGCAATTAAGTCTAAGTAATTAGATTTATAAAGCAAAAAATATGTATTGAATTTTGTTCTGCAAATTGATATAATTAAAACAAGAGGTGCTTATCCGTGATGCACGGACGTTAGAAGAATTGATGCCTTCTGCGTTAGCGACTAACTGGAATTTTATTAGCGAAAAGTATTTTCTTGTTTTTATTGTTATTTTGGAGGAGCGTATTGAAAGTAAAAGAAAAAATATTATTGGATAGAAAAGGTCTTGAAGAGTATGGCCCGATAAACATTGTTATATTTGGCGATAGTGTTTCGCACGGTGCGGTAAGCGGATATATGGATTATGAGAACGTATATTGGAACCTTTTAAAGAAAAAGCTTAACAAATACCGTGATTATATGCCCGTTAATATGATTAACGTTTCGGTTGGAGGAACTGTTGCCGCTTCTGCGGTTAACAGGCTTGAAAGTCAAGCGCTTAATCATTTGCCTGATTTGGTGATTGTTTGCTTCGGTTTGAATGACGTTAACGGCGCGTTAGAAACGTATCTTACTGCATTAAAAACCATTTTTGAAAAATGCTTGGCGGCAAATTGCGAAGTTATATTTATGACTCCCAATATGCTTAACACCTACGTTACCGACGATACAAAAGAGAACTTGCGCCACTATGCTTCGGTAACGGCAGGCTTTCAGAATAACGGAAAAATGGACGAATTTATGTATTCGGCAATTGATCTTGCAAAAAGTATGGGCGTTGGTGTTTGCGACTGCTATTCAAAGTGGAAGGAGCTTTCAAAAACAACGGACATTACTATGCTTTTAGCCAACAGAATAAATCACCCGATATCTGAAATGCATAATTTGTTTGCAGATAGTCTTTACGAAGTAATAATGGGCGAGGAAGCCGCACCGACCCAAAGCGACAGTACTATGTTTAACGGTAAGTAAAAATTAACCCCACCAATTAACTGGTGGGGTTTTGCGTACCCATTGCAAATATTCAGCAAAGGTGTTATAATATAAAATAATAAGATATTTAAAACGCAATAACCTATTGAAAGGAAACAAAAAATGAAGATTGCAGGAATAAACACACCGGCGCTTGTGCTTGATATAAATACGTTAAAAGATAATATGGCGCAGATGCAGGAAGTGCTTAAAAACAGTTCGTTAAAGCTTCGTCCCCATTACAAATCACATAAGTGCGCGGCACTTGCCAAAATGCAGATGGCAAACGGTGCGATAGGTATGACCTGTGCCAAATTAAGTGAAGCAGAGGATTTGTGTGATATTGGTATCGAGGATATTTTGATTGCCAATCAGATAGTTGATCCTGTAAAAATCCGCAAGCTTGCCGATCTTGCAAATAACTGCAAGCTTACCGTTTGTGTTGATGATGCCGAAAATATAACAAAGCTTTCCGATGCTGCCAAGGCTTGCGGTTCAACGATATACTGCCTTGTGGAATATGATATCGGAATGCAACGTTGCGGTGTAACTGTAAAGGAAGATGTTCTTAAGCTTGTTAAACATATAAATGCGTGTGATAATCTTGTTTTTGAAGGCTTGCAGGCATACGCAGGGCACGTTTCCCACGTTGAAGATAGTTCAATACGCAAGCAGATGACCGATGAAAACTACCTGAAGCTTAAAACACTTATTTCTTATCTGAACGAAAACGGAATCACGGTAAAAACTGTTTCAGGCGGAAGCACGGGCACGGCAGAAATAAAGGCGCTTGAGGGACTTTATACCGAATTGCAGGCAGGAAGCTACTTATTTATGGATGCAACCTACCGCAATCTTTCCTTGCCCTTTAAAAATTCGCTTTTTATTCTGACTACCGTTGTAAGTAAGCGTAACGGATTAACGGTGGTTGATGCGGGCGTAAAAACCTGCGGTACTGACCAAGGAATGCCTGCATTGTATAAGGGTGAGGCGGAAGAAATAGTCGCAAGTGAGGAGCATTTTCAGATACATAAATACAGTGAAAGTGTTTCTGTTGGTGAAAAAATACGGCTTATTCCTGCGCATTGTTGTTCAACGGTAAACCTTCACGATAAAATATACGTTATTGACGGTGAAACTGTTGTTGACCGCATTTTAATTACCGCAAAGGGAATAGGCAAATAAAAAGGAGCAAATTAAATGATATATACACCCAAAACAAAGCAAGCGTTAAAGCTGTGCTTTGAGGCGCATAAAGAACAAAAAGACAAAAGCGGTATGCCGTACGTGTTTCATCCGTTTCACCTTGCAGAGCAAATGGAAACCGAGGAAACAACCATAGTCGCACTTTTGCATGATGTTGTTGAGGATACGGATTATACTATCGAGGATTTGGCAAAAATGGGGCTTGGTGAGGAAGTAATTTCTGCGCTTTCCTTGCTTACTCACGATGATGGCACCGAATATATGGATTACATCCGTTTAATAAAAGATAATCCTATTGCAAAGGCGGTAAAGCTTGCCGATTTAAAGCATAATTCTGATATCACCCGTCTTGATTCGGTTGATGAAAAGGCGCTTAAAAGGCGTGAAAAATACTTAAAAGCAATTGCGTTTCTCGTAGAATAATATTTTTAAGGTAAATATTAAATTTTCTATTGAATTTAAGGCAAAAAGCGTGTATAATTAAACAAAAATAAAAGGAGAAAAGCTATGTATACAATATACGTTAAATTTATGTGCTTGGAAGGCAAGCGCGAAGGCTTTATTAAAAAGGTAAAGGAAACAGGCGTTCTTGATGCAATAAGGGCAGAGGACGGCTGCATTAAATACGATTACTATCTTTCCGAAAAAGACCCTGAAGAAATTCTTCTTATTGAGCAGTGGGAAAGCAAAAATCACCAGCAGGTGCATCTTGAGCAGCCGCATATGGATACTTTGCGCAGCTTTAAGAACGATTATATCGTAAGCACGTTCCTTGGCGAAGTAGAGCTTAAATAATAAAAAAAACAGTCTGTCTTAATGGCAGACTTTTTAAATAGCAGAGCAGGTGAGGACATTATGAAAAAAACACTTATAGTTGTTGATATGCAAAATGACTTTATTGATATGGCGCTTGGCACAAAGGAAGCCGTAAACATCGTACCTAACGTAAAGAAAAAGATAGCCGAATACGTTAAAAGCGGTGATGAAATAATTTTTACAAGGGATACCCATTATGAAAATTATCTTCTTACGCAGGAAGGTAAAAAACTTCCCGTGCCGCATTGCATAAAGGGCACTAAGGGGTGGCAGATTTACGACGGCTTGTACGTTGAGGGCGCAGAGATAATCGATAAGCCAAACTTTGGGTGGAATGGTTGGATGAATAAAGAGCTTGAACAGGTTGAAATCATCGGGCTTTGTACCGATATTTGCGTTGTTTCAAACGCACTTATCATTAAGGCAACCTTTCCTAATGCAAGCGTTTCGGTTGATAAAAACTGTTGCGCAGGCGTAACACCCCAAAGTCACGAAGCGGCACTTTTGACAATGCAAATGTGCCAGATAGATGTTGTTTAACGGAGGCAGAATAAATGTTTGATGCAGTAAAAGTAAAGGATCAATGTGTTGGATGGATAAGGAATTTCTTTGAAGAAAACGGCAAGGGCTGTAATGCAGTTGTCGGTATTTCGGGCGGAAAGGATAGCTCCATTGCGGCGGCGCTTTGCGTTGAAGCGCTTGGCAAGGATAGGGTAATAGGCGTGCTTATGCCGCAGGGCGAACAGCACGATATTGATATGGCGTATATGCTTGTTAATCATCTTGGAATAAAATATTACGTTATCAACGTAAAGGATGCGGTTGACGGTATTGTTAAAAACCTTCCTAAAGATATGGAAATAACAAGTCAGACGTTGCAGAATATTCCGCCAAGGGTAAGAATGACCACTCTTTATGCAGTTTCACAAAGCAATAACGGAAGAGTTGTAAATACCTGCAATCTTTCGGAGGATTGGGTAGGCTATTCCACAAGGTACGGTGATTCTGTCGGCGATTTTTCACCTATGTCAAACCTTACCGTTACCGAGGTTAAGGAAATAGGCTACGTGCTTGGCGTGCCTAAAGCTCTTGTTGATAAAACACCCATCGACGGTCTTTGCGGAAAATCCGATGAAGAAAATCTTGGCTTCACTTATGCTGAGCTTGACCGCTATATAAGAACGGGCGAGATAGAAGACCTTGCCAAAAAGGAAATAATCGACAGAAAGCATAAAGCAAATCTGTTTAAGTTGCAGCTTATGCCTTGCTTTAAGCCTGAAATGTGATCAGAGCATCGATAAAACGTTGCAAACATAACACCCTGCAATAAGCAGGGAGTTTTCTTATTCCTCGTTGCCGAAGAAATCGAAGTCATCGAGGTCTAACTCGATGGGTACGCTATTGTTTTCTTCGTACAGCTTGAAAACTGCGTTACACGCATCAGCCGTGGGGAGCGCTTGATATTCAATATCAAGGTCGAGGATAACTGCGCGCAGCAGATATTCTCCGCCGGAAACAACCCCTTTAAACTCTATCGCAAGCCTGCGGTTAAGGGGGTCACCCTCAAAGGTTATCCTGTCACCCTCTTGGTAACGGGTACCGTTCTTTATGCTATTGTACAAAAAACTCAATAGCGGATGATGATACGGCCGATCGCTTAGCCTGTACAGGACCTCGATATCGGGGTGACCAAAGTCCGCCATCATCCCCAGTGTTCTGGCTACCTGCCTTTTTGTAAAGGCATTTTCCCACACCTCAGGGGTACTTGTTACTACAGCAAGGCCCTTTTCCTGTATTCCTATTTTTCTTTTTCTCATATATATTCCTCCTAAAATGAATAAACTGAACATATTTGCTATAAGATATACTTTCCCTACGTAAGAAAGTAAAATAAATAATTATAGCGTTAAATGTTCAGCGTTGATTGTTATGCTGTTTTCGTATAATAAAACGTAATAAAATCTTGATTTTCGCAAGCAATATGATATAATAACAAAAAAGTTTTTGCAGAGGTAAAAATGACTGTTAAAAGATTTTGTTTACAAAGAAATTACGGTATAATGTGTAAGCTTTTTCTGCCTGAAAATGAAATAAAAAGGGTTGTTTTAGGTGTGCACGGCTTTGCAGGGGATAAAGATAGCTCAATGCTTGAAATGCTTGCCGAAGGCTTAACCGATACTGCGCTGATTGCTTTTGATTTTGCCTGTCACGGTGAAAGTCATGCTGGTGAGGATATGCTTACGGTCAAAAACTGTAAGCAGGATATGCTTACCGTTGCCGACTATATAAGAAGCAATTTCCCCACGGCTGAAAGATACGTGTTTGCCACAAGTTTCGGCGGCTTTATATCTCTTCAAAATTATGGCGCGCTTAAGGATTTTAAATTTATTCTATGTGCGCCTGCAATAAAAATGCCGCAGATTCTTTTAGAGAACGTACTTAAAATCAGTGAAAAGCAGTTTGCAGATTGCGGCACCGTTGAATGTGGCTTTGAAAGGAAAATACAATTGCCGTACATCTTTTATAGTGAGCTTTTGGGCGAAAAGGATTTGTTTTTAAATGAGTATAGTGAGCCTATACTGATTATACACGGTGACCGTGACGATATTGTGCCCATTTCAATGATAACCGAATTTGCACAGAAACACCGTGCCGTACAACTTGAAATAATAAACGGCGCAGATCACCGCTTTAAAAATAAAGGCGAAGCAGAAGCGGTAATAGCATTCGCAAAAGCGTTTATAAATGCGTAAAAATCT
>JAZQTV010000143.1:0-13892 GCA_045630945.1 Clostridia bacterium
ACATCTACGTTGCTCAGATCGCTATGGGCGCTGATATGAACCAGACTCTTAAGGCAATTCAGGAAGCTGAAGCATATCCCGGACCCTCACTTATCATCGGTTATGCACCTTGCGAAATGCACTCCATCAAGGGCGGTATGATTCACTGCCAGGATGAAATGAAGAAGGCTGTTGACTGCGGTTACTGGAATATGTTCCGCTTCAACCCCGCAAACGAGAAGCCCTTCACAATCGATTCTAAGGAGCCCACAACTGATTATAAGGAGTTCATTCTTAACGAAGCTCGTTATTCTTCACTTACCCGCTCATTCCCCGAGCGTGCTGAAGAACTCTTCAACATCGCTGCTGAAACAGCAAAGAAGAAGAGAAAGCATCTTGAGAAGTTACAGGCACTTTACAACGACTAATTGTTAAACTGTAATAAACAAAAAGCCACCGAGAAATCGGTGGCTTTTTATCGTAAACGTATGCAAAAATTTTTGGATAGCGGCACGAAAACGTAAGTTAATACATAAAAAAATCCTGCACCTTTGCAGGATTAATTTTTTGGATAGGGGGTTCTGATATTGGTTCGGCACAAAATATAATCAACACTTACACCGTAAAAATCTGCTAATTTGCAGGCGTACTCCAACGGAAACGAACGTTCGCCACGCTCGTATTTTGAATATAATGATTGGTCGCATATTAAATAATCAGCTATCTGTTGCTGCTTTAAATCGCTATCTTCACGCAAATCGCGTATTCGTAATTTCATTTTAATCACCAATATAAATTATACAATAGGACTATATTTCCTGTTGACAAATAGGACAAATTGTCCTATAATTTAATTACCACATGGGAAAAGAAAGGAGAAATAATGATGTTTTGTAAAAAATGTGGAAAAGAAATTATGGATGATGCAATTGTTTGTGTTCACTGCGGATGCAGTACAAAGGAACAGGGGCAAAGTGTGGTAAGCGGAGATGCACCCAATATGGGCATGGCAGTTTTAGGCTTCTTTATTCCTTTAGCAGGCTTCATTGTTTGGCTTGTAACAAAGGATAGCAAGCCTTTGATGGCTAAGTCAGCAGGAAAAGGCGCTTTGGTTGGCATAATTGTTTCTGTGGTATTTTCAATTATCTACGGTGCAGTTATGGGTAGTTTGATTGGCGAAATGTTGTACTAATAATTATTTACAAAAGAAATACCTTTAAGCAAAAATATCCCCGTGTATTCGGGGGTGTTTTTTTTATTTAATCTGATTTGGTGTCATATTAGTATACAAAAACATTCGAAAAGTACAGTAATACTAAATTTATTATGGCAAATAACTAAACAAATTTAAAAATATTTACTGTATAAGTGTAAAATATATAAATGTATAAAACGGCAAAAACCCTGTGTTTAAGGGGGATTTGGGCGTTTTTTTGTTTTGTGAAATATTTGTCGTAAAATATTCAAAAAAACTCTTGACTTTTTGCGGAGTATTGATATAATGTATCTAACCATAAAGTTTAGCGAAAATAAACTTTTAGTTTAAAAAACGGGGTGTAAATATGCTGCTTGGTGAAAAAATAAAAATGCTGAGGATTCAGCACGGTCTGACGCAGGAAGAGCTTGCAAACAGGTGTGAGCTTTCAAAGGGCTTTATATCACAGGTTGAAAGAGAACTGACAAGCCCGAGTATTGCAACGCTTTTAGATATTCTTGAATGTCTTGGCACAAATTTAAAAGATTTCTTTTCGGAAGAAACCGAGGAAAAAACGGTATTTACTCCCGAGGACTATTTTGTAAAAGAGGATGAAGGTCAGTCGGTAACCTGGCTTGTTCCATCGGCACAAAAGAATTCTATGGAGCCGATAATGCTTAACCTTAAGGGTAACGAAAAGACTGAAGTTGACGATCCGCACGACGGTGAAGAGTTCGGATACGTGCTTTCGGGCAAAATATTTGTGGTTTGTGGCAAGAATAAGAAGAAATGCAAAAAAGGCGATAGCTTCTATTTTAATTCGAACAAGCCGCATTACATTGAAAACGCAGGAAATACTGAGGCAACGGTGCTTTGGGTAAGCACACCGCCCAGCTTTTAAAAGGAGAAAATAATGAAAAATATTATTGTGGATCTTAAAAATATTTCTAAAAGCTACGACGGTGAAACCGTTCTTGACAACATCAATCTTTATATAAGGGAAAATGAATTTATTACCTTGCTTGGTCCCTCCGGTTGCGGTAAGACCACTACACTTCGTATTATTGCAGGCTTTGAAACGCCTGACGAGGGCGAGGTATATTTTGAAGGCAAGGTGTTGAACGACGTTCCGCCTTATAAGCGTAACATCAATACGGTTTTCCAGAAATACGCACTTTTCCCGCACCTTAACGTGTACGAAAACGTTGCTTTCGGATTGCGCCTTAAAAAAGTTAAAGATGAAGTTATTCGTGAGCGTGTAAGGGAAATGCTTTCGATGGTGAACCTTAAAGGCTTTGAAAAGCGTAATATCAATACGCTTTCGGGCGGTCAGCAGCAGCGTGTTGCCATTGCCCGTGCGCTTATAAACGATCCTAAGGTGCTTTTGCTTGACGAGCCTTTAGGTGCGCTTGACCTTAAGCTTCGTAAGGATATGCAGAACGAATTAAAGAATATTCAAAGTAAGACGGGTATCACGTTCATATACGTTACTCACGATCAGGAAGAAGCACTTTCAATGTCTGATACCGTTGTTGTTATGGCTGACGGTAAAATTCAGCAGATTGGTACACCCATTGATATTTACAACGAGCCTAAAAACGCTTTCGTTGCAGATTTCATTGGCGAATCAAACATTGTTGACGGTGTAATGCTTGATGATTATAAGGCGAAATTCTCAGGTCATGTATTTGAATGCCTTGATACAGGCTTTGCAAAAAATGAAGCAGTTGATATCGTTGTTCGTCCTGAGGACGTTGACGTTGTTTCGCTTGATAAGGCAATGCTTTCAGGTATTGTTACTTCCGTTACCTTCAAGGGTGTGCACTATGAAATCATTGTAGATATCGGCGGCTTTAAGTGGATGATTCAGACCACCGACTACGTTGGCGAAAATGAAAAAATTGGTCTTTATATTGAGCCTGATGCTATTCACGTTATGAAAAAATCCGAATATTCAGATATGTTTGGTGACTATTCCTCATTCTCGGATGAATTGGATAAGCTTTCCGACGCAACGGAGGTAATTGAGGAATGAAGAAAAAAAGCTTTATGAAGCAGATTTCCGCCACACCTTATTATGTGTGGGCGGCACTGTTTATTATCGTACCTATCCTGTATGTAATATACTATACCTTTACGGATAAGAACGGTAACTTTGCATTCTTTGATAATTTTCAGGTAATAGGCACGTATTCATCAACGTTCCTGCTTTCCTTGATGATGGCGTTTATTGCAACGGTAATATGCCTTGTGATTGGCTATCCGCTTGCGCTTGCAATTTCAAGAACAAAGCCTGTTACGCAGAAAATACTTATTATGCTTGTGATGCTTCCCATGTGGATAAACTTTATTATCCGTACTGACTCTATTGCAATATTGCTTGAAAAGAACGGACTTATAAATCAGTTTTTAGGGTTGTTCGGTGCGCATCTTGAACTTATGGATACACGTTTTGCAGTTATTTTAGGTATGGTGTACGATTTTCTTCCGTATATGATACTTCCCATATATTCGGTACTTACAAAACTTGATACAAGGCTTGTTGAAGCCGCAAGGGACCTTGGCTGTAATGCGTTTCAGGCACTTATAAAGGTTATAGTTCCTTTAAGTGTTTCGGGTATTATTTCGGGTATAACAATGGTTTTCGTGCCTTGCGTAAGTACGTTTTACATTTCACAGCGCCTTGGCGGAACAAATACGTATATCATCGGTGATGCTATCGAAGCACGTATGCTTTCCATTTCAGCCGATTACAGTAAAGGTGCAACGCTTTCGTTTGTGTTGATGATTCTTATTGTGGTTAGCACGCTTATAATGAATCACTATACCGACGAAGAGGATTCTTCGACCGCAGGAGGATTTGTAGCATGAAAAGCAGTAAGTTTTATATCGCCCTGTGCTTCGTCCTTTTGTATGCGCCCATTGTAATTCTTATATTTTTCTCCTTTAACTCGCTTGAAAGTACAGGCGTGTTTGGTGGCTTCTCACTTAAATGGTATGAAAACATTCTTCAGAATGAGCGTGCCAAGGAAGCACTTATAAACTCGCTTATTATTGCGGTATCCTCATCCGTTATTGCAACTGTGGTGGGCACGCTTGCCGCATTGGGGATTTCAAAGTTAAAGAACAAAATAATTAAAAACAGTGTAATGACCGTTACAAATATACCTATGGTAAACCCTGAAATTGTTACTGCGGTATCAATGGTATTCTTGTTTATGGGCACGCTTGCAACGTTTTCGTTTATTAAAAGCGAAGACACGGTGGATATGATAAGCCTTTTGATTGCACATACCACCTTTGGTTTACCGTACGTTATTTTGTCGGTTATTCCTAAAATAAAGCAGATGGATAAATCACAGACCGAGGCGGCGCTTGATCTTGGCTGTAAGCCTGTAAAGGCATTCTTTAAGGTAGAATTACCCCAGCTTATGCCGGGAATAATAACAGGACTGATTATGGCGTTTACTATGTCCTTTGATGATTTCGTTATAAGCTATTTCGTACGTCCTAAGGCAACGGTAACAACGCTTCCACTGCTTATTTATTCAATGACGGGTAAGGGAACGGTAACACCTGATATGTACGCACTTTCAACGTTTATGATCGTTGCCATATTCATACTTCTTGTGCTTGCAAACCTTGCAGGCTCGAAGCAGGAGATAAAGGCAAAGCGTCAGACGAAAAAGCTTAAAAAACAGCAACAGGAGGCAACAAAATGAAAAAAATAATAACTCTTGTGCTTGCTTTTTTACTGTGCTTTTGCTTTGTAGGCTGTGAAAGCGAACAACAGGAAACTATCGTTCTTAACGTGTTCAACTGGGGTGAATATATTTCCGACGGTGACGGCACGTGGGAGTATGAGGATGAAGATGGCAATATAATTGAGATTCCTTATCTTGATATAAATGCGGAGTTTGAAAAATATTATAACGCAAAGTATCCCGATAAAAAGATTGAGGTAAATTATACTACCTATGCATCCAACGAGGAGATGTACGCTAAAATGACTACCTCGGATGCTTCGTACGATATTATAATTCCCTCTGATTATCTCATTCCCAAGCTTATAAAGGAAGGACTTATTCAGCCGTTAAACATCGATAATATTCCTAATTTTGAAAATATCGGTGAGCAGTATACCGCTGAAAACGTAACCTATATCACAGGCGAAAACGGTGAAAAAACCTATTATTCGGCAACGTATACCTTCGGTAAGGTGGGAATAATCTACAATAAGACCTTGCTTGAAGAAGCCTTTCCCGACTTTTCACAGGAAGAATTTGAAAGTCAGGGCTGGGACGTCCTTTGGAATGAAAAGTACAAGGAACTTGGCATTCTTCAGTTTAACAATTCCCGTGATGCCTTTGCGACTGCACAGTTCAAGCTTATGAAGGAAGATAATTATCAAGGCGACGTAAGCTATATAAACACTTCGGTAAATACTGAGGGCGGAAGCAAAATATATGATAGAGCGCTTCAGCTTTTGATTGAACAGCAGCCTATCGTGCAAAAGCGCGTTATGGATGAGGTCTTTAATAAAATGGAAACAGGCAATGCGGCAATCGCACCCTATTATGCAGGCGATTATTTCACTATGACTTGGAACTGTGAGGATTATGAATTGTGCCTGTTCTATCCCGAAGAAGGCTCAAACTCGTTCCTTGACGGTATGTGTATTCCCACAAGCTCAAAGTATCCCGAGATCGCTGAAGAATATATTAACTTTATGCTTTCTGTTGACGAAGATCCCACCAAGAGCATTGCGGCAATAAATGCCGAATATATTTGCTACGGCTGCCCCAATATAAAGGTGCAGGAGGATCCGTACTATATGTACTTCGTTGAAAACGAAATGCACGAGGAGGGCTATGATATCCTTTATGGCGAGGGCGTTTTCGATTTTGAAAACGAAGGCTTTGTGTGCCTTGATGATGAAACACAGCACTATCTTAACGAATGCTGGGAGCTTTTGAAGATAGAATCAAGCAAAAACTTCGGCGTTGCCATACCTGTGATATGTATAGTTCTTATTATAGGTATTACAACGTTGCTTCTTGTAAGCGGAATAATTAAAAAGCGTAGGGCAAAATATTGGGATCTGTAAAAAGAACACCGGATTTTAATTTGACCTGTTGCTTTACGGGGCATCGCAATATTCCGCGAGCAGATATGCAAAAAATAAAAAAAGAGCTTTCCGAAGCGATTGACCACGTAATTTCCTGTGGAATAACTCGGTTTATATGCGGCGGCGCGCTTGGGTTTGATACCTTGGCGGCACAGGCGGTAATAGAAAAGAAAAAGGAAAAGAACGTATTTCTTGAAATTGCCGTACCCTGTAAGGATCAGGATGCCAAATGGAATGCGGCGCAAAAGGAAGAATACTGTAAAATACTTGAAAGTGCAGATAAGGTAACGGTGCTTTTTGAAAAGTACGTAACGGGATGTATGCACTTTCGTGATGCGTTTATGGTGGATAATTCCGACGTGTTGATCGCATATTACCGCGGTACACCGGGCGGAACTCAATACACATTTATGTATGCCGAATCCCGTGGATTGAAAATAATAAATATATAAAAAATCACCCCAAAGCCATTGCTTTGAGGTGATTGCTTTTTTTATTCACTTTTAGTAGTATTTTTTTAGTTGCTCTGTATATAGGTCAACAAGATAATCTGCATAGCATAACTCGCATAAATAACGGTCTTTTCCATGGTATTTATACTTTTTTACTTTGTTGTAGCTTTCAGAACGGTCACCGCAAAGGTAGCATTTGCGTGGAATACATCCTGCTGTGACAAAAACAACTGTAATAATCAATAGTATTGATATTATTTTCTTCATCTCAAAACCTCATATATCAATCTTTAAGTATTTGCTCATTAACGATTTTAGCTTTGCCGCCACTTACATTAACGGTGTATTTTATTTTCGGTGAAGTTTCAGTTGAAAAGCTTGAACCACCGTAAGAAAGTGTTGTTTTGATATTTAAAGTAACAGTTACAATGTAATTGGGATCAGAGTAAACGGTATTAGTTACTTTTGCTGATTCAAATTCAAAGCTTGCCGATGAGGAACTATCTCTTTCGGTTTCTCTACCTTTTCTTTCGGCTTCTTCCAAAGCACATTCCTCTGCAAGCTTTTGGTTGTGCGCTGTGTCACCTGAACAGCCTGTAAAAATAAAAAGTAACGAAATAATTAAAATACAAGACAGTGCAACAGTAAGTGTTTTTGCAAATTTTTTCATTTGGTCACCTCATATAGTATTAAAGTATTTCTTTCAGAGATAGCGTATTAACAAATATTCCTGTTTGAATACTTGCTTCAAAGTGTGTGTCCTTAAATATTGATATCTTAAATGCATTCGTAGTCACACCAAGACTCATTCTGAAATTGTATTCACCGATAGATAGCGTTAGTGCTTGTGAACGGTTATTCTTGATCGATATAGTTTTATTAAAGCTATCGTTATATATGTTGATAACAAGCGGTACAACGCATCCTGTAAAAGCACCCTTACGGTTTATTGTTACGGTGCATTCCTTGATAGGTCTGCAACCACAGCTTGAACAAATTTGTTGATTCGGGGTAATTACAGCACCGCAATGAACGCAACGCAACGTATTTGAACTCATAAAAACCTCTAATCAATAGAACAATGCTGCTTCAAGTGAACTGAGTATAATAACTGAAACTATCCAAACGACTATTGATAATACGATGGCAGTTGTGCACTGTGATCTGTATGAAGGCGTTTTGTATTTGCTTAAGCCTACAATACCAAGAATAATACCTACTAAAGGAATTAAAAACGCACAAACCAATGCACCTATTGCAAGTCCGTTTGACTCGCCAGACTGTGCTACCTGCTGTACGGATGGGGTAGAGGTATCCTTTACCTGACATCCGCAATGTACGCAGATAACCGCGTCATCTACAATTTCTTTTCCACATTTTGAACAGTACTTCATAGTTTAATTTCTCCTTTTTTGTATAAAATATAATTCCGTATCGGAATTTAATTACATTATAATTCTGATACGGAATTTTGTCAACACTTTTCGGATATATAATTTTCATATATAAAAAAGAAGGATGAAGTATATGAAAACGAGAAAAAAGGAATACGGCGACTGCAATATGGTGGGCAAAAATATTGAACGCTTACGCAAGGAACGGGGGATAAGGCAGCGTGATTTTATTGAAAGAATACAGCTTGCGGGGTATGATATGAACCCATCAAGCTATTCCAAGCTTGAAGGTCAATTAAAGGTTGCCACCGATAAGGAGATTTTTGCCATTGCAACAGTTTTAGGTGTGAGTATTAACGAGCTTTTTGAAGAAAAATAAAAAGACTGCAATTTTTATTTGCAGTCTTTTATATTTTCTACCGTCTTATTTTGATTTAAGAACAACGTCGTGTGCGCCGCCTTCAACTATACTTACCGAAGAAACAAGTGTGAGCTTTGCTTTTTCCTGTAATTCGGGAATGTTGTGTGCACCGCAGTTGCACATAGTGCTCTTAACCTTTGAAAGTGTTTTGCGAACGTTATCGGAAAGGTTACCTGCATAGGGAACGTAGGAGTCAACGCCCTCTTCAAATGAAAGCTTGCCTGCACCGCCAAGGTCGTATCTCTGCCAGTTTCTTGCACGGTTTGAGCCCTCACCCCAATATTCCTTCATAAGTGTGCCGTTAACGTTTACCTTTGCTGTGGGGCTTTCTTCAAAGCGTGCAAAGTATCTGCCAAGCATTACGAAATCAGCACCCATAGCAAGTGCAAGTGTAATGTGGTGATCGTGAACGATACCACCGTCGGAGCAAACGGGAACGTAAATACCCGTTTCCTTATAATATTCATCTCTTGCCTTGCAAACGTCAATAACTGCAGTAGCCTGTCCGCGACCGATACCCTTTGTTTCACGGGTGATACAAATTGACCCGCCGCCGATACCAACCTTAATAAAGTCAGCACCGCACTCTGCAAGGAAGCGGAAACCTTCACCGTCAACTACGTTACCTGCACCAACCTTAACCTTGTCACCGTAGGTTTCACGAATAAAATCGATAGCAAGCTTCTGCCATTCTGAATAGCCTTCGGATGAGTCGATACAAAGCACGTCAGCACCTGCTTCAACAAGAGCGGGAACACGTTCCTTATAGTCGCGGGTGTTAATACCTGCGCCAACGATGTAACGCTTGTTTGAATCAAGTATTTCATCGGGGTTGTTCTTGTGTGTTTCGTAGTCCTTGCGGAAAACGAAGTAGCAAAGCTTGCCGTCTTCAGAAATAATAGGAAGCGAATTAAGCTTGTTATCCCAGATAATATCGTTTGCCTCACTTAAAGTGGTGCCTTCCTTTGCGGTGATAAGCTTATCTAAGGGAGTCATAAACTCAGTAACCTTAGTGCTCTGATCCATTCTGCTTACGCGGTAATCTCTGCCTGTAACGATGCCTAAAAGCTTACCGTTTGAAGTGCCGTCATCAGTAATGGCAACAGTTGAATGTGCTGTTGCTTCCTTAAGTGCAAGCACGTCCTTAAGTGTTGCATCGGGTGAAAGGTTTGAATCACTCTTAACAAAACCTGCCTTATAGCCTTTTGCACGGGCAACCATAGCTGCCTCATCCTCAATGGACTGTGAACCGTATATAAAGGAAACGCCACCTTCACGGGCAAGGGCAACTGCCAATCTATCGCCAGAAACAGACTGCATTATTGCTGAAACCATAGGAATGTTCATTTCGATAGCAGGCTTTTCACCCTGCTTATATTTAACAAGAGGGGTCTTTAAGCTTACGTTTTGCGGAATACAAGTGCTGTCTGAATAACCGGGAACAAGCAGATATTCGTTAAAGGTGTGTGATGGTTCGTTAAAGAATGTTGCCATAATCATATCTCCTTTTTGTAAATTGTATTGTTCTATATAATAATCGCCTTTAGCTTTTTTGTAAAGTAAAAACTAAAGGCTTAATTGTTAATTTTCTTTGTATATGGGGAAATCCTTACAAAGTTCAATAACTTCGTTCATAACAAGGTCCTTTGAATTCTCAAAATCTGTTGCAACAAGCTTAAGCCAGTGTGCAATCTTTTTCATTTCTGCTTCCTTAAAGCCGCGGCTTGTTACAGCGGGCGTACCTACGCGGATACCGCTTGTGATAAAGGGACTCTGGGGATCCTGAGGAATAGCGTTCTTGTTAACGGTGATGTGAACTTCGTCAAGCATTTTCTCGTATTCCTTACCTGTAAGGTTGAAGTTGCGAAGGTCAATAAGCATAAGGTGGTTATCAGTACCGTCGGAAACAAGGTTAAAGCCTTCTTCCTTAAGTGCTGCTGCAAGCACCTGTGCATTTTTTGCAAGCTGTGTCTGATATTCTTTGAATTCGGGTGTAAGTGCTTCACCAAGGGCAACAGCCTTTGCGGCAATAATGTGCATTAAGGGACCGCCCTGAATGCCGGGGAATATTGCCTTATCGATCTGCTTTGCAAGTTCTTCGATGCAAAGAATCATACCGCCACGGGGACCGCGTAAGGTCTTGTGTGTGGTGGTTGTAACAACGTGTGCATAGGGCACGGGGTTCTCATGTAAGCCGGCGGCAACCAGGCCTGCAATGTGTGCCATATCAACCATAAAGTAAGCGCCAACCTTGTCAGCAATCTCGCGGAAACGCTTGAAATCTATTTTTCTGGGGTAAGCGGAAGCACCTGCAAGAATAAGCTTGGGCTTATTTTCAAGTGCAAGCTTTTCGACAAGATCATAATCGATAGTCTGTGTTTTTTCGTCAACACCGTAAGGAATGATGTTAAAATATTTGCCCGAAATATTAACAGGGGAGCCGTGTGAAAGGTGGCCACCCTCGGCAAGTGACATTGAAAGAACTGTGTCACCGGGGTTCAATAAGGCAAAGAATACTGCAAGGTTTGCACTTGCGCCTGAATGGGGCTGTACGTTTGCGTGATCAGCACCGAAAAGCTTTTTAGCGCGCTCGCGTGCAATCTCCTCAACTTCGTCAACGTACTGACAACCACCGTAGTAGCGCTTTGCGGGATAACCTTCGGCATACTTGTTGGTAAGGGGAGTGCCTGCTGCTAAAAGAACAGCCTTTGAAACAACGTTTTCGGAAGCAATCAACTCAATATTGTGCTGCTGACGCTCAACCTCACGCTGACAGGAGGCAAAAACCTCTGCATCATAGTTTTTAAGCTCATCGTAAAACATATCATTTACCTCTTATATAAAAAATTTTAAACTGAATAAGAAAGTTTTGCAGGTGGTATTTCCTTATATTTCTGCGGCGGAACACCGTAGAACTTCTTAAAGCTTCTTGAAAAGCTGAAAAGGTCGGAATATCCAACTGAAGTAGCGATTACCGAAATTGAATACTTGTTGCAATTTAAAAGCGTAAGCGCTTTTTGCATTCTGTACCTGATAATAAAGTGCATGGGTGTAATGCCCGTATGCTTTTTGAACAGGTTCGAAAAATAACTGCGGTCAAGCCCAAGCTGATCGGCAATACTTTGAATGGTGATATCCTGCATATACTGCTTTTTGATTATGTTAAGCGCATCGCGGATGTACGAATTGTTGCCTTCGGGATGCGCCATATTCAAAAGCCTGCCGTAAATTTCCCACATGCGCGCAATGGCAAAGGGTTGGTTTTCGGCAGAAAAATCAAATCTGTTGTATATTTCGGTAAAAAGACGCCCTATTTCAATATCGTCAATAACGTACGGAATACCCGAAAGAGTATCCGAATCAATATCAAGACCTGCCCATACGTACTCCCATGGCTCGTTTTCATCGGCGGTGTAGGTGGTAACCTCACCCGGCTTTATAATAAATGCCTGCCCGGCGTGCACTTCAAAGGTATTGTTGCCAACAAAGTACGTGCCCTTGCCTGAAATCACATAATGTATAAGCCAGCACATTCTTACGCGCGGACCGTAGGAATGTGAACTTTCACATTGCTGCGAGCCGAGAAAAAGCGGTGTAAGCATAAGATATTTATCATCTTGTATGTTACATTGCCGTAATATCACGGTAATCACCTGCAACCATGTAATATTACACACATTATACCATATAAATCACACATTTGGCAATGGATTTGTTAATATATTTGTGATAACATTTAGGTGAAAAAATAAAAAAGGAGAATTTTTTATGAAAATAAACTTTATGGGTGCAGGAAGTACCATTTTTGCACGTAACGTAATAGGAGACTGTATGTGCACCGAATCACTCAGAAACAGTGAATTTGCGTTATATGATATTGATGGTGCAAGATTAAAGGAAAGTGAATGCATACTTAACGCTATTAACGCTTCACTTGGCAACTATGCAAAAATAACAACGTATCTTGGCGTTGAAAATCGTAAGCAGGCATTAAAGGGTGCAAGCTTTGTGGTTGATGCCATTCAGGTTGGCGGTTATGAGCCCTGCACGGTAACCGATTTTGAAATTCCCAAAAAATACGGCTTCCGTCAGACCATTGGCGATACCCACGGTGTAGGCGGAATTATGCGTGCTTTAAGAACTATTCCCGTGCTTCAGGATTTTGCAGATGATATTGAAGAGGTTTGTCCTGATGCTTGGTTCCTGAACTATACCAATCCTATGGGTATGCTTACAGGCTATATGCTTCAGCATACGGGTGTTAAAACGGTAGGTCTTTGCCACAGCGTTCAAGTATGCTCCTCAAGATTGCTTCAGTACGTAGGTATGGATGATAAGGTTGAAGGGGTAACAGATCTTATTGCGGGTATCAACCATATGGGGTGGCTTCTTGAAATAAAGGATAAGGACGGTAACGACCTGTATCCCGAAATTAAAAAGCGTGCGTTTGACAAGCTTGAAAACGATAAGGAATTCAGAGATCTTGTGCGCTTTGAATATATCCGCCGTCTTGGCTATTACTGCACGGAATCAAGTGAGCATAATGCGGAATACAATAACTGGTTCATTAAAAAAGCGTATCCCGAGCTGATTGAACGCTACAATATACCCCTTGACGAATATCCCCGCCGTTGCGTAAGACAGATAACGGGCTGGGCAGATGAATATAAAAAGATACTTGATGGCGGCGAAATCACCCATACGCGCTCAAGAGAATATGCTTCTTACATAATGGATGCTATCGTAACTAATACACCTTATCAGATAGGCGGAAACGTGCTTAATACAGGCAGAGTTATTACAAACCTTCCTTCAAAAACCTGTGTTGAGGTACCCTGCCTTGTGAATGGCCGCGGAATTACACCTACCTTTGTAGGCGAATTGCCCACACAGCTTGCGGCGCTTAACTCCATTCAGGCAAACGTACAGCTTCTTACCATTGAAGCCGCAAAAACACTGAAGAAGGAAAAAATTCTTCAGGCGTTTATGTTTGATCCTATGGTTTCGTCCGAGCTTTCTATTGATGATATGTCAAAGCTTGTTGATGACCTTCTTGAAGCGCACGGTCAGTGGCTTCCCAAATATAAATAAATACGTTAAAACGGGCGTTTGCCCGTTTTAGTTTTTGATATAAAGAAAAACCACGCGATAGTCGCGTGGTCCGGTGAAGGTTTACCGATGTGCATTGAAAAGAAAACTCCGATTGTGTATAATGAAAGTATGACCTGCCAGTCAGAAATCAAAAACACAATCGGAGGATATTAAAATGAACGAGTCATCTAATACCACAAATAGTTTAGCACACACAAAATGGAATTGCAAG
>JAZQTV010000144.1:0-9632 GCA_045630945.1 Clostridia bacterium
CTCTCCCAGCTGAGCTATGCTCCCATCAAATAACGTGGTTATTATATTATAAACATAATTTTCTGTCAACAAATTTTTTTAAATTATATGATTTTATTAAGAAAAAAACCTTGCTATCAATCCTACTTTATCCTACTTATGCATTCATTAAGCTACCTTTTAGTATAATATAAGAAAAAACGAGGATGCAAATATGAAAAATACTTATTCAAGCAATAAGCCGTTAAAATCAAAAATCAGTATCACCGTAGACAGTGACGTGTTAAATAAGCTTCGCGGAATGGCAGATTACGATGCACGCAACGTATCGCAATATATCAATCTTGTATTAAAGCGCCACGTTGAACAATTCTACAACGAAGAAATACACCTTCAGGATAACGAAAAATGAGTACAGAATTTATAGAAATACCCGAAGACCTTATTCTTTTTAAACGTTTCAGATATAACAACAAAATCTTTATTTTGTTTTTAAGGCCTGTGGAAGATGAGGATCCCGAAATGTTCTGCTTTGAACAGATTGGCAAAAACTTTCGCGTGCCGCTTGAGGAAGACTATCTTGAAATTTACGATTACATTATGACCGCCTACTGCGGACACGAACTGTACAACACCAATATAGATTACAGTAAATTTTACGAACTTTTACCCGTGCGCGACTAATAACAGAACATATAAAAAGGCAGCCAATGGCTGCCCTTTTGTACTTTTAGTATTTATCTTCGTATGGAGTAGATTCAACACCGTTTGCTTGCAATTTTGCAACCATACGGTCAAGCTTGCCTTTCCACATTTTCTTAAACCATTCAGTATGGCCGAACCATTTTACGATGGTGGGGCTAATTGCATAATATGTTTTAATGAACAATCTGCCATACCAAGTTTCATCAAGAGTGTAATCACGATATCGACGCAAGGTCCATACCTGTGGGCAATCGTAAGAGCCGTAAACACAAGTTGCTACATAGCAACCGCCCGTATCGTGGCTTGGGGAAAGTGGTCTATCGGGTATTTGATAAGAAGGATCTAATTCTTTGATTTTGCTATGATAGTCCATAATTTGATCAATTTTTGATTTTTTAGCCTCATCGTTAAATCGAAATTCAGGAACATACGAATCACCGTCAAACGTGTATGAACAAGAATTTATTAATTCATTATTAATAGTGATTAGATTTTTATACCTAAGAATATTAGATTGTTTGTTATCACCTACAAGCTTTATTGCCAAAGAAACAATTTCATTACACAAATCACAACGACTAATAAATTCCCTAAATTCATTTTCTAATGGATGATTTGAATGTTTATAGTCCTGTTGAAGCACATTAACCCAAGCGTTATAAACAGCAGTGTCCATCTTTTTTGCAGCTTGTTCGCAAATGTCTTCAAGATCAATATTTAACTTATTGCGCAGATATTGCAAGTCCTTTTCCATTTGGATTACACTTGTAATGATTTGGTTTTTGCAAAATTCCGTAGGCATTTTTTCAAAGTTGTTACAAGCCAAATCAATCTCATCCATTGCTAATGAACAGAAATCAGAGGCAAGTTTTGCTTTTGAAAATTCATGAGATGGATTAATTTCTCTGATTTTATCGTGATATTTAATAATATCATCAAATACTTCTTGCCTACGTTCATCAAACCACTGGAACATGGCGCAATAAACGCCATTATCTGAATATTCATAGAAAGTGGAATTGATATAATTTGTGTATAAAACAATTAAACCATTATACAGTTCGATATTTGCTTGATTATCGTTTGAAAGATTTATAGCTTTCTCAGCAATCTCGATACAAGAGGTGCAACGACCTCTATAAGTATCAAAATCAAATTTTGTAGGATATTCTGATTCAAAATAATCTTTTGTTACAACATTGTTCCACGCAACACAAACAGCATTATTCATAATCGATGCTATGTTATTGTAATTTTCTGCGAGATCTACGCCACAAGTGTTTTTTACAAACTGACAGCCTGGTTCTACAGTATCTAAAGTTTGAAGAATAGCTTTTCCATTCTCGCAAGAAGGATATTCAGCAAAATTATTACAACACAAATCCATAATTGCGCTCGACAATCTGAAAATTTCAGAAGCAGCATCTGTTTTTACATTGTTTATTTCGTCTTCTGGCGCATTATCTAAAGCTTTAGTAAAACAAGATACAGCTTCATTTACTCTTATATTCGATAATGATGATTGCCATCCTGCAACTTTTCCCTTTATAAACCACGCTTTGTAATTTGATGGATCTATTTCCACAATTTTGTTGCAATAATCTTCTGCCTCTTTAGTATTTCCCGCATCACAAGCATTTTTTGCCATTAAGTAATAATTGTCGATTTTTGAACTATCATCGATCCTAACTGTGCCTTCCACAACAACAATTCCCTCAACCATCATCTTTTTTGCTTCTTCAACGGAATATTTTACACCGCAATTCTGACAAACAAAAAAGCCATCCTGCTTTACTAAATCCGCACTTCCGCACATTTCGCATTTTAACTGTTTCACAAACATTCCCCCTTATATATTTTTTGGTATTATACACCCAATTCCCTTTATTTGTCAAATTTCTACAAAACTCGCAATTAACTGTTCAGCCCTTCGCCCGTATAATACTGTTAAAAATTAACAGAACGAAGATTAAAACTATGAAAGCAACAGGAATAGTACGCAATATAGATCAGCTTGGACGTATCGCTATCCCCAAGGAACTGTGGAAGACATTTGGGCTTGAGCCAGGAGCACCGGTAGAGGTATTCACGACGGGAAATGGGATCCTCCTTTAAAGATACGAAACCACCTGTACCTTCTGTGGCAGTAACGAAAACCTTATCCGCCACCACAACCGTTGCATCTGCCAAGACTGTAAAAACGAAATCGCAAAAAAGAGGGTGAGCAATTGCTCACCCTATTATATTCCCAATTCGTCAAGCATTTGGGTAGTTTCTTCAATTTTGGCGGTACTTAATCGATCGTTCATTTTTAATTCCTCGGCAGAAGTTTTTATTTTGCCGCCAAACAAAATTCTAAACCACCGCACCACCTGAAAAAACGGTGTAAGACATTTATGCTTGTTAAGCACGGGAAATTGATACCGAATAACTTCGTAGGGAATGAACGCACGGGATAAAACGTACTTAAGCTTTCCGCCCGATTTTGCACGCCCAACAAGTATTGTGCTACTCTTTTTGCCGTAAACACCGCCGTTTAAAATATACCTTGTAAGCTTTTTGGAAAATTCATCACAAGGCTCACCGAAAAACCACACGTCAATCAGCTTTATGCAATATTGCTTGAATTTTAAAAGTCCGCCTTGCTCAAGAAGCGCATCACGCTTGGGATTTGCTTCTGACTTGTTTTCCAATATCCACAGATCAAGTAACGGCTTTATACCGCAACCGCCGTGCTGAAAATGCTTTGCGGTATGGGCAATAAAATAGAAGTAGAAAAATTCGTCATTCATTTTGCCGTCTTGGTCTAAATTATCCCACACCTTGTCAAGAATTTTATCTGCAACGGTAACGATATTTTCTTCAATAAGGCAATGGTGAAGCTCAATATGCACGCCATCCTCATTATAAAGTGAAACGTCGTGAGTATAGACTTCATTTTTAGTGTAATTTCTTTTTTGGGTAAGCAGTTTTACTGCACGGTCAAAATCTTCTTTTTTAACAAGCACGTCAATATCACTGCTTGTACGCATCCAGCCTTGAGGATATTTTTGAGAAATTACCGCGCCCTTAAGCAAAATATATGGAATGTCCGCTTCATTTAAAACACCTTCAAGAAGCTCTTGCTCCTGTTTGTTGCGCTCATAACGGTAGCCTGCAAGAACTTGCGCTTTCTTGAACTCATCAAAGCAGGGTGATTCCTTTTCAATAAGACCTTCCTTAGACAGTACGTATGCAATCAAATGCGCAACGTCGTGCTTTTTTGCCATTGAATAGAAATCCTTAAGATATTCGGTTTTAAACTGATTCCTGACCTTTTCATTAAGTGCAGTATCGCTTATCGCACAGTACAAAAGGCAAAAGAACACTTCTGTTTTTTGGTTCATAGGTTTTTACTCTTAATTCTGATAAAATTCGTGATACCACGCAGCAAACTTGCGTAAGCCTTCACGCAGGCTTGTTGCAGGCTTAAAGCCGAAATCTCTTTCAAGTGCAGTAGTATCGGCATAGGTAACGGGTACGTCACCGGGCTGCATGGGAACAAGCTTTTTGTGTGCTTCAAAGTCATAATCCTCAGGCAATACCTTTGCGCGTACAAGCTCTTCCTGAAGAATATTTACAAAATCAAGAAGATTTTCGGGGCTGTTATTGCCAATATTATATACCCTGTACGGCGGAATGGGTAAACCGTCCTCACCGTTTTCCTTTTGTGGTGCATTCTGCATAACGTGCTTTACACCCGTTACAATATCATCAACGTAAGTAAAATCACGCTTACAGTTGCCAAAGTTGAATATTTCGATAGTATCGCCCTTGATAAGCTTATTTGTGAAGCCAAAGTACGCCATATCAGGTCTGCCTGCAGGGCCGTAAACCGTAAAGAATCTTAAGCCCGTTGAGGGAATATTGTAAAGCTTTGAATATGCGTGAGCCATAAGTTCGTTACTCTTTTTAGTTGCCGCGTAAAGTGATACGGGATTATCTACCTTATCATCGGTACTGTAAGGTATTTTTTTATTTGTTCCGTAAACGGATGATGATGAAGCATAAACAAGATGCTCAACAGGAAAATGCCTGCACGCTTCAAGAATGTTATAAAATCCGATAAGGTTTGATTCAATGTATACGTCAGGATTTGTTATTGAATACCTTACGCCTGCCTGTGCCGCAAGATTAACTACTACGGAAAACTTATGCTCAGCAAAAAGGCTGTCCACAAGCGCTTTATCAGCAATATTACCTTTAACGAAAACGAATTCGCTTTCGGGGTATTCGTTTTTAAGCTTTTCTATTTCGTTAAGGCGGTATTCCTTTATGGAGACGTCATAATAATCGTTAAGGCTATCAAGTCCCACAACCTTGATGGGATGAACGGTTTTAAGAAGCTCGGTAACAAGATTGGCGCCTATAAAGCCTGCCGCACCTGTAACAAGGACAAGCTTATCTTTTAAATTAACGTTTGGTGTTAACATTTTATATTATCTCCCATTTACTTTATACCGTTCTATTTATATATCCTTGCGTAGCATTTTCCTTACGCTTTATTACGCAAGGGTTTCCGAAAACAACAGAATGGCTCGGCACATCACAATTTACATATGAATTAGGTGCAATAAGAACATCATCCCCAATAACAATATTTCCTACCACAGCTGCATTTATGCCTATCCATACATTATTTCCTATAGTCGGAGTCCCCTTACGTTTTCCCCTGTTTTCCTGACCTATCACAACGCCTTTATGTATATTTAAATTCTTACCAATAACCGCGTTGGGATTAATGGTAATATTATAAGGATGACCAATATATAAACCTCCTCCGATTTTTGTAGAGGGATCTATTTCCAATCCATTTTTCCCTGCAGTTTTTCTAAACAAAAAGCGATTTAACTTTTTAATAAGCAAATTTTCAGTTGTTTGGGCTTTTCTGAAATATCTATGAAATTTTTTCATGAAGCCACTTGGGTTAACGTACCTGTGAAGGTCTGCACTATAAAGCGTTTTAAAATTCATTTTATCCCCTCATATTCCTTCTGTACTTTTTCATAGCTTTCAAGATTGCCTATATCGTATCTTTTGCCCGGCATTTTCATAGCGTGAACAACGGTTTCACCCGAAAGCCACGCAATAAAGCTACCCGGTGCATCAGTACCGCAACCGCTTTCAATGCCCTTTTTAACAAGCTTAACATCTTCCTTGGTGTAATAATAGAAGGGCGGACAGCACCAATTTGATTTGGGATTCTGCGGTTTTTCTTCCATACCCGTTATTTTATCGTTTGCATCTATTTCAACAACGCCACATTTTGTAAGCTTCTTTTCATTCGCTTCAAAGTAACGCATAATGGTTGAAGTGCCCTTTTTTACCGAATAATCGATAAATCTTGTAAGGCTGAAATCAAGCACGTTGTCGCCTGCGATAACAAGCATATCATCGTCAAGCTGAAGCTTTTCGATGGCAAACTGAATATCCTTTACCGCGCCAAGTCTTGTTTCGTTGGTGCTTGTACCGTCATCAACAACGGTTATTTTTTGCGTTTTTGTTTTTGCCCAATCTTCAAAATGAACTGCGTATTTGTGGTTTGAAATTACCACGTATTCATCTATTAAGCCTGCAGTATCAATATCGTCAACAAGCCAATCAAGTATGGTCTTTTCCCCCACCTTAAGAAGCGGCTTGGGGAAATTTTCCGTCAAGGGATACAATCTTGTTGCGTAACCTGCCGCAAGAATCAAACACTTCATAAAAACACCTCTTAACGCTCAACACCGTCAGCACTGTGACAAACGTGAGCTGAATACTTGCCTTCAAGCAAGGGGAATTCCTTTAAATATCTGTTAGTAACGTTTTTAATAACGTCGTCCCTGAAATTAGGATCAACAAGTGCCATACAGCACCCTTTAAAGCCTGCACCAGAGAACCTGCCGCCGTAGATGCCGTCAGTTTCGGTCATTATATCGTAAAGGCTTTTAAGCTCAGGCGAGCCTGTCTGATAGTTATCAATAGAAGACCTGCCGCTTTCAAAGGAAAGCTTGCCATAGGCTTCAATATCGCCTCTGCGCCACGCTTCAGCGCCTTTTTCAACACGTTCAAACTCACTGTAAAAATGCTCTGCCCTTAACGCCCAATTTTCAGGAAGCTTGGACTTATGCTTATAAAAAACATCCTTAGGCACGTCGCGCAAAAACGCTTCGTTAAACTTGCCGTACTCCATACCCTCGTATGCCATAAGCGCATATGCGGCACTTCTGCATTCATCAACGCGCATATTAAATTTTGAGCCTGCAAGTGTGCGTTCAATTCCCGAAAAGAAAATCACTATATCGTAAGGCTTCATTTTGGGGTTGGTGGGTATAAGCTCATAGGAATCATCCTTTGTATCAAGATACAACAGATGGTCCTTTTTAGAAAACACCTCACAGCTTTGGTCAAGCTTGCCGCAAGCAACACCAACGTACTCATTTTCCGCCATTTTTGCAGTCATAATCATTTCGTGTTCACTTAAATGAATGTTATTAACCTTGCAAAGTACAGATAAAAACGCAATGATTACTGCTGCCGAAGATGAAAGACCGCCTATAGGAAGCTCACCCTCAATGACACCGCACACACCCACGCTTAATGGGTATTTTCTGTTAAGCATCAGCGTAGCACCGCGCAGGTAATCTGCCCAATCGTTCTGCTTTTCCTTGGGCACGGAATTAACGTGGAACTGTGCACGCTTCTCAAACTGAAGCGAAGCAAGCTCAACCACACCGTTCTGCTTTGCCGAATACGCAATATGTATGCCTTTATCAATGGCAAGTCCCGTTATTTTGCCGTACTGATGATCCGAATGCGCACCAATAGGACATATCCTGTACGGGCAAAACGCCACACCATCAGGACTGCGCTTATATGTTTGTTCAAAAAGCTGTACTGTTCTCATAACACTCCTTACAAAACCAATCATTCAAGGTGCTGTAAAAGATATTCTTTTTTATCTTCTGAAGACATTCCCATTGTCGGATAAAAATTATTTTTGTTCTTTTGATAAAATTCATCAATTGTACAAATTACTTTTGCTGGCACTCCCGCTACAATTGAATTTGATTTAACATCCTTTGTCACAATTGCTCCTGCCCCTACTACAACATTATCTTCTATTTTTACTCCGGGCAAAACTTTAGAACCATTGCCTATAAAACAATTATTTCCTATCCTGATTTTCCCAACCTTATCCATTTTTTCCCGTCGAAATAATTAAGAAAATTAAGCACCTTTACCCCGCCATCGTGTGTATAGAAATTAACATTTCCTGATATCACACAATCATTCCCAATCTCCACAAGATAAGGCTCAGCTCCAAATGCATCTATCCCACATAGCAATACGGTTTTTTCTCCTATTTGGCAACCTTTTTTTCTTAAATATTTTATTCTTCTATCAGATGTCCTATTTGCTAACCTATAATATACCATTTCAAATAAATTCATTATATCTCCTTCATTTCCTTCCTTGAGGATATTTTTTTATCGAAGTTTTATAAAAAATAAAATTCAATCCAAAGTTTACAATTATGGTCATAAAAATGTAATTATTATTTTTTTCAGCAAAAAATTTAGCACATCAAATTCCTCCAATACACCGATATCAAAATTGAAATTGCAACCCAGCTTGAATCAATATTCTATTTATGACGAGTCTTATACACGCCAAACGTCTTTAATGCGCCAATAAATTCCTTTTTAAAAAACAATCTTTCCACAAGCAAATACACAACAATGCTGATTACAACACTCAGTAAAAGCAACGCTGTTGACTTCCACAAAGTTCTTAACAGCAATATGCAGGCAACCATTGCGACAGTTCCAATAACCGAAGGAATTATCTTAATAAAAAGCTTTGAAATACTTGTTTTCATAAATATCTTCATGATAATAAGCTGAACAAATACTAACTCTATTCGTACCAACGACCTGGCAACGCAAAGCGTTTTAAACCCGTATTTTGCCGCTATCAACAATACCGGTATAAGCGCCACCAAATGCAAAACCTGCGAAAACAAAGAAAGCTTCGTTTTGCCCACGGCGTTATACAACCCATTACAATACGTACCAAAGACTAAGCATATAGAGCTCATCAACCCCCACAAGCCAATAAAATCAGCACCTTCACGCCACTGTGCCCCCAACAAAATTTCCGTTACTAAATCTTTGTACATAAAAATCCCGATTCCCAACGGAATAGCAATGATTGCAACAGCTTCTATGAAATTATAATACGTTTTCATCATCTGCTCTCTATCATTTTTTAATCTTGAAAGAGCAACGAACATCGGCACCGAAGTGGTTGCAGTAATTAGTGCCATAATCTGATTAACCGTTGACATTGATGTTTTATAAACGCCAACGTAAAATTCAGAAAGGTATGATCCCACAATAAAAACATCAACATATGCCGCAAGCCATACTAATATGCTTTCCATTAATATCCACCAAGAATAGGAGAACATATCTTTTAAATATTTTACGCTATAATAAAATTTAGGCTTCCACTTTGAAAAAACAGTAAGCACAACTGCGTTTGCAAATGTTGACAAAAGTGATCCTATAACAAGTGCCCAATAACTACGCGAAAAAAATGCAATCGGAACAGTTATAAAAAAAGGAATTACGCAAGAAACAATTCTTATAAAAAACAACGGCTTAAATTCAAAGCTTCTTTTGTATCTTGCCATTTGTATACTCGAAAAAGCAGTTAACGGCACGGATAACGACGAAATAATTATTACTTTTCCGCAGCCGGGGTTTCCAACTAAACGTGCCAACTCATCACTAAATAACGCTATCACACCCCATAATACACACGAGATAAAAAAGTTAGTCCAAAATGCAACGTTTGTACAATTATTTAATTCTTTTTCGTCTTTAAAATCATGTTGTATTAAAAACTTTTGAAATCCGGCA
>JAZQTV010000145.1:0-22130 GCA_045630945.1 Clostridia bacterium
GACGCTTAACGGCCTTACGGGCGTTGTTGGCGCAAACGTGTATAAGGGTGAACATAAAATATATCAGCATGGCTTTGTAAAGGCTGAGCTTGGTACAAAATACTTTATGTATAATGACGGCACACCTTTCTTCTACCTTGGTGATACGCATTGGGCGCTTTTCTCGGAAGAATATGATTCCGCAGGCGACCATGCGGCAGGTGTACAAACCGATTCGCACTTTAAGTATATTGTTGATAAGCGTGTTGAACAGGGCTTTACAGTTTATCAGAGTGAGCCCATAAACGCAAAGTTCACGGTTGCAACAGCGGTTACTGAGCAAGACATTGAAGGCTTTAAGGATGCTGACAGATACTTTATCTATCTTGCTGAAAAAGGCATTGTGCACGCAAATTCACAGTTCTTTTTTGCAACTACGATCTATCAGCTTAATGATTTTGAATATCTTGAAAAACTTTCACGGTATTGGGTGGCACGCTATGGCGCATACCCTGTTTTGTGGACGCTTGGTCAGGAAATAGATAATCCGGGAAGGGAATACCTTACCGCTGAAAACGATCCCTGGGTAAAGGTTGCAACGTATATGCACAAATATGATACGTATCAGCATCCCCTTTCAGCACACCAGAACGGTATGTCACGCGTAACACCTACGGGCGTTGGCACAGGCTATGATTATGCTTCGCACAAAAAACCCGTTGACGTTACGGAAAAAATATACCACGGCGGTGTAAGCTTCTATACAAGTGATGAGGTAACTGAAGCAACAGGTCATAACTGGTGGGCAGCACAGACCTCAATTCCAAGATCATGGCAGATGAACTTTGTTCAGTATGAGGAATATTGGAAATCCAACAAGCTTGCAATTGCTTATGAAGGTAAGTACGATCACCTGTGGGCAGATGACGTTATTTGTCGTACGCAGGCTTGGGGTGCGTATTTAAGCGGTCTGGCAGGTCACGGATACGGTGCGCAGGATATATGGTGCTATAAGAGTGATTTTTCCAAGTATGAGGTAACGGGTGTTGGCGGAATACAGATTACGGTGGCAGAAAAAGCAATCGTATGGGGTGACGCTATTGAACTTGAATCCGGCTATCAGATGGGTTACCTTGCGGAGTTCTTCCAGAAGTTAGAATGGTGGAAGCTTGTTCCCGACTTTAACTATCAGAAGCGCATTATTCCCGAATTGGGTGTTGCGGCAGGATATAACGATTATCCCGAGCAGGCTTGCTATACCTGTGCTTATTACGAGGATAAGCTTACTGTAATTCACTTCTACAATCAAAGCACAAGAACAGGCACACTTGTTGGTCTTGATGCTAATGCAGAATATAATCTTACCTGGTTCAACCCCCGTACAGGTGAGTACAGAGAGCCTGAAAAAATAAAGTGCAACACCACCGATAAGGATGGCAAGGGTGCATATATCATGGGCAGAAAGCCCGGCTCAAAGGATTGGGTATTGTTACTTGAAAGGATCTAATGAAAATGAAATTTACAACTCAAAGATGGATAGCGGTAGATATTCCGTTTAATTCAACAAAGGAATATGAAAAGAATAAGCAGTTTGACGTGTTTGTGCAAGGTGAATTTGTTCATACGGAAACGGGAACAAAAATAACACTTCCTGCATTCTGGAACGGCGGCAATGAGTTTATGCTTCGCTTTGCGCCTACTAAAGAGGGTGTATGGCAGGCAAAAACCTATTGCGATGAGGATGCTTCGTTAAACGGCATTGAATTTGAAATCGAGGCAGAAAAATATACGGGCGAGCTTGAGCTTTACAAGCGCGGCTTTATTAAAAACGAGCACGGAACAAAATACTTTATGTATGATGACGGAACACCCTTCTTCTATCTTGGTGATACGCATTGGAATTTTCTTCAGGAGGAGTTTGATGAAGCGGGTGACCATGCGGCAGGCATAAAGACTGATTCTCACTTTAAGTACATTATTGAAAAGCGTATTCAACAGGGTTTTACCGTTTATCAGAGCGAACCTATAGGAGCACCCTTTAACGTTATCGACGGATTTAGCGAGGAAGACGTTGAAGGCTTCAAGATTGCGGATAAATACTTTAAGTATATTGCAGACAGGGGTCTTTTGCATACCCACGGTCAGCATTGCTTTGCACAGGAAATATGGCCGATAGCAAACGACCACGAATATCTTGAAAAAATAACACGCTATTGGGTGGCACGTTATGCGGCATATCCTGTTATGTGGACACTTGCACAGGAAATAGACAGTTATACACAGCCTAACGTTGGCGTTGATGACGACCCGTGGGTGAAGGTTGCGGAATACATTCATAAATATGATGGCTATCAGCATCCCCTTACTGCACATCAGCGCGGTACGTCAAAGTGCAACGTAACGGGCAGGGGCACAGGTATTGACTACCGTTGGGGTGACAGAGAGCCGTACAACAGGCGTTTTGAAGTTCCAAACGATGGCAGAAGTATATATTATCCTAACGATATAACAAAAAAGACAGGTCATTCCTGGTGGGCGGCACAGTGGAGCCTTATTGAAGACAGGCAGATGGAAGACATTCAGATAAAAGACTATTGGGAATCACCAAAGGTTGCCATTCAGTACGAGGCATTTTACGACCATTTGTGGACACTTGAATTCGGTGCCCGTGCGCAAGCTTGGGGTGCATGGCTTACAGGCTTCTTCGGTAATGCATACGGTGCACAGGATATTTGGCTTTATAAAAGCGACTATGAAAAGGGAAAATCGTCATTTGATAACTATGACGTAGAGATAACTGCGCAGCACAAGGAAATTGTGTGGGGTGAAGCGGTTGAATTACCCTCAGGCTATCAGATGGGTTATCTTAAGGAGTTTTTCCAAAAGCTTGAATGGTGGAAGCTTGTTCCCGATTTCAATTCACAAAAGCATTTCCTGCCCGATATAGGTGAACTTGATTATCTTAAGCGCGGTGACGGTTGTTTCTATCAGTGCGCCACCGATGATAATAACACCTACGTTTTATATTTCCATAATCTTAACAGCTTTAAGGCAGGCTCGTTAAGAAGGATGGATAAAAACGCTACCTATACGGTAAAATGGTTTGATCCCAGAAAGAACACCTATATACTAATAGGCGATAATATAACACCCGATGAAAACGGTGAATATCACGTTCCGGAAAAACCCGATACAGAGGACTGGGTAGTGCTTGCACAAAAGAATGTATAAAATAAAAAATCCTGCATTTTTGCAGGATTTTTTTGCTTTAGTTTGGTGCTTTACGGTATTTAAGGGGCGAGATTCCCTTTGAAGCACGAAAATCTTCTATAAAGTGGCTTGCCGTTGCATAATTCAGTGTTTGTGCAATGTCGGTTATTGAAATATCGGTGCACTTTAAAAGCCTTTCAGCTTCCGCAATTTTAACAAACTTTGCGTATTCCGAAAACGTCATACCCATAACCGTTTTAAATGCCCTTGAAAAGTGACCGCTACTGTAACCGCAAAGGGAAGCGGCATCGTGGGTTTTAAGGCAGCCACGCGCTTCACGGGTTGCTTCAACCACGTTTTTAATCATTTCTATTATGTTCTTGCTTGATTTTGCCGTTACCGAAATTATTTGACCTTGCTTTTTCCATGACTGCATAATATCGGCACAAATATGAATTACCTCTGCGCGTATTATCAGCTCACTTGAATAGCTGTAATCGTTAAATGCACGAAACGCTTCCGCAATATGCTGTAAGGTGTGCTGCTCCGCATCGTGAAGAACGGGAGAACGGTTGGGCAATAATTCGGTTAAGTTCAGTATGTATTCATATTCGTTTGCGGTCTGAAGTGATGAAAAAAGAATATCGGGCAAAAATTTAATGCAGTAATATTCAAAATCGGCGCTTTCAAAATTAAATATGTGGGGTGTCTTTGGCGGTATAACGATATAATCACCCTTGTTAAGTACGTGCGCATTCGTGCCTAAATCGGCAATCAAGGTGCCGTTCAAAACGTAAACAAGCTCAACGTATTTATGGTAATGGGGGTCAGCATTCTGAAGCTTGTGAATGTCCTCTTGGGATATATAAAGACACTGAATGTTAATGCGCTCATTGTTTTTTACCGCAAGATTTTCTTCATACATAATATCACCTATATCATTTTTTCGATATTTTATATTTAAGTACAGTATATCATATAATCAACGGTTTTGCTATAATTATTTTGTAAAATTCATAAAAATTATGGAGGTTTTTTAAAATGAAAAAGTTTTTTGCATTGTTACTTGTACTTGTAATGTTACTTTCCGTTGCCGCTTGCGGCAATGATACGGGTGAAGTAACACCTACCGAAACACCTGAGGCTACACAGACAGTTCAGGCTACCGTAAAGCCCACCGCAACAGTAAAACCCACTGCAACAGCAAATTCTGACGGTGGCGCATCCACACAGGCAACACCTACCGCAGCACCTGATGAGTCGGAAGAAAATCTTGTTCCCGAAAAATCAGCGACCTTTGAAACTGCAAAGGATGGCGCAGACACAGGCTGGGGTTTATTGCCCGATTCAACCGATACGGGTACGATTACTCTTGTACAGGAAGGTATTGAGGGTTCAAAGTGCATTAAGTATGCTCCCGGTGAAGGCAATAAGGAAACATGGTTTGGTCCCGCAATCAATATCCGTCCCTTTATTAAGGAAGTAGGTGAGCACGAAATAACATTTGATTTTAAATCAGAAACTGCAAGTCCCAGCTGGCTTATCCGCGGAAAGAGCAAGGATGACGAAAATTCCTTTATTACGAAAAATCAGACAAACGGTCTTTATTATATGATTACCGAGCCCACTATGGAAATGCAGGGTGAGGAAGGCTGGAAGACTGTAACGATTACAGTTGTTATTGAGGAAGACGATCTTCAGGGCAGCGAAAACCACTTCTGGATATTCCTTCCCGACAGACTTAACGTTACAACTGATATGGTTGTATATATCGATAACTTCTGCATCGTAAACCACGGCTGATAACAAAACATAAAATCATAGGAATCCCGCATTATTGCGGGATTCTTTTTTGTAACTTGCTATTTACTTTTTAAATTCGTTTGTGTATAATATTAATATATTTTTTTTTGAGGTGAAGTTAAAATGTATAACAAAAATTCTCTTGATACCGTATGTGCAACGCTTGCTTATGCAATGGGTGTTAAAGCGCCCGATTGCGCGGCAGAAAAAAACAGTGAGCTTTCTGCTTATATCGATACCGTATTTTCGGGAGAAAAGGCAGATAGAATTATTATGTATAATCCCGATGCAATTGCACAGTGGATTTATGAAAAATATCCCGAATTCCTTACTTCAGCAACTGCAAATGCTGATATAAAGGTGCCCTTAACTGCGGTTATGCCTTCGGTTACTCCCGTATGCTTTGCTACAATGTACACGGGCGCACAGCCTTCGGTGCACGGCATTCAAAAATACGAAAAGCCCGTTATTACCATTGATACGCTTTTTGATAAGCTTATTGCGGCAGGCAAAAAAATTGCCATAATCACTTATGGTCAATGTAGCTTAAGCAGAATATTCCTTGAAAGAAGTATAGATTACTATCATTACGAGGAAGGCAATATAGCGGAAGTAAATGCCAAGGCGGTAGAGGTAATATTAAAAGATGAACACGATTTCATCGTAATATATAACGGTAATTACGACAGTACAATGCATAAAAACGGTCCCGAAGACAGTAAATCACTTGCCGAGCTTCGCCTTAACGCGCATATGTTTGCGGTAATTTCTGATATGGTTAAGGAACATTGGAAAAAACACAACACTCTGTTAGGCTTTGCAATGGACCACGGTTGTCACGAAATCGACGGCGGTTGCGGCTCGCACGGTCTTGATATGCCTGAGGATATTAATATCGTGCATCTTTATAAAGGATATAAAAAAATATAATATACCTGACAAGGAGAATAAAGATGAAACCGAACGAGCTTGATTTTAAAAGAGTAAGACAGCTTTTTTATTATACCGATTTTACAAAAATACCCGTTACGTACAAGATAGGTGAAGAACAGTACTTCGGTATGCCCGAAAATTCAACGGTATTCCGTAAGCATATTGATGCTAACGTTATAAATTATACTGTTTCGGCACTTACAAAGGAAAATTTGTTACTTGAACTTGATTATAAGCAGTATTACGATTTTCCTGTTGTTGAGTGGACGCTTTATATCACCAATAACGGTGAAGAAAACTCGCCTCAAGTATCCGAGTTTAAGGTGTTTGACGGGGTGATAGAAGGTGAAAATCCCGTTCTTTTGCACGGTAACGGTGATAACTTCAGGGAAGACGGATATTCTTGGTGGCGTGAAGCACTTACCGAAGCACCCATAATCAAGCATCCGTTAATGTGGGACGGTAATTCCTGTATGGGTGCAAACCCATATATGCGTCTTATTTTTGACGATTACCTTTTAAATATTGCAATAGGTTGGTCGGCAGGCTGGCAGACGGAAGCATCCCTTGAAAACGGCGGTGCAAGGTTTAAAGCAGGGCAGAAGAAGTTTGATAGCTACCTTCTTCCCGGTGAAAAGGTGCGCACACCCATGATAACGCTTATGGTGTCGGATACCGGCGATGAATCACGCATCCGCAACCTGTGGCGTTCATTCTACTACGCACACATTATTCCAAGAAGAAACGGTCAGCCGTTAAAGCCTATGTGCACAGGTCATAACGCGCATATAAACGGTACCGTTGAATATACCTATACCACTGAAGAAAATCAGCTTGAGGCAATCGATACGTTCATTAAGCGTGGCTACAAGCCTGATATATGGTGGATAGATGCAGGCTGGTTCCCTTGCGATAAAAGCATAAGTCCCTACACAAGTGATTACTGGAAAAGCGGTGTAGGCACGCTTTATTGCGATAAGGAACGCTATCCCAACGATATGACGCCCGTAGGCGAAAAATGTGAGCAGGAGGGTATTGACTTTCTTGTGTGGTTTGAGGCTGAACGTGCGCATATAGGCAGTTCAACCTACGTTGAGCATCCTGAGCATCTTCTTTACAGTAAGGATGAAGCAAAGTGGTTTCAGGAAAATGCACTTGTAAACCTTGCTGATAAAAAAGCTTGCGATTGGCTTATAGATACCATCGATGCATTTATTAAAAAGAATAAGATAACCATTTACCGTCAGGATTTCAATTTTCAGCCTATGAATTATTGGAATTCAAACGAGCAGGAAAACCGTGTAGGCATTTTAGAAAATCTGCACGTACAGGGACTGTACAGATATTGGGATACGTTAAAGGAAAGAAATCCTCATATCTTTATTGATAACTGCGCAATGGGCGGCAGAAGAAATGATATTGAGCTTATGCGCCGTTCGGTACCACTTCATTTTTCGGATATGGGCTACGGCAAGCATCCCGTTAAGCAGGGACAGTTCAGGCAAATGCTTGAGTGGATACCGTATTTCCGTACTGCAGCGCTCTGTTGGGATCAGCCCGACGGCGAGTATAATGGCAGTAAGCCACGTGAGCTTACACCGTTTAACTTCCTGACCATTATGACTGCACCTGCGTTTTCACCTGTGTTTAAGCATGATTCGCCTGAGGAAGATTTCCAAATGGTGCTTAAGTATGAAAAGATATGGCGTGAAACGGCAGAAATTTCAATGCAGGCAGATTATTATCCCCTCACCGAAACACGCAGAAGTGATGAGGATTGGTATGCTTCGCAGTTTGACGATAATGAACGTAACCGCGGATGCGTGCATTTTATACGCAACATTAAATGTGAGGCAGAAAGCATTACTGTAAGCCTTCACGTTGATGAGCAAAATCTTAATAAGCGTTACGTATTTACCGATAAATTTACAGATGAACGGTTCGAAAAATTCGGTTACGAATTAAAGAACGGATTTATTTATGCCTGTCCCAAGCGTTCGGGTACACTTATGATATATAGAATATGTGAGGATTAACTATGACAAAGCAAGAATTTTTTTCGCAAAAGCATCTTTCAGTTCCCAACGCAATGGAAAACGATATTTATAACATCTACAAACTTGAAGAAACAGGTCAGGTAATTTGCGAGGTAAATATCAAATCAAATAAGCCTGACGGAAATATCACCGATATTGCAGTGCTTGCAGATACCCACGTAAACTGCATCAATGAAAAGGATAAGGACGATGAGGAGGTTATGCTGACCTTTGAGTGCCGTGGAATGACTTTCAGACACGATTGCATCTACGTTGCACAGAAGAATGCGGCGCAGGTAGCGCAGTATGCCGACCTTACCGTTATAGCAGGTGACGTTGTGGATTACGCTTCAAACGGTGCGCTTGAATATGCAAAAAAGGAATTCTTTGATAAGATAAATCCCATTATGTGCGCATTGGGAAGTCACGATATGACCAAAAACGTGCTTACAAGAAAAGCCGATGCACTTTCCTATGAAGAAAGAGAAGAGGTTTTAAAGCCGTATTGGCCTAATGCACTTCATTTTGATACCTATACCGTAAACGATAAGGTGGTTGCGGTTATTCTTGACAATGGTTCAATTTCAAGGTATACGGATGAACTTATTGAACAGCTTGCGGCAACCGTTGAAAAGGCACGTAAGGATAATAATATAATTCTTGTTTTCCAGCACGAGCCTGTATCATCGGGAAATCCCAAGGACGTGGAAGCAAAAAGCATTCTTCTTAACTGGAAAGAAAGCTGGAATCTTTACGATGGCAAAAACCTTATAGGTGCGCCTCACGATACAAACGAAACAAATAAGAAAATGCTTGAACTTATCAAAAACAATGCTGACGTTATTCGCGGTCTTTTCTGCGGCCATTATCACGACGTGCTTTATACTGAACTTGACGGCAGCTACGTTGATGAAAACGGTGCGCGCGTTAAGAAAGCAATTCCGCAGTATAACGTAAGCTCCTGTCCGTACTGTAGCGGTGCAGGCGTTATCACTGTTCTTAAAATTGATTAAATTGAGATAAAGTAAAATTTTGGCTATAAAATGAATGGTTTTTTGCTTGAAAAGTAAAGGAAAAATTTGATAAAATAAACTTCAAGATAAAATGAGGTTGTTTTATCTAATTAAAAAAGGTGAGGTTGGAATAAGTGAAAATGTTTATTGCACTGATCATTACTTTAGCTATGATGGCAAGTATCGTTATTCCTGCAGGTATTGGAATAACCGTCAAGGCGGCAGGCGCAGATGAGAACGGTAAGCGCGTGGCACAGGCTATTGGCGATGAAGGTTTAGTACTTCTTAAAAATGAAAACAAGGCGCTCCCGTTACAAAAGGGTACGTCTGTTGCGCTTTTTGGTGAAGGTCAATATCTTCGTCTTTATACCGAAGCGGATTTTAAAACTGATGAGGATACACTCAAGCTGATGAATAGCTCTACACACGCAACGCTTGGCGTTCAGCACGGTTACGTGCCGTGGGGTGCAGGCTCATCCCGTGCGCTTGGTGTAGAGGGTGTAAACGGTAAAATCGATCCCCTTGATGCATTTAAGCAGGCGGCACAGAATGGTGAAATCACGCTTTATGAGGAAATAAGCAACGGTTACGTGGATGCACTTAAAAACAGTCACTCCGATGCAACCTATAAGGAATTTGTTCCTACTGATGCTGATTATAAAAAGGCAAGCGAAAATGCTGACGTTGCCATAGTATTCATTCGCCGTTGGGACGGTGAGTGCGTTGATGCAAACGTTAATACATATTGGAACCTTAGCGCTAACGAGCTTGCAATGCTTAAAAATGCTGAAAAGTATTTCAAGAAAGTAGTTGTTGTACTTAACACACCTGCCCCCATAGATACGTCATGGGCAAAGGATGAAATTGAAGGCATTAGTGTTGACGCGGTGATTTTTGCAGGATACGGCGGTATGCAGGGCGGTCTTCCTATTGCCGACGTTATTTTGGGCAGGGTAAACCCCTCGGGTAAGCTTGCTACCACGTATACCAAAAAGCTTGAGGACTATCCCACAACCGAGTCGTTCATAAAGGATGTTAATAAACAGCAATATACCGAGGATATCTTCCTTGGTTACAGATATTTTGAAACCTTTGACCCCGAATATAAAAAGGTAAACTATGAATTCGGCTTCGGTCTTTCATATACTCAGTTTGATATAAGCTTTTCTGATTTTAAGCAGGAAGGCACCACCGTTACTGTAAATGCCAACGTTAAAAACATTGGCGATATAAACGGTAAGGAAGTTGTTCAGATATATCTTTCCGCACCGCAGGGTGTTTTAGGTAAGGCAAAGAAGGTGCTTTGCGCCTTTGAAAAGACGGATGTTCTTGAACCCGGCGCAGTACAGAGCTTAAGCATTTCCTTTGACTTGAAGGATTTTGCTTCGTATGATGATCTTGGCAAAACAGGTCACAAGGCGGCATACGTTCTTGAAGCAGGCGACTACGTTGTTTTAGGCGGAAATTCAGTTAAAAACGTTAAGGAAGCAGGCAAGGCAAACGTAGCAGAGCTTACGGTTGTTGAACAGCTTACAAATCAGACCAAGACCACGCTTGAAAAGCGACTTCTTGCTGACGGAAGCTATGAATATCTTAAATCGACACCCAAGCCCACTGCAACTGCAGCAGCAACTGCAACACCTACTGCAACACCTACTGCACCGGCAAATAAGGTAGAAGAAATCTTCGTTGAAGCCGAAGACTTTATACGCTCCTCCGAAACAAGCGCAGGCGCAATCGGTATCGAGGGCTTCAGCGGCTACTTATATAATAGTGAAACGGAGGAATGGGAAGACCACAGTGGTGACTGTATAGCACACACCTACCGCGGTGGTGAGGTTTATTATGAAATAGACGTTCCTGCAACCGATGATTATACGTTCACCGCACTTGTGGCAGGTCACGGTAGTGTTAAGAAACCCGCAAAGGTTACGGTTTTAATCAGTCAGGATGACGTAACGTATACCGAAACAGGCTTAACTGTAACAGGCGGCGAAACCTGGGAAAACAGCACCTATAACTCATATGAGGAGCTTACTGCAGAAGGCAAGGTAAGGCTTGAAAAGGGTAAGGTTTACGTTTTACTTAAGCTTACAAATGCACCTAACGTTGATTACTTTACATTCACAGGTGCAACTGTTAAAGGCACAACAAAGGCTTCTGTAAATGAAAAAGAGGCACAAAATACAACACAAAAGACATATAAGCTTTATGAAGTAATTAAGGGCACGATTACACTTGATGAGTTTGTAGGTATGATGACGGATGAAGAACTTGCACAGTTCTGCGTTCCTCACCAGGGCTCAAAAATCGGTCCGGATGATGCAACGGTTGAAAAATACGGTCTTGCACTTGCAGGACCCTCTGACGGTCCTTCGGGTATCGGCTCAAAGGGAACAAGCTTTCACTGCGAAACGACTATCGCATGCACCTTCAACAAAAAGCTTGTTGAAGCATTCGGTATCGTAATGGGTAAGGAATGCTACGATAACAACGTTGATATCTGGCTTGCACCCGGTATGAACCTTCACCGCAATCCTCTTCTTGGCAGATGCAGTGAGTATTATTCGGAGGATCCCTTCCTTTCAGGCGTCATGGCTACAACCACGGTTAAAGCCGCACAGTCAATGGGTATAAGCACCTGTATCAAGCACTTTGTATGTAACGAAAAGGAAAAGAATAAGCTTGCCTGCGATTCACAGGTATCAGAGCGTGCGTTAAGAGAAATCTACTTAAAGCCCTTTGAAATGTGCGTTAAGGAAGGTGGCACCAACGGTGTTATGAGTTCATACAACCTTGTAAACGGTGTACCCGCTTCAGCAAGCAAGGATCTTTTAACAAATATTCTTCGTAATGAGTGGGGCTTTAAGGGATACGTTTCAGGTGACTGGTATAACGATAAAGACCACGTTGAAGAAATTAACGCAGGTAATACTGTTCGCGAGCCTGCAAGCCATGCGGATATAAACGTTGTGCTTAAGGCAGTAAAAGAAGGAAAGATAAGCCGCGAAACACTTGAAAACAGTGCAAAGGCAGTTCTTTATACAGTAATCAGATCAAAGTCGTTCTATGAGTTCAACAGGCTTTTCGTTTGCGGTGATAACCACGAAATTGGTGCTGACCACAGATGCGTTCGTTGTACAGCACCCGATCCCGCAAGAATCGCAAACGTTACCGCGCTTGTTGACGAACTTATAAACAATAAGATTGTTCTTGCAGGCAAAAAGAAGGGCTCTTCGGTTATTACTTGGACTATTCTTGGCATATTGGGTGTGACTGCACTTGGTGTGGGAATTCCCGTTGTAATAAACAAGACTAAAAAAAGTAAAAAGCAGGAGGAAACCAAATGAGAAACACTTTTAAAAAGGTATTTTCATTAGTGCTTGCGCTTTCTATGATAGTAGGAGTGCTCGCAGGCATAAACTTTTCTGCACAGGCAGCAGGTGCCGATGATAACGGTATGGGTGTTGCACGCGTTTTGAACGGTGAAGGTATCGTTCTTCTTAAAAACGAAGACAACGCACTTCCGTTAAAGAAAGGCGCAAATATCGCTATATTCGGCGAAGGTCAGCATTTAAGACTGTATACTGCTTCGGATTTCAACTTTGATAACAGTATGCAAATCGAAACGTTGGCAAAACAGCACGGCTACATCCCGTGGGGCGCAGGTTCATCCCGTTCGCTTGGTGTAGGCGGCAAGAATGCGGGTATTGATCCCCTTGATGCATTTAATTATGCTGAATCACAGGGCAGAATAACCGTATATGATGATATTTCACAAAAATACGTTGCGGCACTTGAATCCAGCTATTCGGATGAATCGTTTGTAGAATACGTTCCTACTGAAGCTGATTATCAGGGCGCAGTAAATGCAGGCGTTGATACCGCAGTTGTGGTTATCAGCCGTTTCGACGGTGAATGCGTTGATATGCCCGTTTCCGATTGGACGCTTCACGATTCCGAAAAATCTGTTTTACAGAATGCAACAAAGTACTTCGATAAGGTAATAGTTGTGCTTAACACACCTGCGCCTATCGATACAAGCTGGTCCTTTGATAATGACCTTGGCATTGACGTAGACGCACTTCTTTTTGCAGGCTACGGCGGTATGCAGGGCGGTTGGGCTATTGCAGACGTTGTATTGGGTGACGTTAACCCCTCGGGTAAGCTTGTTACCACGTATGCAAAAACGCTGGATGATTATCCCACCACCGAATCATTTATAAACGACACAAGTGTACAGAAGTATACCGAGGATATCTTCCTTGGCTACCGTTACTTTGAAACCTTTGACCCCACCTATTCAAAGGTAAATTATGAGTTCGGCTTCGGTCTTTCATACACAGATTTTACTATTGAAGCAACAGGCTTCAACGTAGAAGGAAATAACGTTAACGTTACCGTAAAGGTAACCAACACAGGCACAGTTCCCGGTAAAGAGGTTGTACAGCTTTACGCTTCAGCGCCTCAGGGCATGCTTGGTAAGGCGGCAAAGGAACTTGCAGGCTTTGATAAAACACAGCTTCTTCAGCCCGGTGCAAGCGAAACCTTAACTATCACCTGCGATATTACCGAGCTTGCTTCATATGACGATATGGGCAAAACAGGCAATAAGTCTGCATACGTTCTTGAAGCAGGTGACTATAACTTCTTCGTTGGTAATTCCGTAAAGGAAGCAGGCACAAGGCTTGCAGGTACACATAAGATTTCTGATCTTATTGTTGTTGAACAGCTTACCGAACAGGCAAAAACCACACTCGATAAGCGACTTCTTGCCGATGGTACCTTAGAAAACCTTGATTCTGCCGAGGCAGTTGTAAACGAAACCACAATCAAGGATTATGCACGTATTGAGGCTGAGTTCTGGTATCAGACACCTGAAGCAAAAAGTGGCTACACTGCACAAACCGAGGTATTTACAGGTAAATTATTTAATATTGATACTTGGGCTTGGGAAACATATACAGGCGTATCACCTAAGCAGGGTGACTTAATTAAATCAATAGTTTACAAGGTTAATGTTGAAGAAACAGGCGAATATTACGTTAGTGTGCGTGCGGCGGCTAATAAAAACGCTAAAAAGGGCGCACAGATCACAGTTTTAACCTCTACCGATAACGTTGCGTTTACAACGTATGAGACCTTAATCGGTTCTGAAACCAATCTTGCAAGCGGAAGCAACTATCACGGCTATGAGGATCTTAATATGGCAACACCTATTACACTTCAAAAGGGTGCAAACTATATTAAGCTTGCTGTTGGTGTTCCATGTAACATTGATAGTTTCTCCCTTTCGAGAAAGGGTGGCGCAATGCCCGTAGCAAACAACGGAAGCACGTATATTCCTGCAGAAGTTTACTACGATATTGTTGATAACGCTACTGCGGTATCCAAGTCATTCGCAGGTGATGGTACTTTCTATAATGCTTCAACTCAGACATGGGATGTATATAACGGATATAACATTGAAAGTATGTGGCGTCCAGGCTCATACGTAACCTTCAGAGTGTACGTTGAAAACGATGGTAACTTTAAGGTTAAGGTAAGGGCTGCAAGTACTGTGGCAACTACCGGTTTTGACATTTTGACTTCAACAAACGGTACAGACTTTGCGGCAGATAAAAATCTTGGCGAATTTAAGCTTACTGTAAACACGAAGGAATCAAGCGGCATTACAAGTGGTAATGCGCAGTATAACAACTATATGGATGTTGACGTTGACGGATATCTTTCACTTAAGAAGGGCGTTAACTACATTCGCTTTGCAAAGGGCTCGTTCACCGCACCTAACATTTCAGCGTTTACGCTTACCGAAGTATTTAATTATCCTACGGTAAACTTTAATACCTCTGTAAATATCGAAGGTGAGAATTACCTCGACTTTGTGGGCAATTCAAGCTATCAGGGCAATACGATTATTGAAACCTCAAACGGATGTAAGCTTTATCAGGATGGTCAGTGGGTATCGTACAATAATACACACTTGAAGGATGCATGGCGCTTATCGGCAGTTTACTATCAGGTTTACTGCGAAAAGGAAGGCGATTACGGCTTTAGTCTGCTTGGCGCAACAAATACCACAAGTACGGCTATAACTAATTTCTCTGTTGATTCAGATAACTATACAAAGACTATAACCGCAACGCTCCTTGATACTTATACCGAAAGCGGCAATAAGTATAACGGCTATAAGTTAGCTGAAGCTGAAGGCGTATTAAGACTTAAAAAGGGCCTTAACACAATTAAGGTAACCTTTGGCAGCGGTAGAAACATTGTTGCACCCAACATTGACTATTTCACTGTATTCAGAAAGGATGCAGATAGCTACTATCAGCTTAAGGATGTTGTAAGCGGAACAATTACTCTTGACCAATTTGTAGCACAGATGACAAGTGATGAGCTTGCTACATTCTTCGTATCATATCCTGGAACAACCAACTTTGGCGCAAGTGATGCAGTTAATCAGAAGTACGGCTTCTCACGTGCGGCAGTTTCCGACGGTCCTTCAGGTATCGGTTCAAAAGGAACAAGCTTCCCCTGCGAAACAGTAATAGCTTCTACCTGGAATACAGATCTTGTTGAAGCATTCGGTCGTGTAATGGGTAGCGAGCTTTACGATAATAATGTTGATGTATGGCTTGCACCCGGTATGAACCTTCACCGCAATCCCCTTCTTGGCAGATGCAGTGAATATTATTCAGAGGATCCGTACCTTTCAGCTATAATGGCAACAACCACCGTTAAGGCAGTTCAGCAGTACGGTGTAAGCGTATGTATTAAGCACTTTGTATGTAACGAAAAGGAAAACAATAAGCTTTCCTGTGAGGTTAGGGTTTCAGAACGCGCACTCAGAGAAATCTACCTTATGCCCTTTGAAATGTGTATTAAAGAGGGTAAAGCACAGGGCTTAATGTCATCCTATAACCACATTAACGGCTATGCAATGAGTGAGAATCACGATATTCTTACCAATATTGTTCGTGGCGAATGGGGATATGAATATTACATTTCAGGCGACTGGAACAACAATAACGATATCATAGCTGAAATCAATGCAGGTCACGGCGTTCGTGAGCCCTACTCATACTGCGACGTTAACGCGATTATAGATGCTATCGATTCAGATAAGATCTCACGCGAAACACTTGAAACAGGCGCAAAATATATACTTAATACTCTTATTATGTCAAAGCGCAACTATACAAAGTATTCTAATGAGGTTTGCGCAGGCGGTCATACTTACACAAATACGGTATGTGACGTATGTCACGCGCCCAATCCGCAGGTGTTTTGTGAGCACGATGCCGCAGTTGTTGCGCTTGCAGGCAACATTACCCGCACGGTAGGTTATAAGTTCACCGTTACCGAAAGTGAAGCAACAGATAAAAAAGGCATCTTACTGGGAACGCACAACAGTGATATGAACTTCTTTGATACGGGACATAAGGTTGCACAGTTTACTGTTACCAACAATATGGAAAGCCGTACCGACATTAAGATAAAGTTTGGTATTTATGTAAAAGACGATGGATGGAAGCGTGTTAAGGAAGACTATTCATATACCTATACCAGTGATTATGATGAGGTACACGTAACAAGCGGATGGCTTGTAATTCCTTATGGTTGCACAGCAACGCTTACACAGGATATTTCCGATTCATCTTACGATACGTTTACAGGTACGTCATCCGGTGTTGCAAAAGAGTACACAAGGGATCAGTATAATGTGCTTATTTATATGCACGCACCTAATGCACAGGCAAACGATTCGTTCTATATTCAGGCACCTTATGCATCGATTACAAAAACTTCCATATTAGGTTGTTCCGTAAGCACCGTATCAAATGACGTTTCAATTCTTGCACCTGGCAAATATAACGTAGCCGCGCAGATTGAAAACGGTATGGGCGAAAAGGTAGACAATGCAGATGAAATTCTTTCAAATGCAGGCATCAGCTATAACGCAGGTAACGTGTTTGAAGACAGTGTTCACGAAACCTACGTTGCACGAGCAACCGATAACGCAGATTATAAGTTCAGCGGCTGGTACGATGAAGATGGTAATCTTATTTCAAAGGATAAGTATTACCGCTATACTACCGAAAGCGTTCCTGCAGGTCAGCATACCCTTTATGCACGCTATAAGGCAACTGCAAATTCAATAACAGGTGCAACACTTGATATTGGCTCAACACTTTCAGTAAACTTCTTCGCAAAGCTTGATCAGGCACATCAGGATGCAGTATTAAAGGTTACACGTAATAATAAGACTGAAGAACTGACAGGCGTATACGATGGCGAAACAGGCTATTATATGTACACCTATACTGATATCAATCCTCAATGTATGTCAGAAAACATTACGGCACAGCTTGTTCTTAATGATGAAGTATTTGCCGTAAAGAATGACTATTCAGTAAAGAAATATGCTGATAACCTTGCAAACAAGACTGCGGCAGAACTTAAGATAAGTAATGAAAAGTACGTAGAGCTTATTACACTTCTTTCCGATATGCTTGTTTACGGTGACGAGGCACAGAAGTATCAGGATTATAAGACCGATGAATATGCTACAAAGGATATTGATTGGCTTAAACCATCTGAATTCACAAAGCCCGACGGCGTAAGAACAATCACAGGTAATACCGATGCTGCCAATAAGGTGGTATCTATCGGTCTTAATATGGGCGATGCAAATAAGATTTACTTCCGTCTTAACCTTACCGATAACGACGTTCAGATTCTTCTTAACAATAAGGCGGTTGACAGAAGTGAGCTTGTAGGCAACGTGCTTTATACCGAGGATATCAAGGCAACTGATTTTGCAAAGGTTTACACCATTAAGCTTGTTAAGGGCGAAACAGTAATAAGCACGGTTGAATACAACGTAAATGCTTATATCGCACAGAAATATAACAGCGCAAGTGTCGGTGCGCTTATAACCGCGCTTAATAACTACGGTGTATCGGCAAACGCATATAAGGGTTAAGGAGGCAATAATAATGAAAAGATATGAAGCTCCTGAATTGGAAATAGCAAAAATCGAAGCAAGCGACGTTTTTACTGAAAGCGGCGGCAATAGCTTTGATACAAAACCTGAGGACGAGGATCCGGCATAAATAAAAGACGTGATGCGAAAGCATCACGTTTTTTGTATTTTTTGTTAGTGTTTCTATTGAATTTTAAATAGAGATATGTTAGAATAATAAAAAAATCAAGGAGAAATATTATGTCATTTAAGCTTAGGTATATTACCACAAGGGTCAATATAGGTATTGAAAAACCGTTCTCATTTTTGCATATAAGTGATAATCACGTTGCACTTGCAGATGAACGTAACGATCAAAGAAAAATCGATCTTGCAAACAACCGCGTTAAGTATTTTGCAAACGCTGAAGAAAACGTTGAGCAGGCAAGGGAATTTGCGAAGGAAAACGATACGTTTATTGTAAGCACAGGCGACCTTTTGGATTTTACCTCCGAAAAGAATTATGAATACGCCAAGGCATTATCTGATTCCTGTGATATTATTATGGCGGCAGGCAACCACGAATTCAGCCATTACTTAGGTGAGGCGAAGGAGGATACAGCATATAAAATGGCTTCTCTTGATCGTATTCAGGAATGCTTTAAAAATAATATTCTGTTTTCTTCAAGAAAGGTGAACGGTGTTAATATTATTACCATAGATAATTCGTATCACCAAATGGAAAAATGGCAGACAGAAAGACTTAAGGAAGAAATTAAGCTTGGGCTTCCCATACTCGTTTTTATGCATACACCCCTTTATCAGCCTGATTTTTACGATCTTATGATAAATAAGCTTCACCATCCCTGCGCGTTCCTTATGAACGTGCCTGATGAGCTTGTTGACCTTTATCCCGAAGGTCTTCACGAGCATCACCTTGCTACTGCAGATACCCGTGAAGCATATGAGCTTATGGTAAATGAACCGTTAATAAAGGCAGTATTTACAGGTCACATACACGTTGATTTTGAAGCTGACCTTAACGAAGGTAAAAAACAGTATTCCACAAGCTGTGTTACCGGCAGAATTATAGAAATATATTAAAAATAAAAAACCTGCAAGCGTTTTGCAGGTTCTTTTGTCTAAGATTTTCTGTATTCTCTCGGGGAAATGCCCACTTCCTTTTTAAATACCTTTGAAAAATAATTATAATCGGGAATACCACATTTTAAGGCAATTTCATTTATAGGAAGCCGTGTGCTTTTTAAAAGCTTTTGCGCCTTTAAAAGTCGTTGCCTTTTTATGTATTCGGCAGGTGTGGTGTCAAAATACTGCTTAAATATAAGATATAATTCGTTGTGCGAAATATGAAATTCCTTTTGCAGCTCCTGCGCAGTTACGGTGCGCTCAATATTGTTTACTATATATTCGTCAATACGCGTATCAATACCCGAAGCGTTTTTTTCGGTAAAGCGTGAAAGAAATTCATAACCTGTGCAGGCATCAAGTATGCGCATTGATGAAGCAATCTTATTTTGCGGAATAACGGGTAATTTATCGTATTCCTTTTTTAGTATGGGGTCGTCGGTTTCTATGTTCGCATTATCCGTGCGTATTTGTCCGATAGCTATATAGCCTGTTATTGCACCGTTTACTAGTATGGGCGAAATACATTCAATCAGTCCTGCGTGGCAGGTGTAAGTGTATTGCTTGTGGGTGGTTTTACATTGCTTAAAGGCAAATTTATCGCAAGCCTTGCATTTTTCCTCCTGTCTTTTATCCTTGCGTATAAGCTGACAGTATGAGGAATATTTTTCAGGGTAATAGCAAAGTTCGTTTTCATTACGGTCGTAAATACATATTTTTATCCCCGTAAGGCTGTTAAAATCCATCAAAAGCTCGTTCATTTTTTTTAAGTCGTAATCCGATTGCATATTAGTAACTCCAAGTACAAATTTACCATATTTTTAAACATATTGTACTATATTAACGGTACGAAGTCAAATATAATGTTTGGTGAGGTGAAAATAATGAACTTTTTAAGTATGGATATAGGCTCAACAGGTATTAAATGTCAGCTTTTTAATGAAACAGGCGAAATACTTGAATACGTGTTTAGGGAATATTCCCTTATAAAAAAGGATAATGAAACGTATGTTGATATTTTTGCTATACGCGAAAATTTTAAGCAGCTTATCAGCGAGGTTGCAAAGAATAACGTCGTTGATTCCATAGCTATTTCAACCTTTGGCGAATCATTCGTATTACTTGATGAAAACGATGAGGTTCTTTTTCTGCCGATGATATACACCGACCCCCGCGGTGAAAAAGAGGCACAAAAGGTAACTGAAACCGTTGGCGATGAAGAAATATTCAAAATTACGGGTACTGTACCCCAAAGCCTTTTTTCGGTATATAAGCTTCTTTATATAAAGAATAATGCGCCCGAAATCTATTCAAGGGCTAAAAAAGCAATGCTTGTTTGCGATTATCTTGGTTATCTGCTTACGGGTAAGGCGGTTATCGATTATTCGTTGGCGGCACGCACTGGTGCTTTTGATGTGAAAAACAAGTGCTTTTCTGAAGCGCTTCTTCAAAAAATGGGGCTTGAAAATCTGTTTTCAACGCCTATGCTTGCAGGAAGCATCGTGGGCGAATTAACAGATGCAATTAAGGCAGAGCTTAACATAAAAAACAACTGTACACTTGTTTTAGGCTCACATGATCAGGTGTGCACGTCTATCGGTGCAGGTATACTTTCATCAGGCGACGCAGTCGACGGTATGGGTACGGTAGAATGTATAACCACGTTGTTTGAAAGACCTGAAGAAAGCATTGAGCTTGGCAGAATGGGTTATCCTGTTGTGCCGTACGCTATTGACGGATTATATTGCACTTACGTGCTTAACTATTCATGCGGCTCGGCAGTTAATTGGCTAAGAAAGACGATAATGCATAACTATAACGGCGATAAAGGGGATTTCTTCACCTACATCGAATCAGATATGAAGAAAACACCCACAGGCGTGCTTTTCCTTCCTTATCTTGGCGGTGCGGCGACACCGTATAACGATATAAACGCAAAGGGTGCTTTTATCGGGCAGGATCTTGATACCACCGACAGCGACCTTTACAAAAGCGTGCTTGAGGGCACCGCAATGGAAATGAAGCTTAATGCTGAAGCGGTAAAGCCGTACGGCATAGAAATAAAACGTCTTACCGCAACGGGAGGCGGCTCTAATTCTGATATCTGGCTTCAGCTTAAGGCGGATATACAGAACGTTCCCATAAAGGTACTGCGCTCGGGTGAGGGCGGTCTGTGCGGTTGCGCAATGATACAGGCAGTTGCAATGGGCAGTGTGAAGAATCTTTTTGAAGCGCGCGATATATTCGTAAGATACAAAAAGGAATTTGCACCTGAGGATATAACAAAATACGATGAACAGTATTCAAAATACAAAAGGCTTTATCATACGGTAAAGGAGTTGTTTTAATGGAAATACAAAAGCTTATTGACGTTAAAATCAAAGGAATGAACGTCTTAGGTGAAGCAGAAAAAACTGCTGACGGATATGTGTTTAAAAATAACAGCATTCAAATAACCGTAGGTGAAAAAAACTATGACGGTGTAACGGTACGTAGGGATATAATAAAAAATATTACTGAAGAGCCGTTAGAAATTCACAGTCTTCTTTCAAGGTTCGTGTTTAACGGTGGCGAATATGAAACGTATACGCAGTACAGTCAGTGGTGTATGGAATCAAAGGGCGCTTGGCAAACACTTGCTTCGGGCGTATTTGCTCAAAGCCGTGACGTGCGTCAAGATACTAACTTTAATCCGTTTTTTGCTGTATATAACACGCAGAATCAGCGCGGTAAGGTGTTTCATATATTAGCTGACAGTATGTGGCAGTATAAGATATATCGCAATTTCATACAGCAGGGCAGAATAAGGGAAATATACGTTGATGCAGGATATAGCGATTTTTCATACGTGCTTATGCCTGATGAAGAATTGGTGCTTCCTGCCGTACTGTATTACGATTTCAAGAATAAGCTTGATCTGGATGCGTATAAGCTTCACCGTTTCGTAAATAAGCTCAGGAACCCAAGCCTTCCCGTAATATACAATACGTGGATGGGCGTGTTTGATAACATAAGCTATGATATTCTGATGCCTCAACTTGA
>JAZQTV010000146.1:0-1811 GCA_045630945.1 Clostridia bacterium
TAGGAAGCAAGCCCGAGTATTTCCAGGCAACTTGGGTAAGAAACGAGTGGTCAAGATACCTTCAGATAATGAAAAAGGATCGCAGCAAATTGCTTATTCCCTGCTATTCCGGTATGGATGCATACGATCTTCCCGAAGAGTTTGCACATCTTCAGGCGCAGGATATGACAAAGCTTGGCTTTATGCCCGACCTTGTACGCGGCATTAAAAAGCTTGTGGGTAAGGAAGAGGAAGCACCCAAAGCGCCCGCCCCTGCACCGCAAGCCGCAGCAGCCACAAACGATATTGCGCCATTAATTAAGCGTATTGAGATTTTCCTTGGTAACGAGGACTGGTCAAGTGCCAGTGAATACTGCGAAAAGGTGCTTGATAAGGATCCCGAAAACGGCAACGCATACGTTTACAAGCTTCTTGCATACTGCAAAGTTTCAACTGTGGATGATCTTAACAAGCTTGGCTACGTGTTTGATCACAAGAACGAATATAAAAACGCTGTTCGTTATGCTGATGAAGCCACTTCGCAACAGATTATCGAAGCTTCAAAGCTTATACACAAACGCATAAGTGAGGCTAACGAAAGAGAGCGCAAAAGAAGTGAGCTTACCGTTTCAAAGGAAACTGTTGAAGACCGCCTTCAAGCACTTCTTAAAAATAAGCAAGATCTCGAAAAAGACCTTGAATACGCAAAAACGCCCTTTAAGAAATCATATTCGAAGTTGGCTATTGCATCACTTATATGCTGGGGTATTATAGTAATTTCAATATTGGGCATTTCGGCACTTTCCTCACTTCTTTCAATTGCCTATATTACTTTTATCATCCTTGTTTCCATTTTACGTTACAATAACGTTGATTCGGTGCTTGGTTTTGCATTCTGGAACTTTGTGCTTTTAGGTATTCCCGGTGTTATTTATTGTATCAGAGAGCTTATTGACGATGCTTCATATAATAAATACCATTTGCAAGAGCATTCACCTGATACCATTAACAGCATACAAACTCAGTTGAATTCAGTCAACGCATCTATTGACGAAAGCAGAAATGCTTTAAGAAACATAAATAATGCGTTAAATTCGCTTTAATAAAGGAGTTACTTATGAATAAGACTTGTAAAATTTGCGGATATTCCGGTGAAAACGTATGGCGTGATAACAAATATTACTGTGCCGCATGTGGTCAGGAGATTGACGTTACCGAATACGATCCCCACGCGCTTGACGAAAAAAAGGATACCTTTGACAAGAATAGCACATCTGCTAACTCAAGCAATTTTATTAACGTTACCTGCCCCGTTTGTATGAACGAAGAAAACAACACGTTTGAAAACGGCAAATGCCATTGTTCACTTTGCGGCACTACCTTTGACGTAAACGAGGCACACAACAGATCAACAGGTGGCGGCAGCAGAACCACTTACTCAGCTGATGAAATTGCAGCACTTGAAAACGAGGTAAACCAAAATTTAGGATGCGGTGTTATCTGCATATTCCTTTTCTGGCCCCTTGCAATTTACTATTTTGTCAAGTGGCACAACGCCAAGAAAGAGCTTGAAAGAAAAAGATAACAAAAAACGGCTGAAAAGCCGTTTTTTCTTGTGTTTATTAAAGGTTTGTGCTATAATTCTATATAAATTATTATAAAGAGGGATTTTTATGGCAGTTTTTAAATGCAAAATGTGCGGTGGCTCCCTTGAAATTGAAAGCGGAGCTACTGTTGCTACCTGTCCTTATTGCGACAGTCAGCAAACACTTCCTAAGCTTGACGATGACAAGATGTCAAGATTATACGAGCGTGCAAACCACTTTAGAAGA